>NZ_JAJJPB010000010.1:0-113575 GCF_020908015.1 Clostridium aromativorans
GCTTATTTATTTCTGAAACCAGTGTCTTAGGGTTATTCTCTTTAACTTTTGGCTTTAAGCCTGAAGTATCGTAGATAAGCATGGAATTGAGACCTATATCGGGTGAATTCTTAGGTAGATTTTCATCAATATCGTCACATATTTCAATAATCTTAAGAGTCATTGAGCTGAATAACTCCTCAATCTGTTTTTCAAAGGTAGTTTTAAATCTGCTGATGAAAGTTTCATCAGGGATTTGGCTATCAAGTTCACAGAACTTCCTGATGTCTGAGGATAAAGCTAAAAATATACAAAGAAGACTGGTTGTAGGGATCTTAAATATATGCATTACAATTAGCGATGAAAGCACTGATGCTAAACTGAAGTTTCTATCGCGTCCTAATTCTGAGTAATACCTATCGGTAAATGACTTGGGAATAAAGGCATTAATATCAAAATTTTCTTCAAGAAGCTTTAAAAGTTTAACTGGATGCTGGTAAGACAAAGTGTTAAGTTCAGATAGCTGGTCGCTAAAATTTAATTGTTTAAATTCAGATAAACAAAACATTGCAATTTCCTCCTTTGTGGTTTTTGTTGTGGATTGATCCCCTTAACAGGATACCACATTGGAGTGAAATATATAATTAAAGAGTTAAAAAAGTTAGTAAAATCAATGGCTGCAGTATTCTGCAACCGACTATATAAACTTATTATATTAGGAGTGAAATATAATGGATGTCAGAAATATGGAACCTCTATATATCAAAATTAATCCTAAAGACAATGTGGCAGTTATAGTAAATAAAGGTGGATTAAAAAAAGATACATTATTGGATGGTGGGTTTAAACTTCTTTCAGATATTCCAGAAGCTAATAAAGTAATGCTTGAGGACGTATCAAAAGATGAACCTATCATAAGATATGGTGAAATAATTGGATATGCAAAATCTGATCTTAAAAAAGGAAGCTGGCTTCATGAAGATAAAGTAAGACTTCCCAGGGCATGTCCTCTGGATAATTTGAAAAGTGGGTATATGGTGGAGCATTATAATCCCCTTGAAGGTTATACTTTTTTAGGATACAGAAATGATGACGGAAGTGTCGGCACAAAAAATATTCTTGGAATTACAACTACGGTTCAATGTTCGGAAGGAGTGGTAAATGTAGCTGTAGATAGAATAAGAAGTGAACTTCTTCCAAAATATAAAAATGTAGATGATGTTGTTGCACTTAATCACCTATATGGTTGTGGTGTAGCTATATACGGTGATAATGCCGAAATACCGATAAGGGCAATAAGAAATTTATCTAAGAATCCCAATTTTGGGGGACAGCTTCTCACTATATGTCTTGGCTGTGAGAAACTTGTACCGACAATATTATTTCCCAAAATAGAAAACGATGATCTTGTAGTTTTACAGGAATGTCATGGTTTTAAAGAAATGATTGATGAAATAATGAGAAAAGCAGAAAAAAAACTTGAAAAGCTAAATTCCCGTACAAGAGTGGAATGTCCTGTATCAGATCTTGTAGTTGGACTTCAATGTGGTGGAAGTGATGCCTTTTCCGGAATAACTTCAAATCCTGCTGTTGGATTTGCAGCAGATCTTCTTGTAAGAGCCGGTGCGAAAGTTATGTTTTCTGAAGTTACGGAAATAAGAGATGCAGTACACCTTCTTGCACCTAGAACAAAAGATGACAAAGTTCTGAAAAAACTTGTCAGGGAAATGAAATGGTATGATAAATACCTTGAAAAATCACACGTTGACAGAGATGCGAATCCATCTCCTGGAAATAAAAAAGGTGGACTTTCAAATGTAGTAGATAAAGCCTTGGGTTCTGTTGCAAAGTCGGGAACCACGAGTATAGTAGATGTACTCTCTCCAGGTGAGAGAATTAAAAAGAGAGGAATGACTTATGCGGCAACTCCGGCTAGTGATTTTTTCTGCGGAACAATGCAGCTGGCATCGGGAATGACACTTCAAGTATTTACTACGGGGAGAGGTACAACCTATAATTTGAAGATAAGTCCTGTGATCAAGGTATCCAGTAATTCAACTTTGAAGGAAAAATGGTTTGATCTTATAGATCTTGATGCAGGTAGAATAGCAACTGGTAAAAAAAGTATAGAAGAAGTCGGATGGGAATTGTTTAAATTAATAATAGATGTAGCAAGTGGAAGAAAGAAAACTTATGGGGATATTCATGGACTCTATAATGCACTTGGAATATTCAATCCAGCTCCAATTACATAATGTTTCAAATTTTGTTTATGCATATATATGAAACAAATTATGGATAGTTACTTATATTTGTGCAAATGAACATTGATTGTAATAGCGGAAAATATGATAATAATAATATAAATTAAAGTACAGGAGGATTAACGTATGAAAATAGGATTTATAGGACTTGGAATCATGGGAAAACCGATGTCGAAGAATTTGATAAAGGCAGGTTATAACCTTGTAGTATTTGATATCAATAAATCAGCTGTTGACGAAGTTGTAAAAGCAGGAGCTGAAGAAGGAACTTCTGCAAAGGATGTTGCATCAAAAACCGATGTTATTATAACAATGCTTCCAAATTCACCCCAGGTAAAGCAGGTTGTTTTTGGAGAGAATGGTGTTGCAGAAGGGATAAAAAAAGGTTCTGTACTTATTGACATGAGTTCTATAGCACCTCTTGTTTCGAGAGAAGTGGCTGAAAAGCTTGCGGGCAAAGGAGTAGATATGATAGACGCGCCGGTAAGCGGAGGAGAACCGAAAGCCATAGATGGAACTTTATCCATAATGGTAGGCGGAAAGAAAGAGACTTTTGAAAAATATAAGGACTTGCTCCTGAAGATGGGTTCAAGTGCTGTGCTCTGTGGAAGCATAGGAGCTGGAAATGTAACGAAACTTGCAAACCAGGTTATAGTTGCACTCAATATAGCAGCTATGTCGGAGGCATTTGTGCTCGGAACAAAAGCAGGGGTATCACCTGAACTCATATACAATGCCATAAAGGGCGGACTTGCAGGAAGTACGGTACTCGATGCAAAGGCACCTATGGTGCTTGACAGGAATTTCAAACCTGGATTCAAGATAGACCTTCACATAAAGGATCTTACGAATGCAGTTGAAACAGGAGCTGGTGTGGGAGCACCATTATTTCTTACAAATCAGGTTTTGGAAATACTGAGGAATTTGCATCTTGATGGAGAAGGACAGAGTGACCACTCTGCTATCATAAAGTTCTATGAGAAGCTGGCAAAGGTTGAAGTAACAAAATAAATTATAATATAAAAGTAGACATGGGTTTGATAACCTGTTGTCTATTTTTTTGTTAAAAAATATTTATGCATATACATGAAAAAAACTCTTGATAACGATTAAAATTTGTGCAGGTGAATATTGTAACGGTTGTCGAAAAATATGATAATAAAAATACAAAGTAATTCAAAAATTATAGAGGTCATATTGTGTTTACAGTAGGTACAAAATGTAGTAAACGTTATTAAAATATATGCTATCTATAATAATATAAAAAATTTTACTAATATTTTTACTATTTTAATAGTTGGGGGGAATTTTAATGGCTTTAGTTATAGTTGGCATGGGAGTAGCTTTGCTTTTAATATTAATGATACCATGTAAACTAAATGGATTTATGTCTTTAATACTGGTTTCTTTATTTGTTGGTGTTATGGAAGGTATGCCACTTACTAGTGTAACTGATTCTATGTATAAAGGTATAGGTGGTCAGTTGAACGATCTTATCTTAATACTTGGATTTGGTGCTATGCTTGGAAGACTTATGTCAGATTGTGGGGCTGGACAAAGGATAGCAAAAACATTGATAAATAAATTTGGAATAAAAAGAGTTCAATGGGCTATGCTTATTACATCAATTATAGTTGGAATTTCGATGTTTTATGAGGCAGGTTTTATACTTTTAATACCTATAATATACAGTGTAGTTAAAGAAACTAAATTTCCATTGATGTACATAGGTTTTCCTGCATCCGTTGCATTATCTGTGTGTCATAGTTTCCTTCCGCCTCACCCAGGTCCAACACTTGTAGCAAATTCTTTTAATGCAAGTATAGGCAAAACTTTGTTATTTGGGCTTCTTATTGCGATACCTGGTGCTATAATTGTTGGAATTTTCTTTTCTAAGACTTCGATTATAAAAAATGCGAAAACAAAGATACCTGAAGGGCTTACTACAAGTAAATTGTTTAAGGATGAGGAAATGCCAAGTTTCGGTAAGAGTGTATTTACTGCACTTATTCCTGTAATTTTAATAGCTATTGCTGAATTTTGTGGAGTATTTCTTCCTAAGGATTCTGTAGCACTAAAATATATTAAGTTCTTTGGAGATGCACCTATAGCTTTGATGATATCTGTAATTATTGCTATATTTACTTTTGGTTTTGGTTGTAATAGAAAAATGGATGAAATAGCAAAAAGTATGAGTGAGTCAGTAAAAGCTATAGCAATGATAATTTTGATTATAGGAGCAGGAGGGGCATTTAAACAGGTGCTTGTAGATTCAGGAGTAGGTAATACAATAGTAGCCATTACAAAAAATCTAAATGTATCTCCTATAGTACTTATATGGCTTATTGCAGCGTTACTCAGGACTGCACTCGGTTCAGCTACTGTGGCTGTAACTGCTGCTGCTGGATTGGCTGGACCTCTTGTAGTTGCTTCTGGTTTAAATCCTTGTCTTATGGTATTGGCAACTACTACAGGAAGTATATTTGCATCTCATGTAAATGATCCTGGATTTTGGATGTATAAGGAATATTTTGGACTGTCAGTAAGTGATGCAATAAAAACTAGAACAAGTTATACATGTATACTTTCTGTAATAGGTTTAATTGGAGTGTTGCTTTTAAATATATTTGTCCATTAGATACATTAGATTGATTATTTATCTTCAATTTGTAATTTAAATATAAGGATCCAATTCTTCTATACTAAAGTTAGGATTGGATCAAGAAGTTCTTTGACTTTTGCGGACAACTACATACAATTGAATAAATAGAAACACTCCAAAATATTTTTAAGTAGTTGAAAATATATATAATCTATTAATTTCATAATATATAAGTTATGCAAATAAATAAAAAATAATTTTTTATTTATAAGTAAGTTTGTGCAACTGAATATTGCTTGAAATATTTAAAAATATCATAATATAAAAAGTTGTAAAAGTAAGCGTTAATTTAATAGAGCGACATTGGAGGGTTCAAATATGAAGAAACATTTAAACATTTTATTAGCACCAGATTCATTTAAAGAAAGTATGACCGCAAAAGAAGTATGTGATGCGATGGAACTAGGAATTAAGAGAGCCGATGAAAATATTAATTGTATAAAAGTTCCCATGGCAGATGGTGGAGAAGGTACGATGCAGTCACTTGTGGATGCTACTTGTGGCAAAATATATAAAATAAAAGTAATGGGACCGCTTGGTAATGCAATAGAAGCAGAATATGGAATTCTAGGAGATGGGGAAACTGGAATAATAGAGATGGCAAGTGCAAGTGGTATAACTCTGGTGCCTGAAAATAGAAGGAATCCTCTTATAACGACAACTTACGGTACGGGCCAGCTTATAAAAGATTGCCTTGATAAGGGGGCAAAAAAACTTCTTGTAGGAATAGGTGGAAGTTCCACAAATGATGGTGGAGTCGGTGCAATTCAAGCACTGGGTGGTAAGTTCAAGGATAGATTCGGAAAAGAAATTGGATTTGGCGGTGGAGAACTTGGCAAAATTGATAATATAGATTTAAGTGAACTTGATCCGAGACTTAATAATATGAAAGTTGAAGTTGCCTGTGATGTTGCAAATCCACTATGTGGTGATAATGGAGCATCAAATATATTTGGACCTCAAAAAGGTGCGACGAAAGAAATGATAAAAATACTCGATGACAATTTAAGACATTATGCAGATATAATTAATAAACAGCTTAATATAGATGTAGCGGAGATTCCAGGAGCCGGGGCAGCTGGTGGGCTTGGTGCAGGGCTTATGGTTTTTATGGGAGGGAAACTTGAAAAAGGAATCGATATAGTTATCAAGTATTCAGGATGTGAAGAAAAAGTAAAAAAAGCAGATTTGGTTTTTACGGGCGAAGGAAGTATAGATTTTCAGACACAATATGGGAAAACACCAATGGGGGTTGCAGCAATAGCAAAAAAATATAATAAACCTGTAATTGCTTTTGCAGGAAATATTGGAGACAATATAGATGTCCTTTATGATCTTGGCATAGATGCAATTTTTAGTATTGTCCATAGGGCATCTAATTTGAACGATGCAATAAAAGACGGTAAGATAAATATGGAAAAAACAGTTAATAATGTAATACGGCTTATAAAATTAAGAATTATATAAAGTGTATGTGTTACGGAAAAAATGTCATTGTACTTATTTCTTTTAATAAATAAAGAATCAAATTTAATTCATTTGGCAATAGAGAAAAATTGACAAGTGTCATAAATAGAAATAAAGGTTATTGAAATATTTTATAAAAACTAATTAGGTGGCGATTTTAAAGTTGAAGGATATATATGATATTTTAATTATTGGTGGAGGAGTAGTTGGGAGTGCCATTGCAAGAGAATTTTCAAGATATGAATTAAAAATAGGTGTTTTGGAAAAGGAACCTGATGTTTGTTGTGGAACTAGTGGAAGAAATACGGGAATGCTTCATGCAGGTTTTACTTATAGACATGGTTCGTTAAAAGCACAATGTGCCATTGAGGGGAATAAGGAGTTTGATTCTGTAGCAAAGGAACTTGACGTACCATTTAAAAGGACTGGAAAACTTGTTATAGGATTTACAGATAGAGATATGCAGAGCCTCCTTAAATATAAAAAACTTGGAGAATTGAATGGAGTTGAAGGTCTTAAAATAATTGATAAGAGTACAATAAATAAACTTGATCCTAGTGCAGGAGGTGAGTTCGCAATGTATTCGCCTGCAAGTGGGATATTGAACCCATTTGAATATACCATAGCTCTTGCAGAAAATGCACATCAAAATGGAGTTGAGTACTATTTTGATAGTAGAGTTATAGATATAGCGAAAAAAAATGATATATTTAAAATAAAAACCATTTCAAAAACTTTTTATACAAAGTGGGTAATAAATTCTGCGGGATTGAATTCAGATGTTATATCAGAAATGCTTGGGATACCAGGTTATAAGTTAAAAGGATTTAAGGGCGAATACTATGTACTTGATAAAAAAGCTGGAAAATTTATGAATATGCCTATTTATCCAGCTCCTAATGAAAAAGGAGGATTTGGTGTACATGCTACGCCGACTGTAGATGGAAATATATTAATAGGACCTAGTTCTGAAATAGTTTATGATTTTGAAGATTATGGTGTAACAGCTCCTATAATGAATAAATTAATTGCTGAAGGAAAAAAGATATTCAAAAATCTTAAAAGAGAATATTTTATTAGGAACTTTTCGGGAATAAGACCTAAACTTGTGGATAAAAAAACTGGAGAAGTACAGGATTTTGTCCTTGAGATGAGAGAAGATGTACCTAATGTTATAAATCTTGTTGGTATAGAGTCTCCTGGACTTACAAGTGCACTTCCACTTGCACGAAGGGCGGTAGCGTTATTTAATAAAAAAGAAAAATTAATTCCAAATAAAACTTTTAATCCGAAAAGAAAGGGAATTCTTAAATTTTCGGAACAGGATGATAGTGTAAAAGAGAAACTTATAAAGAGTGACAGTGACTATGGGAAGATCATATGCAGATGTGAAAATGTTACAAAAGCAGAAATAATACAAGCTGTTCATAACTGTCTTGGAGTGGATTCAATTACTGGGATAAAAAATAGAACACGTGCTATGATGGGAAGATGTCAGGGTGGATATTGTCAGACCAGAATAGCTGAAATAATTGGGAAGGAAAAACATAAATCAGAGAAAAAGATATTATATTCACGAAGTGGATCTTATATGTTTGTGGGAAAGGTGAGAAAATAATGGCTTTCATAAAAAAAGATGTTGTAATTGTAGGTGGAGGTCCTGCGGGACTTGCAACAGCTGTAGAGCTTAGGAACAAAGGTATCAAGAATATTGTAATCGTTGAAAGAGAAAAACAACTTGGAGGTATTTTAAAACAGTGTATCCATGATGGTTTTGGACTCACTAGATTTAAAAAAACTCTATCAGGACCTGAATATGCTCAGTTATTTATAGATAGGGTTGACGAGCTTAATATTGAATATATTACGGATGCTACAGTGATTGATATTACTCCTGAAAAAATTGTTACTGTTGTATCTAAGAAAGGTCTTTTAAAATATAAAGCTAAAGCAGTTGCACTTGCCATGGGATGCAGGGAAAGGACAAGAGGTGCAATTGGCATTCCGGGTACGAGACCTGCAGGAGTATATAGTGCAGGAGTTGCTCAGGCTTATGTTAATCTATACAACAAGATGATAGGAAAAGAAATTGTGATACTTGGCTCAGGTGATATTGGCATGATAATGGCCAGAAGAATGAAACTTGAAGGAGCAAATGTAAAAGCTGTTTTTGAAATACAATCATACCCAAGTGGATTGCCGAGAAACATTGAGCAGTGTCTCAATGATTATAATATTCCGTTGTATTTGAGTCATACTATTACTAAAATTAAAGGGAATTCTAGGCTTGAAGGGGTCACTGTGTGTAAAGTGGATAAGAATATGAAGCCTATACTTGGAACAGAAAAGTATTATAAGTGTGATACACTTATACTTTCAGTTGGTCTTATACCTGAAAATGAAATTTCATTGTCTGCAAATGTTAGCCTTGATAATAGAACAAAAGGTGCTGTTGTTGATGAAAATTATCAAACAGATGTTGGTGGAATATTTGCAGCAGGAAATGTACTTCATGTACATGATGTTGTTGATTTTGTGTCCCTTGAAGCAGAGAAGCTTGCTGATTCAATAGCAGAATATGTAAATGGAAAAGTATTTTATAAACCTTGTATAAATATAAATGCAGGTGATAATGTAGGGAGTGCAGTGCCACAGAAAATAAGTGGTAAAAAAGATTTCAGCATTTCCATGAGGGTAAAAAAACCGATGAAAAACTGTGAAATTGATATTATACAATCCGGACAAGTTATTAAGGCTGTGAAATTGAAAAAGGTGATACCTGCAAAAATGATTCAAATTGGATTGAAGAAAGAAGATATAAAATCTATGAGCAATATAGAGGTGATCGCAAAATGATAAAAGAGTACACCTGTATAATATGTCCTAATGGATGTGAGATAGAGGTTGATATTGAAAAAGAAAAACCGATTTCAATTAAAGGTGCGTCTTGTAAAAAAGGAGAAAAATACGTAAAAATGGAAATTGTAGATCCTAGAAGAACAATTACAACGTCGGTCCTTGTAGAAAATGGAGTTGTGCCACTTGTGAGCATAAGACTTACAAATCCAATACCTAAGGCTTATATATTTAAAGTAATGGATAAGATTAAAAGTATAAAAGTAAAAGCACCGATTAAAATAGGTCAAGTTATAGTGAATAATATATTTGGACTTGGCAGTGATCTTATTGCCACAAAAAATGTGAAAGTAAGTGAGTGATATGGAGATAAAAAAAGGAGGATCAGTATCTAAGTTATTAGCTGATGTTTATATACCAAGGATGTTTAAGGTGAAACAAATTTTTCCGAGGCCTGTAATTAAGTCAGAGGATATACCAAATGTAATAAGAAGAGAACTTTCTCAAAAAAAATTTTCACGAAAAATCAAACCTGGAATGAATATAGCTATTACGGCTGGAAGTAGGGGAATTGCAAATGTTGCAATCATAACAAAAGCTATAGTTGATTTTGTTTCATCCAGAGGGGCACATCCTTTTGTTGTACCTGCAATGGGAAGTCATGGGGGAGCAACTGCTGAAGGTCAGCTTGAATTACTTGAAAGTTATGGTATTACGGAGAATTTTTTAAAATGTCCCATAAAATCTTCAATGGAGGTTTCAGTAATTGGGACTTTGAAAGATGGAAGAAAAGTAGTTATAGATAAAAATGCCGCACAATCTGATGGAATAATAATATCCTGTCGTATAAAGCCTCATAATGCCTTTAGAGGGAAATATGAAAGTGGGATTATGAAAATGATGGCAGTTGGACTTGGTAAACAGGTTGGGGCTGAATGTGTACATTCACAGGGAATGGGTAAAATTGGCAACAATATTGAACTCATTGGAAAAACTATTTTAAAGAATGCACCAATTCTTTTTGCAATTCCGTGCATAGAAAATTCATTTGATGAGACATGTAAAATAGTTGGCGTTGATTCCAGTGAAATTCCAGATAGAGAGCCTGAACTTTTAAAAGAGGCATTTTCCAATATGCCAAGAATAATAGTAGGAAAATGTGATGTACTTGTTGTTGATGAAATAGGGAAAAATTATAGTGGTACAGGTGTAGATCCCAATATAACAGGTACATTTTCTACTAAATATGTGAGCGGTGGAATAGAGGTTCAAAGAACTGCAATGCTTGACTTAAGTAAAGAATCCCATGGAAACGGTCTTGGAGTTGGCCTTTCTAGTGTTATAACAAAAAGGCTGTTCGACAAATTGGATGTTGAGAAAATGTATCCTAATTGTATTACGAGTACTGTTCTTGAATCGGCAAGGATACCTTGCGTTGCAGCTGATGATAAGGAAGCTGTACAATTTTGTATAAGGACATGTGTAAATATTGATAAAGAAAATGTAAGAATAGTTAGGATACCAAACAGTTTGCATATTGAACACATAATGCTTTCAGAAGTTTATTATGATGAAATTAAAAATTATCCTGATCTTGAAATAGAAAGCAAACCGGAGTATATGAAATTTAATGAATACGGTAATTTAATATAGCTGTTGAATATTATTTAGTTCATATATATAAAAATAGATCAATGTAAAGGATTAATATTTGTGCAATTGAATATTGATTGAAGCAGTTAAAAAGATGATAATTGAATCATAGACAATGTGAAATTTTTATTCAAGCATATTTCAAAAAAATTACTGCAGTTAATGTTACTGGGGGGGAAAAGATGAATAATGAAAAAAATTTAATAAAAGATACACCAGTCGTTACAGATTTGAAAGTTATACCTGTAGCAGGATATGATAGTATGCTTCTTAATCTAAGTGGAGCACACGGCCCATTTTTTACACGTAATGTCGTGATTTTGAAAGACAATAGTGGAAATATGGGAATTGGAGAAGTGCCAGGGGGAGAAAAAATAAGAAAGACGATAGAAGATTCAACTTCACTTGTTGTTGGACAAAGTATAGGAAAGTACAAATCAATAATAAAGGCGGTAAAGGATACTTTTGCATGCAGAGATTGTCTTGGGAGAGGATTTCAGACTTTTGATCTGAGAATTGCAATTCATGCTATGACTGCAATAGAAGCTGCACTTCTTGATCTTGTAGGAAAGTATCTTGGAATACCGGTATGTGAACTCTTGGGAGAAGGACAGCAGAGAAAATCAGTAAAGGTTTTAGGTTATCTCTTTTTTGTTGGTGACAGAAAAAAGACAAAACTTCCTTATCTGGATGAATCTAATTCAAAAGATGAATGGATGCGCCTTAGAAGAGAAGAAGCATTGACTCCAGAAGCAGTAGTAAGACTTGGAGAAGCAGCTCAGGCAAAGTATGGTTTTAAAGACTTTAAACTAAAAGGTGGAGTTTTGAAAGGAGAAGCAGAAGCAGAAGCTGTTACTGCACTCCATAAAAGGTTTTCGGATGCACGTATAACTCTTGATCCTAATGGAGCTTGGTCATTATGCGAGGCTATTGATCTTTGTAAGAACTTAGTTGGAGTGCTGGCATATGCAGAAGATCCATGCGGAGCTGAAGATGGATTCTCAGGGCGTGAGGTAATGTCAGAGTTCAGAAATGAAGTTGGACTGCCTACAGCTACAAATATGATAGCTACTGATTGGCGCCAGATGGTACATTCACTTCAGATGCATTCTGTAGATATACCGCTTGCAGATCCTCATTTCTGGACTATGGAAGGTTCTGTACGTGTTGCCCAGACATGTAGAGATTGGGGGCTTACCTGGGGTTCACATTCAAACAATCATTTTGATATTTCACTTGCGATGTATGCACAGACTGCGGCAGCGGCACCTGGAAAAGTAACAGCCATAGATACACACTGGATATGGCAGGATGGACAGTATCTTACAAAGAATCCATTCCAGATTGTTGGAGGAATGATAGATATTCCTGACAAACCAGGTCTTGGAGTAGATATAGATATGGAAAATGTTATAAAAGCAAATAAATTGTACAATAAAATGTCATTGGGTGCCCGTGATGATTCAGTTGCTATGCAATATTTGATACCAGGATGGAAGTTTGACAATAAAAAGCCATGTTTAGTAAGATAAATTTTAAAGTCAAACCTTTATTGATTTCAATCCTAGTTGGATTAGTAATTTGCTTTATACCAAAACCAAATTTGGTACCTATAAATGGATGGCATTTACTTGCAGTTTTTATATTTATTATAGTGGCATGTGCCCTTGGAGCCATGTCACTTGGTTTAGCTTCTTTTGTCGGAATATTTATTTTGACTTTTACACATATAATTACGATAAAAGATGCATTTTCTTCATATAGTGAAAGCCTTATATGGCTTATAGTATGTGCTGATTGTCTTTCTATAGGAATAACTAAAACAGGACTTGGTAAAAGACTTGCATATAATATTATAAAGAAAATTGGCAAAAGAACTATAGGAGTTGGATATTCACTAGTACTTTGCGAAGGAATATTGAGTATGCTTATTCCAAGTGCTACTTCAAGATCTACTGGGATTGTACTTCCTATTACAAAAGCTCTTTCAGAAGCTTATGGTTCAAAAGTTGGAGATGGTACAGAAAAGAAAGTGGGAGCATTTCTTATGCTTACATCAATACACAGCAATCTTATTTCTTCATCACTTTTTATTACATCTTCTGCCGTAAATTTGCTTGCTATTAGTATGGCCGGAAATCTTGGTGTAAAGACACATATAACTTTTGGATTATGGTTTATGGTAAGCATAGTTTCTGTATTGTCGAATTTTATGATTGTTCCGGTTGTTATTTATTTTTTATGTCCACCGGAAATAAAAAAACTTGATAATGTTAAAGAATTAATGGATGGCAAACTTAAACAATTAGGACCCATGAAAAAATCTGAAAAATTTATGATAATAGTTTTTATTATTGTTGTTACATTATGGATATTTGGGAATATATTTAATATTGATGCTACTACTGTAAGTGTTTTAGGACTTGTAATACTTATTGGATCTGGAATTGTATCTTGGGAAGAATTTACTGGGAAAAAAGAAATTTGGAATCTTGTGATATGGCTTGGTGCATTTATGATGATGGCAGGTCAACTTAACAAGCTTGGGATAATAAAGTGGATGAGCAGTATAATAACTCAATATATACGTGGTATACCGCAGTTCCCTGCTCTTGCGATAGTATGTGTTTCTATGTATTATCTACATTACCTTTTTGCAAGTAATATGGTTCATTTTACTGCATTGTTTTCAGCATTCTTTACAATATTACTTGGTATTGGAGTACCTCCAGTGCTTTCGGTATTTATTTTAGTAGATATATCGGCACTTAGTTCTGGACTTACGCATTATGGTATAGCACAGGGAGGAGTATATTTTTCAGAAGGATATATAAAGCAGAAAGAATGGTGGTTTGCAGGTTTTGTAGTATCAATAGTTCATCTTGCGATACTTCTTCCATTTGCAGCAATATGGTGGAAATTTATAGGGATTTAATAAAGAAGAGTTTTTGAAGGAAGAAAAGAAATAGAAACCGTGAAAATGTTGAGAAAATTTTTTTCCGGATATTTATTCAATATAGATTTAGATGGAGTGTGGACATTAAAGGAGCAGTTGAATTATGCAAAGGTAAAAAGTCCCTTTGAATATAAAAAATTACTATTATAAATAGAAAAATAAAATCTAAATAGATTTGAAAACAAGATGGACAGCAATTATGGAATTGGGAGAATTCCTACAGAAAAACATAGATACTTTCTAATCTATACTAAATAATAAATAAGCGTATGTCAGTTATTTAACTGACTATAAACTTATTATAGATGATTGCAGAATTTAAATTTTAAAAGTGTGGATAACTTTTAAAAAATTCCTTAAATTTGAGCAAAAAAAGAAAATGCTAAATAAGCCTTTTGAAAAAGGGTATGCGAAGCATGTAGGATGATACTTAACTGTGGATATGTGTATTAAGCAGCATATTTGATAAGTTTATTTAAATTTCTTACTTTAGTCTAAAGCTTCTATGTGCAAACTTTGGCATATTCTTATATGCGGCAGCATAGGGGTTAAAATCTTTATTATTAATAACTTTAGCGAAAGCTTTTTGCTTATTTATTTCTGAAACCAGTGTCTTAGGGTTATTCTCTTTAACTTTTGGCTTTAAGCCTGAAGTATCGTAGATAAGCATGGAATTGAGACCTTTATTGGGTGAATTCTTAAGTAGATTTTCATCAATATCGTCACATATTTGAATAATCTTAAGAGTCATTGAGTTGAATAACTTCTCAATCTGTTTTTCAAAGGTAGTTTTAAATCTGCTGATGAAAGTTTCATCAGGAATTTGCCTATCAAGTTCACAGAACTTCCTGATGTCTGAGGATAAAGCTAAAAATATACAAAGAAGACTGGTTGTAGGGATCTTAAATATATGCATTACAATTAGCAATGAAAGCACTGATGCTAAACTGAAGTTTCTATCGCGTCCTAATTCTGAGTAATACCTATCGGTAAATGACTTAGGAATAAAGGCATTAATATCAAAATTTTCTTCAAGAAGCTTTAAAAGTTTAACTGGATGCTGATAAGACAAAGTGTTAAGTTCAGATAGCTGGTCGCTAAAATTTAATTGTTTAAAATCAGATAAACAAAACATTGCAATTTCCTCCTTTGTGGTTTTTGTTGTGGATTGATCCCCTTAACAGGATACCACATTGGAGTGAAATATATAATTAAAGAGTTAAAAAAGTTAGTAAAATCAATGGTTGCAGCATTCTGCAACCGACTAAATAAATACAATTTAAAAGGAGTGATACAATTTGGAGGAAATTTATTATAATAGCACGAGGGGTTTAAATGAGAATTTAACTGCATCTGAGGCTATATTAAAAGGCATAGCTGAAGACGGAGGATTGCTTGTACCTAACTGTATTCCATTTATTAGTAAAGAAGAATTAAAAAATTGTGAACAAATGACTTTTAAACAGTTATCATTGTACATAAACAAAAAATTCTTTACAGATTTTGATGAAAAAGAATTGAAAGAATGTATAGACATGGCTTATGATCATAAATTTGAAAAAGATATTATAACTCCTTTAAACAAAGAGGGAGATGTATTTTATTTAGAATTATTTCATGGACCGACACTGGCTTTTAAAGATATAGCATTATGCCTTCTCCCTTACTTAATGAAAACTGCAGCTAAAAAGCAGAATTTGCATAAAGATATAGTTATACTTACTGCAACTTCCGGCGATACAGGGAAAGCAGCATTGGAGGGCTTTTCAGATGTAGATGGAACAAAAGTCATGGTATTTTTCCCAGAAGAAGGGGTAAGTAATATACAGAAGAAACAGATGATCACACAAGTAGGAAAGAATGTAAAGGTCCTTGGCATAAAGGGGAATTTTGATGATGCTCAAAGAGAAGTTAAAAAGATTTTTAATGACGCTGAATTAAAAGAGGAACTGAATAAAAGATCATATATGTTTTCTTCGGCTAATTCCATAAATATTGGAAGACTGATACCACAGATGGTATATTATTTTTACAGCTATATGGAACTTCTGCGGAGAAAGGAAATAGAGTTCGGAGAAAAAATAAATTTTGCAGTTCCAACAGGAAATTTCGGAGATATACTTGCAGCTTATTACTCTACAAAAATGGGCTTGCCTATAAATAGACTTTTATGTTCTTCCAATGAAAATAAAGTGCTGAGTGATTTTTTAAATAGTGGAATTTACGATGCTAGAAGAGAGTTTTTAGTTACTATATCTCCTTCAATGGATATATTGATATCCAGTAATTTAGAAAGATTTATATATGATATAAGCGGCAGAAATGCTTTTACTGTGAAGGAGCTTATGAATGACTTAAATGAATTTGGGAGATATAAAATTAGCGAACACATGAAGAGCAGAATGAATATATTTTATGGCGGTTTTGCCACTGATGAAGAAACAAGGCAATCCATAAAAGAGGTGTTTGACAAATATAGATACCTTATGGATACTCATACTTCAGTTGCCTATTCTGTATATAAAAAATATTTACTGGAGACTCATGATAATACTAAGACCGTAATAGTTTCTACTGCGAGTCCCTTTAAGTTTACCAGATCTGTAATGGGTGCTTTGGATGACAAATATAATAAGGTAGATGATTTTGAACTTATAGAGGTAATGAGTAAGGCAGCTGATCTTAAAATCCCTAAGCCTATAGAGAAATTGAATAAACGTGAAATTATACATAATACTGTATGTGAAATGGGGCAAATGGAATCTGAAGTGAGAAAGTTTTTAAAATAAAATTTCAATATAAAAATTTACCAGATTATCTTCAACAATAATTTGGTAAATTTTGTTTATATATTGTAAAAAATTAAACAATAATGAATATTGAACATAAAACCATAGCTAAATTTTGTAAAATAACGGTATAAATTCGCGATAAGTATTATATGAAAATGCTATGATATACCTTTAATGAGTAGTATAATATGAAATAGAAATAGCTAGATATAAGCTTGTTGTATGTTTTTATATTTATTTATGGGCAATGTATTTTTATATTTTAAAGGAAAAATTTTACTAATAATATATACTTTTACTGGTATTATTGTAAAAAGCGATAATTTAATGAAATTGTATATATAATAAACAATTTTTGGGTTCAAATCAGTTTTTGCTCATATTTAAGTTAAATAGATTGTAATAGAGGAGAGATTTATGTTTATATCATTATTGGAGAGATATAATCAACTTAAAAGTGACTATGAAAGCTATCAAAAATTAGCGGAAGAAACCATACAAAAGCAGAATAAAGAGATTAGGGAATTGGATAAAAAACTGGATATGTTATCTTCAATAATAGAGATAAGTCAATATATAAATAAATGCCTTGGCAGCGATGAGATAATTTCTAAGATAAATGATATAATGATAGGGATTTTAGGGGTGAATTATTCTAGTGTATATCTTCTTGAGAATAGAAAATTAAAGTTAAAATGTACTAATTTGTACAATACGGATCATCATTTTAAAATAAGAGAATATAATGAACATAAGTTGTCCAAATTAACTCCATGTTTAGCTAATTCTGTGGACAATATGTGCATGGGCAGCGATATTCAGGTACATTCTTCTCTATTTATGCCTATATACTTGAAAGAAGAACTTTTGGGAGCTATTTTAGTAGAACATAATATATACAATTATTTAAATCAGGGCAGTATAAAGTTATTATCTGCTCTTAGCAATCAAATTGCCATATGTATAGAAAATAATAGACTCTACAATAAAATAAAGGAAAATTCTCAGAGAGATTTTCTCACGAATTTATTTAATAGAAACTATTTTTTCTCTGCTATACAGGAGAAAATAAAAAATTGTGGAAGGGGTTTTGCCATCATAATGGTGGATATAGATAATTTTAAGAACTGTAATGATACTTTTGGACATCAATGTGGTGATATGGTTCTTAAAAGGGTGAGTAGTATTATAAAAGATAACCTGAGAAAAGAAGATATGGTAGCCAGATATGGGGGAGAAGAAATCATAATATATATGTATGATATTAAAGAAATGTTAGATGTATATAATAGGATGAGCAGTATAAGGAAATCTATAGAAAGAGAACCTGTAGAATATAATGGAAAATTATGCTTTGTCACAGTTTCTATAGGAATAAGTATATCTGATAATAAAGATGAAAATATCGAGAATGTCGAGAATGTCATAAGAAAAGCAGATATGAATTTATATAAGGCAAAGAATTCTGGAAAGAATAAGGTAGTCTATTGATTTTAATACAGTATTTGATAAAGAGGAATGATACCTATGAGTAAAAAGTGGACTGAAGCTCAACGTGAAGCTATTTTTACACAAAAATGCAATTTGTTAGTAGCAGCAGGAGCTGGAACAGGTAAAACGGCAGTGTTGGTGGAAAGAATAATACAGAAGATAACTAACACTGATGAAGATGTAGATATAGATAGGTTGTTGGTTGTTACATTTACAAACGCAGCAGCTTCCGAAATGAAAGAGAGAATAGGAGAAGCACTTTCAAGGTTATTGGAGATGAACTGCAATTCTAAGAATCTTCAAAAGCAACTGGCCTTGTTGAATCAATCCAATATAATGACTATTCATTCTTTTTGTCTTAAAATTATAAAGAGCAATTTTCATTTAATAGATTTAGATCCAGGTTTTAGAGTGTGTGACAATACTGAGGCCATACTCTTGAAACAAGATGCACTTCAAGAAATTCTGGAGGAAAAATATCAGGATGCAGAAAGTGAATTTTTAAAGCTGGTGGATAGCTTCAGGGACAAAAATGATATAAGGCTTCAAAATATGATTATATCTCTGTATGAATTTTCAAGAAGTAATCCCTGGCCTAAAAAATGGTTAGAGGAAGCTGCAGAAGATTTCAATGTGGGGGAAAATTTTAATTTCGAAGATACTCTGTGGGCTAAGATGTTAATACATAATTTGAATGTAGAAGTCGGCGGCTATAGAGATAAAATGGAAAATGCCCTGGAGATAATTAAAAGCACTATAGGTCTGGAACATTATATATGTCCTTTTGAAGATGATATTAAAAGTATAGATAAAATACTTCAAACTAATTCATGGAATGAAATGAAGAAGGAGTTTATGAAATTGAAATTTCATAAGCTTCCTGGTAAAAAAACAGGAGATGATATAGAAAGTATAAAAAAGAGTGTTAGAGATATAAAAGATGAAGTGAAGAAAAAGTTAAATGATATAAGGGAAAGCATATTTTTAAATTCAGATAATCTAGTTAAAGATATGAAGAAGGTGTATCCTAGAATTAACTGTCTAGTAACTCTTGTGATGGATTTCAGCAGCAGATATTATGATAAAAAAAGGGAGAGAGGAGTGCTGGACTTTAGTGATATTGAGCATTTTTGTCTTGATATATTGACAGATATGGATGATATGGGACATAAAATACCTTCGCAGGTTGCCCTGGAATATAGAAAATATTTTCAGGAAATATTTATAGATGAATACCAAGATAGTAATGAAGTTCAAGAAGTTATAATAAATATGATAAGCAGAAAAGATCAAGATGCAAATTTATTTATGGTAGGGGATGTAAAACAGAGTATATATAGATTTAGACAATCAAAACCGGAGTTATTTCTACAAAAATATGATGCCTATTCTGAAAGAAAGGGAAGTAGAAATAGAAAAATAAAATTATCTGAAAATTTTAGAAGCAGGAAAGAGATAATAGATGGTGTGAACTATTTATTCAAGCAAATAATGTGCAGGGAAGTAGGGGAGCTTGATTATAATGATGACGAATGCCTGATAAGTTCAGCTCAATATAAAGATTGCAGTGGGAAATCTGGGGGAGCCATAGAAATCTATATGGCTGACAAAAAGGAAGCTGAGTCAGGATTGGAGCTGGATAATGAGGAAATGTTGGATAACATTCAAGTGGAAGCCCGTATGGTGGCGGGGAAAATAAATGAATTGGTGAACCCAAAATCAGTTGAGGGGCGTTTTAAAGTATATGACAGTAAAATGGATTGCTATAGAAATGTTATGTACAGGGATATAGTAATATTGATGCGTGCAACTCGAAATTGGGCATCAACTTTTGTGGAACAGTTGAATGATTTTGGGATACCTGTATTTGCAGATACTTCGACAGGTTATTTTGATACCGTTGAAATAAAAACTGTAGTGTCACTTCTTGAAATAATAGACAATCCAATACAGGATATACCGCTGATAGCAGTACTTAGATCACCTATAGAAACATTTTTGCCAGAAGAACTTATGGATTTGAGAATGGTAAACAGGGAAGCACCCTTTTATGAGGTACTCAAAGCAGTGGCAGAGGAAAGCACAAACTCAAAATATTCTCTGGAGGGCATAGATGATGTATTGAAATGTAAAGTTGTAAAGTTCTTGAAGAGGCTTGAAAACTGGAGGAGAAAAGTTATATATATGCCCATAGATGAATTTATATGGCATCTTTATACAGAGACGGGATACTATGGTTTTGTAGGGGCTATGTCTGGAGGAGTTCAGAGGCAAGCAAATCTGAGGATGCTGTTTGAAAGGGCAAAGCAGTATGAGAAAAGCAGCTATAAGGGGCTTTTTAATTTTATAAATTTTATAAATAAACTTAAAAGCAGCAGTGGAGATCTGGGAAGTGCAAAAGTTCTCGGGGAAAATGAAGATGTGGTCAGGATAATGAGCATACACAAGAGTAAAGGTTTAGAATTTCCCATAGTAATATTGTCGGGAGCAGGGAAAAATTTTAATTTAATAGATATAAATAGAAGTTTGTTGTTCCATGATAAATTAGGGTTTGGGCCAGATTGTATAGATATTGAAAGACATATATCCTATCCTACGATTATGAAGCAGGTATTGAAGAGAAAATTAAAAATTGAGACTCTTTCTGAAGAGATGAGAATATTATATGTAGCTTTTACCAGGGCAAAAGAGAAGCTTATAATAACAGGAATGGTGAGGGACATTGAAAAAACAGCTAAAAAGTGGTGTGAGTATGCTTCTTATAGTAAATCTAAAATTTCAGAATATGCTCTTATGAATGCTAAAAACTTTTTAGATTGGATAGGACCAGCAATTGCAAGACATCCTTTTGGAAAACCTATCAGGGATATTGCAGGTTCCCAAAATAATTCAAATTGGATAGTTAAAGAGGACGAATCCATATGGAAAATGTATATTAAGGGTATGGATAGTTTTATAAAAGGCATATCTACTGGAGAAGTCCGTGGAGATGATATAACGGAATGGATCAAAAATTTAGATAAAATTTCTTGTAAGAAGACATGTGCAAAAGAGGTCAATAAAAGACTAAACTGGAAATATAAATATGAAAAGGCTTCTGAAATACCTGCCAAATTTTCAGTATCGGAATTGAAGAGAAGATTCAATCTTATAGATAGAGAAGATAGTGTGGAATTTATAGAACCCGTATATTTAAAAAAACCACTCTTTTTAAAAGGGAGTAGAGGTCTTACTGCAGCGGAAAAAGGAACGGTTATGCATTTGGCAATGCAGCATATTGATATTAAAAAAGTCAATTCCTATTCGGAAATAGAAGAGCAGATACGCAAATTGGTGCTGGAAGAATTTATAACTGAAGAAGAGGCAAAATCCATATCAATACAAAAAATATTAAAATTTTTTAATTCTTCTATTGGTGAAAGAATGAAAAGAGCAGAAAATTTGTATAGAGAAGTTCCCTTTTACATGGAAGTAGGCAGCAGTGAAATATATAAAGAACTGCCTTCAAAAATTTATGATAATGAGAAAGTGCTGGTACAGGGCGTAATAGATTGCTATTTTCAGGAGAAAGATGAATTAGTGCTCTTGGATTACAAGACAGATTATGTAGAAAGCTTAGAGAATATGAGAGAGAAATATAAAATTCAAATTTATTATTATGCACGGGCATTGGAAAAACTTACGGGTAAAAAGGTTAAAAATAAATATTTATATCTATTTTATAACGATAATATATTAGAAATTTAAATAATAATATAATTATAAAGTACTTTTTATGTTCAGATATTTTATTTTATTGGAGGAATTTGTATGGAAAATGCCGTAGATAAATTATTGAGATATGTAAAGTTTGATACTAGCTCTGATGAGGAATCCAGCACTGTGCCGAGTACTTTAAAGCAGTTGAAGTTGGCAGAGCAGCTTTCAGAAGAATTGTCAAGGCTCAATATGAAGAATATATCCCTGGATGAAAAAGGTTATGTTATGGCTACGTTACCTGGCAACACAAATAAAAAAGTTCCAACAATCGGTTTTATATCCCATATGGATACCAGTCCTGAAACTTCAGGAAGAAATGTAAATCCCCATATATTAGAAAATTATAATGGCGAGAATATAATTTTAAATAAAAAGGAGAATATAATTTTAAGTACCGAAGATTTTCCGGAGATAAAGAATTATAAGGGTAAGAAAATTATAACTACGGATGGAACAACTTTATTAGGTGCAGATGACAAAGCTGGTATTGCAGAGATAATGGCTGCAATGGAGTATTTAGCGGAACATCCAGAAATAAAACATGGAGATATAAGAGTAGGATTTACACCAGATGAAGAGATAGGGAGAGGACCAGATCATTTTGATGTAAAAAAATTCAATGCTAAATTTGCATATACAGTGGACGGTGGAGCCCTTGGAGAACTGGAATTTGAGAATTTTAATGCAGCTTCTGCAAAGATAACAGTTTCTGGAAGAAATGTACACCCTGGTGAAGCAAAAGGGAAAATGATAAATTCAATGCTCATAGCTAGTGAATTTATAAATATGCTTCCTAAAGATGAAATTCCGGCATCTACGGAAGGATATGATGGATTTTATCATCTAGTTTCAATGAAAGGAAATGTAGATGAAACTAAACTTAATTATATTATAAGAGATTTTGATCAGAATAAATTTAATGGCAGAAAAAATTTTATAGAAAGATGTGTAAAAAAAATAAACGAAGAATATGGCAGAGAGGTTATAGATGTTAAAATAGAAGAACAGTATAAGAATATGAAAGAAAAAATTGAGCCTGTGAAATATATAGTTGACATAGCTTTTAAGGCCATGAAGGAAGTTGATGTAGAACCTAAAGTTGTACCAATTAGAGGGGGTACCGATGGAGCAAGACTTTCTTTCATGGGACTTCCAACCCCTAATATATGTACAGGAGGACATAATTTCCACGGCAAATTTGAATATATACCGGCTTTTTCCATGGAAAAAGTAGTACAGATTATAATTAAAATAGCCCAGATAACTGAAAAAAATTATAGTAACTCTTTTTAGAATTTATAATATTATATTCAATATAAGATATAAAAAAACTGGATTTTTGTTTTGATGAATCAGTATTTTCAATGGAAGGGGTATGGATGAAGGAAAATAATGAATTTAAAGTAACAACTGATATAATAGAAGAGTGCTTAAGGGAGTGCCTGGAAAATGAGGATGAACATGAAAAAAAAGATAAACCACACCATGTTAGTAGTAGATAAAGGTGTGATTCTCATTACAATTAATTAATCGATTGAATATTTTTTTTCCAGGTGCCTGAAGGCAATTACCAAAACTGAAGTTATAACTAGATATATTACAGCAGCTATTATAAAGGGAGTAATGGTAAAATCACGGGTCACTACTTCCTTTGCTGCTCTTAAAAGATCCCCAACTCCAATAGTTGCAACTAATGCAGAATCTTTTATTAGATTTATACTTTCATTGCAAACAGGAGGAAGTACATTTCTGGTAGCCTGTGGAATTATTATCTTTGTCATAGTTTGGTAATAACTCATTCCCAAGACCCTGGAAGCTTCATACTGACCCTTGTCTATGGATTCAATACCAGCTCTGAATATCTCTGCTAAGTATGCAGCATAATTTATAGTAAAAGCAAGTCCGGCAGCAGCTAGAGGAGATAGTCTTATGCCAATTACAGGAAGACCAAAATAGGCAAAAAATAGCTGTAAAAGTAGAGGAGTTCCTCTAAAAGCCCAGGTGTACAAACTTAATATAGTTTTTAGTGGCTTAATTTTAGATATTTTACCTATTGCTACTATACATCCTAAAGGTATGGAAAATACAGCAGTTATAAGAAATAATTCTCCAGTTATTAGACTTCCCTTTAATATAAATCCTGTAATGTCCATAAGATTATCCAATTAAATCACATCCTAACTTTTTATTTTGCTATTATATCTTTACTGAACCACTTTTGGGATATCTTATCTGCAGTTCCATCTTTCTTCATAGAATCCAGTGCTTCATTTAACTTATCTTTAAAAGCTGCATCGCTTTTTCTAATACCAACACCATAATCTTCTTTCCCAAAATTGTCATCAAGTATTTTATATAATCCGGGTTTTTTCTGTAAATAATATCTCCCGACAACCTCATCTACCACAACAGCATCAATACGTCCCTGGTTTAAATCCAGTAGAGCTTCTGTATTATTTGAATATTTTCTCACTTCTTTTAAGGATTTTGAAGTGGCGGTATCCGACTTCAATGCAGTTTCACTGCTGCTCCCAAGTTGAAGTCCTACGGTTTTACCTGATAAATCTTTCTTAGTCTTTATATTTGAGTTGTTTCTCACTACAATTATCTGTTTGTTTTGAAGATATACTTTTGAAAAAGATATCTGCTTTTTCCTGTCTTCTGTTATGGTTAGACCGTTCCATATAACATCTATGTCCTTGTTGTTTAGACTGAGAATAATACCATCCCATTCTACAGGCTTAAAGACTACATTTACCCCCATTTTCTTTGCAGCGGCTTTGGCCATGTCTATGTCAAACCCTACGATTTGACCTTTTGAATCCCTAAATCCCATTGGGGGGAAACTGTCGTCTAGGCCAACTACAAATTTACCCTTTGATTTTATGTCATCCCAGGATGTATCTGTTTTTTGAGATTGTCCACATCCTGAAAATATTGATGTCACAATAAATACCATGATTGCTAAAATACTTAATTTTTTTTTCATTTTAATTGCCTCCCTTTTATATAAATCAATTACAATAAATATTATAATTTACCGTGGTAAATTTGTAAACTGATAAATTAAAAGTATATAGAGCTGTTAAGTGTGAAAAAATGCTGATTGAATTGTAGTTTGACTACAATTCAATCAGCATTTGATAACTTTTAATAAATACTATTTAAGTAGAGCTTTTGCAGCAGCCTTTATATCATTCTTTCCTAAGATAGCAGAAATTACGGAGATGCCATCCACTCCAGTAGATAATACATCTTTGAAATTCTGCTCATTAATTCCACCTATGGCAACAGCAGGTATGCTTATACTATTGTATATTTTACGTAGACCTTCTATACCTATTGGCGTATCTATATCCTTTTTAGTTCCAGTGAAAAATATAGTTCCTATTCCAATGTAATCTGCACTATTTTTTTGTGCATCTACAGCTTCTTCCACAGTACCTGCAGATATTCCTATTATTTTATCTCTGCCCAATATCTTTCTGGCTGCGACTAAGGGCATGTCGCTTTGACCAAGATGTACACCATCTGCATCTACAGCTTGAGCTATATCCAGTCTGTCATTTATTATGAAAGGAACTTTGTAATAATCAGTAACTTCCTTAATCTTCAGTGCTAATTTGTAAAATTCCCTTGTGGAAATGTTTTTTTCTCTTAGCTGAACCAAAGTGACGCCGCCTGAAATTGCATCTTCTACAGCTTTGGATAGATCAATATTTTTTAAAAAACTTCTGTCTGTAACCAAATATAGACTATAATCTATTTCCATACTATTTTGGCACCTTCTTTTAATTTTTCTTCACTTAACTGATATATGCAGTCTATGAGCTTAACTCTAAAGCTTCCAGGTGTATTTGCTGCTTTAAAGGCTTCTTCTCCAGCTATATTCATTGAGAGTATGGCATTTACAGTAGCTGTGAATTTATCTTCAGATGCTCCACAGGCAGCTCCGCAAAGGGCACCCAGCATACAACCGGATCCAGTAACTTTAGTAAACATTTCTGTGCCGTTTTCAATTACAGCACTTCTTTTACCATCTGTTATGAAATCCTTTTTACCGGTGGCAGCAACTGTGCACTTGTATTTTTGAGATAAAGCTATGCAGCATTCTAAGGCACCTTCTCCAGTATCAAAGGAATCTACACCTTTTACATTGGAGGATTGTCCTGCCAAAAATTTAATCTCTCCTATGTTTCCCTTTATGACATCAATTTTTCCAACCTGGAGTATTCTGTTTATAACTTGAATTTTTTTTGGCACGGCGGCACAGGCTACAGGATCTAATACTACGGGGATATCATGGATTTTTGCAGAAGTGCTGGCTAAAACTGCGGCTTGTTCCTGCTCTTTATTAAGAGTTCCTAAATTTATGTACAGGGCAGATGATAATTTGACAAAATCAAAAACCTCATCATAGGCCTCACACATAGCAGGGGAGGCACCATAAGATAGGAGAATATTTGCACAGTCATTTATGGTAACATAGTTGGTAATACAGTGGACAAGAGGTATTTTATTTCTAACCTCTGATAATATTTTTGTTACTTTGTCTAGATTTATATTGTTCAATTTTTTAACCCCCTTTAAGTTTAAAAATAATTTCTTCTATTAAAAAGTTATACCGGCTTTTTTATAAACTTCTATAAAATGTCCAACAGGGCCAACTCCATGACCAATGGGAAATGAATTTTCTATTGCCTTAGTTATATATTGCTTTGATAGGTTTACTGCCTTTTCAATATTGTGTCCTTTGGCTAAATAGGAAGCTATAGCGGAAGATAAAGTACATCCTGTTCCATGAGTGTTTTTAGTGTTTATTCTATGACCTTTAAGGGATAATACCTTATTATCGTGAAGCAAAATATCATTGGCATCATTGCATCTATGGCCTCCCTTTACGAGTATGCTCCTTGCACCCAGTTCTTTTATTTTAAAAGCTGCACTTTCCATATCTTTTTCATTTTTAATTTTTAGTCCGCTGAGAACTTCTGCCTCTGGAATATTTGGAGTTATTACATCTGCAACATTTACCATAGTTTTTATTGCTGTTTCTGCTTCAGGTTTTAAGAGAGAATATCCGCTTTTTGATATCATTACCGGATCGAGTACTATATTTTTGGCCCTATATTCTATTAAGAGCTTTTTTATTACAGATATGGTTTTACTATTTGAAACCATTCCGATTTTTACTGCATCTACTTCGATATCGTCAAATATGGATCTTATTTGAGCCTCCACAATTTCAGGAGTTACGTCCAGTACATCTTGTACACCTATAGTATTTTGGGCTGTAACGGCAGTGATTACACTCATTCCATACACGCCAAGTGCACTCATGGTTTTTAAATCAGCTTGTATTCCCGCACCACCTGAGCTGTCAGAACCTGCAATTGTCAATACTTTTTTCATTAAAAACACCTCTAATTTTGTATTTGTTTAAGCAACTCCAAGGTTCTAAAGAAGCTAGGAGTGCTGGCAGTGATAGACACCGTATAAATATAAAAGGTGTATGCGGAAAAGCATACACCTAATAAAAATCAAAAGTCATGTGAAATTGCTTCCCTACGCCAGTTTTATCTGGATCAGGTTCAAAGGGTTAGAGAATATCTCTTCTCAGCTATATAAAGCACCCCCACAGCCTATTTTATTTTAAACTCATTATACTACCTTGATAAAAATTTGTAAATCAATTTTAAATTTTATTCTTCTGGTTCAGATTTTGTAGGATTAGAGGTCTTTTTATTTAAGCCAAGTATAAAATAGAAAGCTAGTATAAGTAAGAACCAGAAACATCCTACAATAAGAGCAATCCTAGTATCTGGGCTAAAAGCTAGCATTACGATGACGAAAGCTAAAAATGCCAGTACAATCCAGTTAAGATAAGGATATCCAAACATTGGAAAATGCAACTTTTTTATTTCTTCCGGAGTAAGTCTTTTTCTAAACTTCATCTGTGCTATCAGTATAATGCCCCAAGTCCAAATTGCACCAAGTGTAGCTACACTTGTAATGTAAGTAAATACCTTTCCAGGTACCAGAAAATTAAGAACAACTCCAATTAACATAAAAAATGCAGAAATCAAAATGCCAGTAGCTGGAACATGGGTTTTACCAAGCTTACTAAACTTTTTTGGTGCTGTTCCCTGCAGGGAAAGATTGTACAGCATACGTCCAGTACTGAAAATGCCGCTGTTACAGGAAGATAAAGCTGCAGTCAATACTACAAAGTTTATAATACCTGCTGCTGCAGATACACCCAATTTGCTAAATGTTAAGACGAAAGGACTTCCAGTTGTACCAAGGGTATTCCATGGATAGAGTGACATTATTACAAAAAGTGCACCTACATAAAATATAAGTATTCTCCAAAGTACTTTGTTGATAGCTGACGGTATCGTTTTCTCAGGATTCTTTGCTTCACCTGCTGTAACGCCTATGAGCTCTGTGCCCAGATAAGCAAACATAACCATTGTTACTGCAAGCATAGGTCCCCATCCACCTTTAGGGAAAAATCCTCCATGTGTCCATAGATTTGAAATTCCGATAGGTTTTCCACCATTACCGAAACCAAATATAATCATGAGCAACCCTAGTACTATTATTGCAATAATTGTAACTACTTTGATAATTGCAAACCAGAATTCAAATTCACCGTAGGCTTTTACTGCAATTAGATTTACGCATGTCATTATAATAAGTGCTGCCAGTGCAGGTATCCACTGAGGCATAGTTGGAATCCAGAATTTAACGTATACGCCTACAGCTGTAATTTCAGCCATACAGGTTACCACCCACATAAACCAATAAGTCCATCCAGTCATATATCCTGCCAATGGACTTATGAATTCATTGGCATAGGCGCTAAAGGATCCGGAAACAGGATAGGAAGTCGCCAACTCACCTAGAGCTCTCATTATGACAAACATAGCTAGTCCAGCTATAATGTAAACCAATAGAATTGCTGGCCCAGCTGTTTGAATAGCAGTAGCAGAACCTAAAAATAGCCCTACGCCAATTGCTCCTCCCAGGGCTATCAATTGAATATGACGTTCTTCTAAGCCACGCTCGAGATTCTCATTTAATGCATCTTGTTTACTCATTGTGTTCCTCCTTAGTTGGTTAAATAAACCTTAGGATAATTACTTTAAAATTATTTAATTTAAAAATTTATCACCTTCTATGGCTATCATACATTATTTAGAATATTCTCAACTAAATAATAGCATATTTTCATTTACATAACAACTAGTATTTAAAATTTTCATTGAATTTACAATTATTTTAGATTTAAATAATGTTATTTAAAAAATATAAAAATAGTAAGATAAAAGTCATATACTGTTTCACAATATGAATATTATTATAAATTTGCTTTTATACTGCCTCTTGACCACAGGTGATATTTGTGATATTATACTTTTGTCACTTGCCGAAGTGGTGGAATTGGCAGACGCAACGGACTCAAAATCCGTCGATAGTGATATCATGCGGGTTCGACTCCCGCCTCCGGCACCATAGATGTAGAACAAAAAGAACACTTTGGAATTTTCCAAAGTGTTCTTTTTGTTCTATTCTTAAAAAATAGAACAGATCAAAAGATCAATGTGATTTCTTTAAAATAATGTTGACCTGGTCGGTTCATGAGAATATAATATTATATAAACCGATTCGGTTTATATAATGATTCTAAGGTTCTTAAAAAAAAATTTTCTCATAGGTAAATCACTGCAAGCCTTAGAATTACCTCATCCAGGCGCGTAGCAGTGTTTATCTCTCTTTAAAAAGTCAACAATATTAGCAATAGTAGCATTTGGATGAATTTTGAGAGGTGAGCTTTTTGAAAAAATTTTTTAATTTGCCTGTAGAGAAGCAAAATAAAATCATAGATGTAGCACTTAAATCCTTTGGTAAAAATGGCTATAAGAAAACTTCCATAGGGGACATTGCTGCTGCAGCAGGAATTTCAAAATCCATGGTGTTTCATTACTTTGGTACAAAAAAAGCTTTGTATTTTTATTTAATTGAGCTATGCGACAATATTATTATGAAAGAAGTTGATGAAAAATTTAATTATAAGGTTACTGATTTCTTTGACAGAATTAAGCTTTCATCTAATATTGAAATTTCTGTTATGAGGAAACACCCTGCAATTCCATCCTTTTTAACAAGCATGTATTTTGAAAATGACGGGGAAGTAAAAGGTGATATAAAAACCATTATTCTAGCAAAAGGTGTAGATTTTAGGAACAAAATTGCTTTTGATGGTGTAGATTTTTCAAAATTTAAGGAGAATGTTGATCCAAAGCTTGTTATAAAGATACTTCTTTGGCTTACTGATGGATATATGAATCAATTGTCAAATAGGACAGCAATAAATTATGAAGCTTTTTTTAAGGAATTTGAAGAATGTATTGATTTACTCAGAGACAATCTTTATAAGGAGGAATATGTATGAATCCCTATGTGTTGGATTTCAGCAACATTGATAAATCAGATCTACCTTTAGTGGGCGGTAAAGGTGCTAATTTAGGAAAACTGTCTAAAATCAATGATATTATGTGTTCCAGAAGGTTTTTGTATAACTACTGAAGTCTATAAAAAAATTGTCTGTGACAATTCTGAATTTAATAGCGTAAATGATCAATTATCTTTTTTAAAGATAATTGACAAAAGAAAAATCAGTGAATTCAGTAAAAAGGTTCGGGAGATTATAGAACAGATACCTATCCCGATGGAGATTATAGAAGAAGTCTTGCATTACATTTCAAAGCTTGGCGAGAAAAATGCATATGCAGTGCGTTCAAGTGCTACGGCAGAAGATTTGCCTCTAGCTTCTTTTGCTGGTCAGCAGGATATCTATCTCAATATTAAGGGAATGAATAATATATTGAAATATGTAAAAAAGTGCTGGGCGTCACTTTATACGGACAGAGCGGTAATTTATCGTATACAAAATAATTTTGATCATCGAAAGGTGTATCTCTCTGTAGTAATACAAAAAATGGTTTTCTCCCAGGCCTCAGGGATAATGTTTACTGCAGATCCTGTAACTTTCAACAGAAAGGTAACATCTATTGATGCAAGTTTTGGCCTTGGTGAAGCTCTTGTATCAGGTCTGGTTAATCCAGATATCTATAAAGTGAGAGAAGGAAAAATACTGTATAAAAAGATATCTATCAAAAAACTCGCTGTTTCGGCACTGCAAAATGGTGGTACAAAAGGGAAGGACATTGATACTGCAAAGCAAAATATACAGACCCTTCGGGATGAGCAAATTTTACAACTGACAAATATAGGCAGAAAGATTGAGAATTATTTTGGATGTCCACAGGATATAGAATGGTGCCTTTGTGAAGGTAAATTTTATATTGTTCAAAGTAGGCCTATAACTACATTGTATCCTGTACCATCAGAGGCTGTGGATGGAAAAAATCATGTATATATTTCATTTGGGCACAGACAGATGATGACTGAAGCCATGCGGCCACTAGGAATATCTCTTTTTCAAACTTTATTCAAGCAGATGGTTGGCACTCCCATGAATGAAATGGGCGGAAGGCTTTATATTGATGTATCCCGTGAACTTTCCTCGCCATTTATCAGGATGTCTTTTTTCAAAGGAATGGATGCGGTAGATGTCTTAATGAAGAATGCTCTTGCTGATCTTGTAAAGCGAAAGAATTTTATCAAGACTCTGTATAGGAAGAAGACAGCTATGGCTTCAAAATCAATGTGGCTGAAATGGATACTATTTACTATAAAAGATTACAGAGCAAACAACCCTGCTATTCTCAGCAATATCAAAGCTTTTGGACCAGGTGCCCACAGTATGAAATTTGAACAGAACTTGATAGAGGCAAAACAAAAAAAACATGAAATTATAAACCGTCTTGAAAGATTGCACGGTGGAAAGGGAAAAGCAAGGAAGTTCAAAAAGGCAGTTAGCGTCCTGCGCAATTATGCCGGTTATCGTGAGTTTAACAAGTATGTTTTGGTGTGGTATGACTGGATTATTAAACAGACATTTATGAAAGAAGCAGATGCTTTAGTCCATAAGGGTATAATACAGGAAAGAGAAGATATATATTATTTGACTTTTGAGGAATTTAGAAAAGTTGTTGAGGCACATGAAATAGATTACAATATCATAAGTAAGAGAAAAAAAGATTATAAGACTTTTCAAAAACTTACGCCTCCACGTGTTATAACCTCCGAAGGTGAGATCATAACAGGGCAATATAATAGGGATAAAATACCTAAAGGTGCTATGGCGGGAGTACCTGTTTCATCTGGAAGCGTTGAAGGCCGGGCACGTGTTATTTTAAGAATGGAGGATGCGGATATAGAGGAAGGCGATATACTAGTTACAAAATTTACTGATCCCAGTTGGACTCCGCTGTTTGTATCCATCAAAGGTTTGATTACTGAAGTAGGTGGAATGATGACACATGGAGCTGTTGTTGCAAGGGAATATGGTCTGCCTGCAGTGGTAGGTGTTGAAAATGCTACGAAATTGATCAAAGATGGACAGAGAATAAGGCTGAATGGGGAAGAAGGATATGTGGAAATTTTGTAATGGGGTGCATAATAAATTATTTGGAGATGAATTTTAATGAGAATAATTTCCGTTTTGATATCATAGGTATTTTATATAGTAACTTTTTCGGCTGCATTAATTATTTATGCATAATTTTTTTGGAATGGTGCATTGTGAACTGTGAATTAAATAAAATGTATTTAAAGATAAAGATAGTATAATTATATTCCACTTGCATTTAGTATACCATGGGAATTATAATTAATTATGGGATATGAGAATTATATTAAAAAAGATTTAAGGGGGTAATGCAAGTGGAATATCAATTTTCACCCATAAGATTTGATAATAGGGGATATATTCGAGATTCGGTATTTTCTATTTTACGTAATGCCATACTGGATGGAAAATTAGAGCCAGGCCAACGATTAGTGGAGCGCAGTATTGCAGAACAGTTGAAGATAAGCAGGACTCCAGTACGTGAGGCAATCCGTCAACTCCAATATGAAAGGTTAGTAACATATATTCCACGTAAAGGTGTAGTAGTTTCTGGATTTAGCAAGGATGATATCGAGGAAATTCAACTTATTAGAACTACATTAGAGGCATTGAGCTGCAGCATTGCGGCTGGAAAAATCAATGATGAAGAATTGGACTATTTGAATTCAATTGTTAATCAAATATCAGATGAATGTGAAAAGGAAAATAACGGAAAGTTAAGCATGCTGAATAAAAGGTTTCATGAATGTATATGGAAAGCAGCAGATAGCCCACATTTATATTATTTTATAAATACACTCTGTGAATATGTTAATAAATTCACCCATTTGACCTATACTAAGCCTGGTAGAATCCAAGAAGTTATATTAGAGCATAGAGCAATAGTTAATGCTTTACAAAAACATGATAGTTCTGCTTCTTATGAAGCCATGAAAAAGCATGTAGAGAAATCTGGCCAGATATTTCTTAAAATGGCTTATTCAAATAAGAATAGTTAATGATGTCATTTATATGCAGTGAATATGTTTAGAAGTAAGTTACGGGGATTGGCGATTTTAATTGATAAAAAAGAGTTTGTTAAATAATAAATTTTCTGAAAATTTATTGAATTTATTATTTAAGGGTGCTATAATAAAGTTGGAAAAATTAGTTGTAGAATATAATGGTAGGAAATAAGGATTAAGTGTTGATATAAATTATGGTAATTAATCAGGTAAATTTATAATAAGATGAAAGGTTTATTGTGTTAAAATGGTATACGGTATACCATTTTAACACAAATTAAATCGCTACTATTGAATATTAAGTTAATTTGTCAAAAATAAAAAAAGTTATAGAGTAAAGGAATAATGAAGCATTAAAAATATATATTTTATCGTAAAATGGTATACCGTATACCATATATTAAAAATTTTGTCTAAATTCGATTGGCAGTTGCTCAAAGTTACTGGGAGGTTAAGAAAATGACTGAGTTTGATTCTATTAAATTAAAAGTTAAAGAGGGATTGGTAGAAGATTCCCGTAAGGGCATTGTTAGAATGAATCGAGAGGATATGGAGCAACTAGGAGTAGATACGGGAGATGCTATAAGTATAGAGGGTAAAAGGATTACTGCAGCAAAAGTTTATCCATCTTTTAATGATATTTACGGCCAGCCATTGATCCAAATGGATGGAATAGTTAGACATAATGCTGGTGTGGGAATAAACAGTGAAGTGACGGTAAGTAAAACTGAAGTTAAAATAGCGCGTAAGGTAGTGCTTTCCCCGCTTGAAAATTTCTATGATTGGACACAAAAAGATGAAATTGAGATAAAGAATATGTTGAAAGGAATGCCGATGCTCTGTGAGGATGAATTGTCTTTAACTCTCTTTGGCAGCAATGAGTGCAGTTTTCTTGTAAGTGGAACAGCACCGTCGGGAGTAGTTAAAATTAATAAAGAAACTGATATTATTTTTGTACAACCTGAGCTTGGCATTAATGGATCGAGAATTACATATGAAGATATAGGTGGATTAGATGAGCAGGTTCAAAAAATAAGAGAAATTGTGGAATTACCTTTAAAGTACCCTAATGTCTTTAAAAGATTAGGTGTTGAGCCACCTAAAGGTATACTACTCTATGGCCCCCCAGGTACAGGAAAGACTTTAATTGCCAGAGCGGTTGCTTCTGAGACAAAGGTCTATTTTGTCCATGTAAACGGACCGGAAATAATGAACAAGTTTTATGGGGAAAGCGAAGCAAAATTAAGAGAAATCTTTAAAGAAGCAAAGAGCCGGGCTCCAAGTATAATTTTTTTAGATGAGTTGGATTCTATTGCACCCAAGAGAGAAGATGTTCATGGTGAAGTTGAAAAAAGAGTGGTAGCTCAACTCCTTGCGCTCATGGATGGTTTGGAAAATCGAGGTCAAGTTATTGTAATCGGTGCCACAAATATACCCGATTCTTTGGATCCTGCACTTAGACGTGCTGGAAGATTTGATAGAGAAATTGCAATTATGCCCCCTAATAGAGAAGGCAGGCTTAAAATACTGCAGATTCATACGAGATGTATGCCTCTTGATAAAAATGTGAAATTGGATAAGCTGGCCAAAATTACTTATGGATTTGTTGGTTCAGATCTTTCAGCACTGTGTAAAGAAGCAGGAATGATAGCACTTAGAAAAGTTTTGTCAAAAATTACAGATGACAATAATATTCCTCCTTTTAAGGTTTCAATGGATAATTTTACTGATGCACTGAGAGAAATAGAACCTTCCTCTACCCGGGAATATTACTCAGAAATTCCAGATGTAAAATGGAATGATATAGGGGGGTTAGATAGGACTAAAAAAGTTTTACAAACTTTAGTGGAACTTCCGCTTCATGATCCTGATCTGTGTAAAGAGTATGAGTTTACGCCGCCTAAGGGCATTTTATTAACAGGTCCTTCAGGCACAGGTAAAACTTTATTGGCAAATGCAGTTGGAAGCTCCGCTAAAATAAACTTTATAAGTATAAATGGCCTTACATTAATCTCCCACTGGATGGGAGAATCAGAAAAGACCTTACATGATGTATTTGTAAAGGCTAAACAGACTGCACCTTGTATTTTGTTTTTCGATGAGTTGGATGGCATTGTCCGTTCCCGCTCTTCAGGTACAAACAATTTAAGAGACAGGCTGATAAGTCAGCTTATACTGGAATTTGATGGCTTAGAAAAAGTTCAAGGAGTTACGGTGTTAGCTGCGACTAATAGAATAGATTTAATTGATTCTGTTTTACTTAGAGAAGGACGGTTTGAATACATACTGAAGTTATCTCTGCCAGAAATTGATGAAAGAGAGTCAATTTTAAAAATACATTCTAAAGGGCTGCCTGTTTCCGAAGATGTAGATTTTAGGAAGCTAGCCGAGAAAACCAGGGGAATGAGTGGTGCGGAATTAGCTACATTGTGCCATAAGGCTTCATTCATGACGCTTATGTTGTCCATAAAAAATGGTTTGAAAATGAAGATAAGTCAAGATATCTTTAATCAATCCATTGATGAAATAAATAATCAAAAGAAATTTGGGGAGGTGATTAGAACAAAGTCTCAGCGTTGAAATTTCTCGCAATATTAACCATTAAAGAAAGGAAGGTGGAACAAGGTGTCAAGTCAAAATTTATTTGATGAGCCAGGGTTGAAACAGATCACAGTTTGGGGTAGAGGAGTATATGAAAATAAAGAAGCTCGTGATGTAGTAGTTTCTTTAACAGAAGCAGCTGCGTTAGAGGGAAAATATGTTCAAGCATGGGAGAACTATGTTGATCTTCCCGACCGTATTTATGTTCCGGTAAGGGCATATGGAAAAATTGGTACTCAGGAAATAGAGTCAAGATATGTTTATGAAAATGAAGCTCCTGACATTGTGGTTCTTACAGAAGAAACTCTTGTAAAAGGTGTGGATATTTTGTCTGGAATAAAGCCGGGGGCAGTGCTAGTAGTAAATACAAGGCGTTCTCCGGAATATCTATTTGGATTCATTAAAAAGAATACAGAAAACCTTTCAAAAATTGTTACAGTGGATGCAAATAGCCTTTCAAAATCTATTATTACTCTTTCAGGTGCTGAAGGTGCTACAGATGCATCGGGAATAGGAAAAGGTATTGGTGCTGTACTGGCTGCTGCTGTTGTTAAAGGCACAGAAATTGTGAAATTCGATAATTTGCTTCAAATTGTCGCCAATAAAGATGCTGCTAAAAAAGCTTATGAACAATCAATTGTTGTAGATGTAGATACTATACCGAAAGCTTCTGTGTAATAGTTAAAAAATATTAAGGAGGTGCTGTAAAATGGCTGTACCGTATGAAAAGATTCCCTTTGCAGGAACTGTACCTTCTCCCCAGAAAGAAAATGAAGGTATGATTACTGGTAATTGGCGTACTAGAAGGCCAATATTAGATTCTGAAAAATGTGTGGAGTGTCAAACTTGCTGGATTAGTTGCCCTGATTCTTGTGTGAATCTCATGACTAAAGATAGCCCTATTACCTTTAATTTAAAATATTGTAAAGGTTGTGGAATTTGTGCTGAAGTATGTCCAGTAGGAGCAATTACTTTAGTACCCGAACTGGATTTTAAAGATTGAGTTTATATTAACAGGAGGTGAATTGAAAAATGAAAAGCAATATAAAAAGAATGTCAGGGTGTGTGGCGACAGCTAATGCAATTAAATTGGCTAATGTGGATGTTATATGTTCATATCCAATCCGCCCATATACCGGAATTATGTCAGAGCTGGCAAGGATGGTGGCAGATGGAGAATTAGATGCTGAATTTGTTCTAGGTGAAGGAGAACATGGGCAGTTGAGTGTTGTTTATGGAGCTTCCGCTGCTGGGGCCAGGGCTTTTACAGGCAGCTCAGGAGTAGGTGTAACCTATGCTATGGAGGTGTATTCACCGATTTCAGGAGAAAGGCTTCCACTTCAGATGGCAATTGCAGATCGTACTTTAGATCCGCCAGGTGATTTTGGTTCAGAGCATACAGATGCTCTATGCTGTCGTGATCAAGGGTGGATTCAGGGATGGGCTTCTACACCTCAGGAAGCACTGGATTTAAGCCTTATGTATTATCGCATTGGTGAGGATCCACGTGTTCTTTTACCGCAGTATGCCTGTCAGGATGGATACTTTGTATCCCATATTCTTGGTGAAGTAGATGTACCATCTCAAGAGCAGGTGGATGCATTTTTACCGCCTTATAAAAACCGTCACGTGCTGGATACAAAAAATCCTGTAATTATAGGACCGCAGATGGAACCTGAAATGGGACCTGGGACTCAATATCAGAGACATATGGCCGTAGAAGGGGTGTATAAAGTATTTGAAGAAGTTCATGAGGAATTTGCGGATATATTTGGACGTAAATATGATCCTTGGCTTGAGAAATATATGACTGATGATGCTGAATCGGTTATTTTCATCCAGGGAGGACATGCCGAAACAGCTAAGAATGTGGCAAAGCATTTGAGAAATCTGGGTGAAAAAGTTGGCGTAGTTAGGCTGCGTACACTGCGTCCTTTCCCAACTAAACAGGTACGTGAAACCTTGAGCAAATTTAAAGTGGTAGGTGTGGTAGATAACTCGGTTAATTTCGGAATATCCTGTGGAGCAGGTGTTCTTCTTACCGAAGTCAGGGCAGCTCTATATAATGACGATAGGAAAGTGGAAACCATTGGATTTGTAGCAGGACTTGGAGGTTCCATGATTACTCAGGATGAGTTTTATAAAATGTTTAATATTATGAAAAATGTAGCCAAAACCGGGAAAAATGAAAAACAGAGTTATTGGTCACCGTTTGAATTGTAAATATGAAAGGAGGAAGTCAAGTGTTAGAAGAAATTAAATCTATTAAGGAAGCACCAAAAGAAGAATATTATGTTCCAGGTCATCGTACTTGTGCTGGATGTGGGCCTGCACTGCAGTATAGATTAGTTGCCAAAGCAGCAGGCAAGAATACGATTTTTATCGGACCTACAGGTTGTATGTATGTCGCAAACACAAGTTATGGATGCGGACCTTGGGCTGTTCCATGGATACATGCGCAAATTACCAATGGTGGAGGGGTTGCCTCTGGAATATCAGCAGCATTTAAAGCTATGATACGTAAACATAAAACCGATGCAGAATACCCTAATATCATTGTAATGGCCGGTGACGGCGGTACTTCTGATATTGGAATACAGTCACTATCTGCTGCCTTTTACCGCGGACATAATATAGTATTTATTTGCTATGATAATGAATCCTATGCCAACACGGGAATTCAAGCCTCTCCAACTACACCTTATGGAGCATGGACTACTTTTACTCCAGCTGGTCCTGTAGTTCCAGAAGGTAGAAAACTTATGCCAAAGGATATTACTAAGATCATGGCTCATGGCCATCCTGAATTAAAATATCTGGGAACTGCATCGGTGGGTTATCCTCTGGATTTGATGAATAAAGTGCGTAAAGCTTGCAATGCGGAGGGACCAGCTTTTCTCTATATTCATGCACCATGTCCAAAAGGATGGAGCTTCCCGGCAGAAAAAACAGTTGAAATTGCTAAATTGGCAGTTCAAACAGGTATGATACAGTTGTATGAACTTGTAGATGGAAAGTATAAGTTGACTTATAAACCTGCTAAGTTGAAACCAGTCAGTGAATATATAAAGTATCAAGGACGATTTAACCATCTTAAGCCTGAACATATTGAGAAACTTCAGAAATTTGCAAATCAACGTATGAAAGAGGTCGGAATAGAATACCGTGTGCCTCCAGTAGTAGAATAATAAATTTTAATTAAAATATATTAGTAGTAGCAATATCTGTAATCAAGTGGTTCTTAGATTCAGGTGTAATTTGCTAATAAGGAATTTTCTCCATCTGGACCTTATTAACAGTATTTTACGTTATTCTTTAGGTGAAAACTTATCCCCGGATTGATTTATTGACTCCGGGGTTCTAATTGAAAGAGAGTAAGGTGATAAAAAGGTAGATATTGTCAACTGACTCATTAATTTGAGTGAGATCTTTGAAAATTAAATATTAATTTAAGGAGGAATAATGCATGACTAATGTTGATGAGATGAGAGTTAAAAATATCAATGCATATGGATCAATCCTCGGGAACCGTTGGGTTCAACTTATAGCTGCTGTCATTGCCATGATAATGATTGCCAATCTGCAGTATGCCTGGACTTTATTTACCACTCCATTAGTTGCACAATTAAAGTCATCTCTAGCTGTCATTCAGTATGCTTTTACTCTGTTTATTATGTTTGAAACCTTTGTTCAGCCGGCAGGAGGATATCTGCTTGACAGATTTGGCTCAAAACTGATGTTTATCCTTGCAGGCCTATTTATTGGAGTGGGCTGGAGTATGATGGGACAAGTAAATTCTGTAAGTGGTCTGTATTTTGCCTATGCTATGGCAGGAGTTGGTGCAGCAATTATCTATGGTGGTTGTGTTAGCGTGGCAATTCGTTGGTTCCCAGATCGAAGGGGTATGGCTTCCGGTATAATAGCAGGTGCTTTTGGTCTTGGCTCAATGCCTTTTGTGCCGGTAATTGATAAATTATTGCAAAACAGCGGTGTTGCACAAGCTTTTCTGGTCACTGGAGTTTTACAGGGCATTGTAATCATAATTGTAGCTTTGATTTTGCGTTATCCTGTTGGTTCTAAAATGCCTAGTAAAAAAGAGAAAATTGCCAAGTTAGATCAATCCCAAATTGGATTCAGCCCTACACAGATGCTGAAAACTCCGAATTTCTGGCTTATATGGTCCATGTTCTTTTCTATTAGTGTAGGTGGACTCATTATCACAGCTAATACTAAACCTTTTGGAAAGGAAATGGGAATAGCTTCCTCAATTATTGTGCTGGCAGTCATGTTAAACAGCCTGGCGAATGGAATAGGAAGAGTTTTTTGGGGATGGATTTCAGATAGGTTAGGTCGTCCTAGGACCATGTTCATATCTTTCGGTTTAAATGCAATATTCTTGTTTATTTTACCTGTCATAGGTGGTAATGGTATTCTCTATGTAATTTGTATGATGTGTATAATGTTTACATGGGGACAGCTCTTTTCGTTGTTTCCACCGACTAACGCAGATGTATTCGGTTCCACTTATGCTGCTACCAACTATGGATTTCTCTATAGTGGAAAAGGAATAGCCTCTATTTTAGGTGGAGGTCTAGGAGCATACCTCGCTAGTTCTTATGGATGGAACGTAGTATTTTCATGTGCTGCAATACTTTCCTTATATGCCTGTATAATGTCACTGGTTTTGCCTCGCATACCAAAACCAGTGAAAAAACAGCCTGTGGTAAGTAAGGAAGAAGTTACTAAAGCTACTGATTAATATTTACCTAAAATATTTTTAAAGCCATTTCATTTCTACCTCTTACACTACACTTACAGTATACCATAAGCTCGAAATCATTTCAATAGTATTTGGTATACCAAATACCAATTCATATAAAGAATATACTGTAAGCTGTTCTAAAAGTTTGGTTTATTAAGCTAAATAAGTATAATTATAGGATAGGAGAAAGGGCTTATATTGTTGCAACAACTATATTGTGGAAATTTTGGAAATTCTATTGGAAATGGTTTTTTATTCTTTCTTTGCCTGATGTAAGTCCATAGTTGTAAAATAAGGTGTAACTTTTATTTTAAGTTATACCTTATTTTTAATGTAGTGTATTATAATTGTATAAGAAGATATTTTCATGTAAAGTATACTTACATAAACTACTTATATATAAGAAGGGAGAATTAGACAATATGGATATTTCATTTTTGGGAGGAGCCCGTGAAGTTGGAGGAAGCTGTATACTGCTGACAATATATAATAAAAATATATTACTGGACTGCGGCATAAGGCAAAGTTCTTCCAAAGATGCCCTTCCTGATTTTAAGTTGATTCAGGATAAGGGGGGCGTAGATGCCATAGTAATAAGCCATGCCCACATGGATCATATAGGCTCCCTTCCAATTATAAGCAGGGAATACCCAGAAGCCAGGATATATACTACCAGGATGACCAAGGATTTGATGAGAGTGCTGCTCTATGACAGTCTAAAAATTATGAACCACAGAGAAGGAGAAATTCCCCTGTATGCGGAAAAGGATGTCATAAGCATGCTGAATCGTGTATTTCCCATAAATTATATGGTTAAATTTACTGTATTCGACAATATAGTTCTTACTTTCTATATGGCAGGGCATATAGCTGGAGCCAGCTGTGTCTATATTACAACTCCAGAAGGTTCATTTTTTTACTCAGGTGATTTTTCTCTGTTTTCTCAGAAAACTGTGGAAGGGTTGAAACTGCCCAAATTAAGACCAGATGTGGCGATTTTCGAATCCACTTATGGTGACAGACTTCATTCAAACAGACAGGTAGAGGAAGAAAAACTTGTTGGTATAATAGATGAGTGCATCAGGGAAAAGGGTAAAATGCTGATCCCGGCCTTTGCTCTTGGAAGGGCGCAGGAGGTAATTCTCATTGTAAAAAAGGCGATGAATAAAAAAGTATTAAAAAATATTAAAGTCTATGTGGATGGAATGATAAGAGATATAAACAGAGCTTATAAATTAAACCCTCTGTATCTTAAAAATTCTCTGGGTAAAAAGATATTGAAAGGGATTGAGCCATTTTATGATGACAACATAATTGCAGTAAAGGATAATGAAACCAGGGAAAATATATTGGAAAGCGAAGAACCTTGTGTGATAATATCAAGCTCAGGCATGCTTACCGGGGGCTATAGCCAGTACTATGCGGAAAAAATAGCTGCTATGGAAAAGGGATATATAGTTATAACCGGCTACCAGGATGAAGAATCACCAGGGAGAAAACTGCTGGATCTTTTGAAAGATGAAGAGGATAAAAAATTATGCATAAATGAAAAAACCATTGAAGTAAAGTGTAAAGTTGAAAAAATAGGCCTTTCAGCTCACAGTGATAAATTTGAAATAAAGTCTTTAATTCATCTTTTAAATCCAAGAAGTATATTTATTGTTCATGGGGACCAAAAAGTAGTTGAGAGTTTTTCAAGAGAACTTTTTTCGGAAGTGACTGGAGAAATATATGCTCCTAAATGTGGGGAAAGTTATGAAATATATGTACACAGACCTCGAAAACAGCGGGAAAGATACATAGGCAAAATCATGAATTCCTATGAAGAATTGGATGAAGGCAATGTGAGAAAGCTATGGGAATTTGTATATGACAATTATGGGAAAAAGCTGTTTACGCTGGAAGAACTCTTCTATATATGGAGAGGCCGTAATAAATTGAAAAATTCTTTTGAGCATTTTCAGAAAATCATAATTAATTCTCCGTATTTTGAGAGCGACAGCAAAAGGTTGTTCTTGTTTGGCTGTCAGGAGGAGGAAAAGGTACGAAAAATTCTAGATAAGAAAGAGCTCAAACCAAATGAATTGAGGGAGATCATATATGAACATTTTGGCAAATTTAATTTTAAAAAAGCCAGCTATATATATGATGAGAAAAAAATTATTTTAAGCTTTGATTTTCCAGCTGTGGTAAACGGAGATATATATGATGTGATGAAAGAATTTCAAGAGGAATGGGGATGGGAAGTTAAAATAAGTAATAGGGTGAATATAAATGCGGTTTCAGAAATAATAAAAGAATTTTTTCAGAAGGAAAATATAAATAAGATATCCTATAGGCTGGAAAAAAATGAAGTTCTAGTAAACTTAAATTCACCAGTCGATATAGAAGAAAGCAAAGAGAGAAAATTTAAGAATATTACAGGAATGGATATTTTGATTAAATCAACGGGGGATTTAGCCACAAAGAATACAGATATTATAGCTGTAAAAGCTGATAATGAATGTGATACTATGGAACAAAACAAAGCTTTACAATTCATTGACGAGTTTTTTCACAGTGAGGAATTCAAACCCTATAAGAAAAGTGTGAAATCCTGCTTGAATAAAAAATATATAGAGCTGTCTTTTATTAGTCCTGTAATAGGGAAAAAATATAAAAGAAGTATTAAAAAAATAGCAGATAGTACAGGTTGGGATATAAGTATTTCAGAAAGTGCAAATCAGAATAAAATAATAGAAATGGCGGTAGTACTTTGCAAAAGAGAAAGCATAGAATTGAGAAAGAATCCGGCTTTTAATAGTTTTGATTTGAGTGTAGAATTGAAAATTAAAGAAGGATGTTTAGAAAACAATAAGGAAAAATTAAAGGATATAAAGAATGAGTTTGAACATAAAACAGGCTGTGTATTAAAATGGTAAATGAAAGTATAAAATATGACTTGTTATATACAGATTTGACAAGTATAAAATAATTTATAGAAGATTTAGACAAAATATGATAATATTATATATAAGTTACAGGAAGGGGACGTGTTAATGAAAAATAGAGATAAAGGTACGAAAACAGCGGAAGTATCAATGTATTTTTCGGAATTTGAAGTACCTCCAATGCAGGATGTTCTGATCATTGGCAAAAGGTCTCCTATTGGTCCGGAGGCAGCTAGAAGAATGGTAGACATGCTTTCTCCAGAACAATATGAAGTGATTAAAATAGAACATAAATATGTGGAGGCAATTGTTCTTAAAAAATCTTTAATAAATTTAATACCTGAAGATAAGTTGATTTCTATCATTATGGAGGAAGGAGGTAAAATTGCTGACGAAACAATGATTATAAAAGCGCAGGTTAGTATAACATTGCATGTTAGTAAATCCGTGGATTTATGATACAAAATGTTTTGAGTATAGCAGATAAAAATTTTTTAAAAGTCAATATGTTCTCAGGGGCGAATTCTATCCAGCACTGTTTTTATGAAAATGATGTTGAGTGTTTTGTAGTTTACAAATCTAATGAATTGGTTGGCATAGTTACAGAAAGAGAATTGATCAGGGCCCATCCCAATAGGATAATTGCAGATGTCATGTCGGATAGATATATATGTGTAAAGGGGAGTACGTATATATGGAAAACATTGGATATATTTAACAAGAATGAAGATTTAGAAATCATATTGGTGGAAGAAAAAAATGTTATTGTGGGATTTATTACAAAAATGATTTTAAAAATTGAATTGGGGAAACATATTGATTTACTTACGGAATTTTATAAAAGTGATTATATATTTTACAATGCTTACAGATTTATTCAGGAAAATAGAAATATTTCAATTATATTTATGGATTTAGATAATTTTGGATTCATAAATAAGAAATATGGGCATATAAAAGGAGACAAAATATTAAAATCAGTGGCCTCTATTTTAAAGAAAAATATTATTGTATCTGATAGTATCTGCTTCTGCAGATATGCTGGGGATGAGTTTGCTATTTTAACATCCTATTCTTCAAGCGAAAATAAGGTATTGGCAGAGCAGCTAATATCATCGATAAAAAAAAGTATTTTCCCAGATAAGATTTTAGTTTCGGTATCTATAGGAATAGCAGAGTATAAAGCAAAAAATCTCCATGAAGAAACTGATATATTAAATTGTATAGATAAATTGATTAATGCTGCAAGTCTAGCTTCTACTAGAGCAAAAAATATTAGCAGCCATTTATTTATAGCAGATGGGATAGACAATATATGTTTTAATGAAAGATGAATGTATTCAATTCACGATGTGTAAAAGTTCAAAGAACAAATATCAAGTATGACAATTTTTGACGGCAGATGAAATCTACCAAAATTGGACTTTGATATTTGAACTTTGAACTTCTTATATATCCTGAACCTGAAAATCGCATGATTTAGAAGTTATTATTTTTTAAGAGAATACTCAATTATTTTGTCTAACAATTGTGTAAAAGACATATTTACAGCATTAGCACTTTTAGGAAAGAGGCTATTTTTTGTCATACCCGGAAGAGTATTTAATTCAAGTACATATGGTGTATTGTCTTTTACTATCATATCCACTCTTACATAACCGGTGCATTTCAAAACCTTCCAGCATTTGAGGCATATTTTTTCTATTTCATTTTGAAGGGATTTTTCCAGCTCTACTATTATTTCTTCTGACCCGCCATCCGCATATTTGGAAGTGTAATCAAAAAAATTAGCCTTGGGTCTTATGGAGATAAGTGGAAGTACCTTACCGTTTAATATACAACAGGTTACCTCGTCACCTTTTATATATTTTTCGATTATAATTTCCCGGTCATAATCAAGAGCTAGCTTTACGGCATCTTCTACATGCTTTTTTTCGGTTACTATACTTGTAGCTACGCTTGAACCACCGCAATTGGGCTTTACAACTACAGGATATCCCATATCATCTAAGTATTTATAGTCTATTTCATCTATTGAATTGATACACAACCATTTTGCAGTATTAATTCCTGTAGCCTTAAATATTTTTTTGCTTATATCCTTATCCATGCATATTCCGCTTGTTAAAGGACCACAGCCTGAATATGGTATATCCATGGTTTCAAATACAGATTGAATTATTCCGTCTTCACCAAATTTCCCGTGAAGTGCGATAAATGCAAAATCTATATCTTTTACTTTTTCAAAAGCATCACTTTTTTTATCTATAACGATAGGTTTTACCTCGTATTTATTTTTATCCAGATAGTTTATTATCTCTTTGCCTGAGTTTAATGAAACTTCCCTTTCTGAAGATATACCGCCCATTATAACCCCTATTTTCATATCAATTCCTCCACATTTATTATTTTACCTACTATTGAATTTTGATATTATTGTTCTCAATAATTATTTTATACATTTACCTTGTAAAATAAAGAACCACATTTGGTCTATTTTGCTTAAGCTGTGGTTTCATATAGGACACTACCCTTTATTTATATGCACAATTGTGTAAAATATATATAGGTGAGGTGAAATCTATTATGTTCTCTGATATGAAAATAAGGGATAATAAATTTGTATATATACAATTAAAAGATTATATTAAAAGTATGATATTGAAGGGATTACTTAGGGCAGATGAAAAACTTCCCTCTTCCAGAGAAATGGCTTCAATGTTAAATATAAGCAGAAATACGGTGATGTATGCTTATGAATTTTTACAGGATGAGGGCTTTGTTTATATAAAAAGAGGAAAGGGCACTTTTGTTTCAGACGTAAAGGTAAATACCCAGGGAAAATGGAATATAGATTGGGAAGATGAAATAAATGAATATGGAAGGCTGTCGGAAAAATTAGATATAATCAAACATGAAACAAAATGGAAAAGTGGAATGATATCTTTTAAAAGCATAGCTCCTGATGAAAATCTTTTTAATATAGAGGAATTTAAAAAATCCTTTTTAAACCGCATGTCCATAGAAGGAAAAAAAATACTGAACTATGGATATGCTCAGGGTTATAAGTTTCTCATAGAATATCTTCTCAAGTATATGGAGAACAAAGGTGTTAATACAAGTGGAAAAGATATAATTATAACAAATGGTTTTACTGAGGGATTTGATCTGGTGCTGTCTTGTCTTACAAACAGGGGAGATAATATATTGTGTGAAAACCCCACTCATAATACGGCTATTAAGATTATGAAATTACATGGACTCAATATAAAAGGGGTCCAAATTGGTAAAGAAGGTGTAGATCTAAATGAGTTAAAAGAAAAATTAAAGGAAGGAAAATTTAAAATTTCCTATTTTATACCTTCTTATCACAATCCTACAGGCATTGTAATGTCTCCCGAAAATAGAGCAAAGTTGTATAATATACTTAAAGGTTATAATATACCTATAATTGAAGATGGTTTTAATGAGGAATTGAGATATTCAGGTGCCCATGTGCTTCCGATAGCTGCTATTGCAGGGAAGGGTAACAGTGTCATATACGTAGGAAGTTTTTCAAAAGTCTTGTTTCCAGGAATAAGGATAGGGTGGATATTGTCAGATAAGGTACTTACGGGATATTTGGAGAGTGTCAAGCGGGCAAGAAATATACATACTTCTTCTCTGGATCAAGCAATTTTTTATGACTATTTGCAAAGTGGAGATTTTAATAAATACATCAAAAAAGCTAGAAGAATATACAGGGAGAAATATGAATTTGCATTGAAATGTGCAAAGAATTATATACCCAATAGGGAAATACTTGGTGAAGGAGGAATGCATATTTTTATAAAACTAAAGGATATAAATTCCAGGCAACTTTTAGAAAAATGCTGCGAGAGGAATGTTATATTCACTCCTGGAGATATATTTTATGTAGATGACAAGGGACAGGACACTTTGAGACTTGGTTTTTCAAGGGTGAGCAGAGAAGATATAAAAAAAGGTTTTAGCATAATTGGAGAAGAAGCTAAAAAGTTAGGAGGTATATGATGAGAAAATTATCGGATAAAACGCTTTACAGTGGAAACTGGATTAAATTGGAGGAAATAACTTATGAGGGAAAGAAACATGAACAGCTGAAGTGGGAAAGTATAGAGAGAACCAATACTACAAACACAGTTGTAATAATAAGTAAAATGGTTCCATCCAATAGATATATACTTATAAAACAGTATAGACCTACTATAGATAATTATGTTATTGGATTCCCGGCTGGACTTGTGGAAAGTGGAAGTTTACCTGAAAATGCATTGAGAGAGTTAAAAGAGGAAACGGGGTATACAGGAAATGTAAAATCTGTAGGGATTTCTCTGTATTCCAATGCAGCACTGTTGACGGACAAAGTAAGAGTAGTAAAAGTTGAGATAGATGAGAATTTAGAGGAAAATAAGAAACCAAAACAGAATTTAGAAGCAGCAGAAGATATAGAAGTAATTGCCCTGAAAAAAGAAGAGATAAAAAAATTTTTTTTAAAAGAGCAGGCTAGGGGAATTGCTGTGGCCATGGGTCCATGGTATGCTTTTTTTGGAATGGAGAATATATAATCAAAATTGAATTGGGAGTTTGTTTGAAATATAATCACAATTATGATATATTTTTAACATGGACATATTATAATTTGAAATTGCAGGTGTAATTTATGGAAGATTGGCTTTTAAAAAAAGATGATTATATTCCACCAGAAGATAAAGATAAATTTATAGACAAAAGTATTTTTTCTATATTACATCTATTATCTCTTATTAAAAGAAATAATAGAAATGAAAATAATCTCTTATACAATTTAAATCCCATAGTGAAATTGTCTTTTACTATTTTAAATATAATATTTTTATCTTTGTCCAAAAGTTTTCACTATGTATTTTTAATGGATGTATATTTTCTGTTGTTATTAAGCCTTTTGAATATAAAAGAAATAAAGAGAATACTGATTTTAAGTACAGCTGTTCCGCTGTTCACTGCTGTAATGCTCATGCCTTCCATGGTTATGGGCAATACAAAAAACAGCATTTTGCTTATACTAAAGGTAGTTGGAACTATAATTTCCATAAATACTCTATCCTATACTACCAGTTGGCATGATATAATAAAAGCACTGAAAAAGTTTTTTGTGCCTGATATTTTTATCCTAGTATTTGATATAACCTTGAGATATATTTACATTTTAGGAGAATTTGCTCTAGATATGTTTTATTCTCTTAAACTGAGATCGGTTGGAAAGAACAGCAACAAATATTCTTCCATTTCAAAACTCATGGGAGGTTTGTTTTTAAAGTCCAAGGAAATGGGAGATGAAATGTATTATGCCATGGAATGTAGAGGATTTACAGGAGAATATATATCTCATGTGAAGTTCAAGTTTAAGTTTGTTGATTTCCTATATTCAATAGTAAATATTTTTATAATAGGCATGTATTTTTACATAGCTAGGATGAGGTTAGGATGATAGAATTTAAGGATGTATCTTTTAAATATAAAGATGAAGAGGTGCTCAAGAGTATAAATGTTAAAATAGAACAGGGAGATTCAATAGCACTTATAGGTGCCAATGGCAGTGGAAAGTCAACTTTCTTAAAGTTATTGAATGGGATGATATTTCCTATGAGTGGAAGTTACTATTTTAATAATATACAGATATCTAGGAGTAAATTGGAGGATAGTAGTTTTTCTAAAAAGTTTCACAAAAAAATGGGATTTGTATTTCAAAACTCTGATGCGCAGCTTTTCTGTTCCAATGTATATGAAGAAGTGGCCTTTGGCCCAAGACAAATGGGAATGGACGAGGCTGAAGTAGAAAGAAGAGTGGAAGATTGTTTAAAACTCTTGAATGTAAAAAATTTACAAGACAAAGAGCCATATAACATAAGTGGAGGGGAAAAAAAGAGGGTGGCCATAGCTGCTGTACTTGCTCTTAACCCGGAAGTGCTGGTTTTAGACGAGCCTATGAGTGGCATAGATCCGAAGGGTAAAAAGTTTTTAAATAATTTGTTTATAGAGTTAAATAAGGCAGGAAAGACCATAATATGTTCTACACATGATTTTGAATATGTAAAGGGGCTTTTTAAACGTGTACTGGTATTTTCAGAAGATCATCATATAATAAGAGATGATGTTTATAATAAGGTAATTGAGGATAATGATTTTTTGATAAAATATAATATCAAGTAATCAGTTGACATGGAAAGTGGAATATAATAAACTTAAAACTATAATATAAAATAGATTCTAGGTGCCTTATATATAGGTGAAAAGGGAATGCGGTTAGAATCCGTAACAGCCCCCGCTACTGTATTTGATTATGAATTTTGACTTTTAACTTTAAAAGTAAGAGCTCAAAATAAATATGGATCATAAGCCAGGAGACCTGCCTAGTAGTTGTTTTTGCTTTCGGAGGGAAAGAACTTTTAGTATGTTTAATCTTTCAGTGTAAGCTGAATTTTTATGTTAAAAGCGATGAGCTCTAGAACTCATCGCTTTTTATTTAAATATATATTTTAATAAAAATAAATTTTTATTTTATTTAACAGGTTTAGAGGAGTGGTTATGATGGCGAAAATTATGATCCAGGGAACGGGTTCTTCTGTGGGTAAAAGTATAATTGTCTCTGCTCTTTGTAGGATATTTAAACAGGATGGATATTCAGTATGTCCATTCAAATCTCAAAATATGTCGTTAAATTCCTATATAACTCTGGATGGCAAAGAGATGGGGCGTGCCCAGGTGCTTCAGGCTTATGCTGCAGGACTGCAGCCTGAGGCTTATATGAATCCAATATTGTTGAAACCAACTTCGGATAAAAAATGTCAGATAATAGTAAATGGCAGGGTATATGGTAACAGCACTGCCATGGAATATCACAACATGAAGCTGGAATTTAGGGACATGCTTAGAAATCATTTTAAAAAAATGGAAGAAAGTTTTGAAATAATAGTGATGGAGGGCGCAGGAAGTCCTGCAGAAATAAACTTAAGAGATAGAGATATCGTGAATATGGGCATGGCTGAGATAGTGGATGCACCGGTGATTTTAGCCGGTGATATAGACAAAGGAGGAGTATTTGCCTCTCTTGCAGGGACTATGCTGCTTTTTGATGAAGAGGAAAAGAAAAGAGTTAAAGGTACAATAATAAATAAATTTAGAGGGGATATAGATATACTAAAACCCGGTCTTAATATGTTGGAAGATATTATTAAAGTTCCCTGCATAGGAGTTATACCATATTTTAATCTGGCACTGGAAGATGAAGATGGAGCTGTGGAATTTAACAGGAAGGTTACAGCACCTATAGATATAGCTGTAATAAAATTGCCCCATATTTCTAATTTCACAGATTTGGATGCACTGAAAAGTGAAGAGGATGTTTCAGTGAGATTCATAACTTCTGTAGAAGAATTTGGGAACCCTGATTTACTTATAATTCCGGGCAGCAAAAATACTATAGAAGATTTGATAAAAATTAGAAAGTGTGGACTTGAAGCCTGTATTAAAAAATACAGTGAAAGCGGAATTGTAATAGGGGTTTGTGGAGGCTATCAAATACTTGGAAAGACCATAAGCGATCCATATAAAACAGAAACTGATATGGGAGAAGTAGAGGGAATGGATCTTCTGGATATAGAAACTGTATTTGAAAAAGAAAAAGTAACCACAAGGATAAAGGCCATAAGCAATATTGATTTCCCTTTTATAAAAGGAAATGGATCCTTAGAAAGAAGAAAATTGGATGTCTATGGATATGAAATTCATATGGGCATATGCAAATATGGTGAAAATGCAAAGCCGCTGTTTAGATTTACGGAGAAAAATGGAGAAAAAGTCAATATAGAAGATGGAGCTGTAAACACAAGACAAAATGTATTTGGAACTTATATACACGGCGTTTTTGATGCCATTGATTTCAGAGAATATATTTTAAATAAAATAAGACAAAATAAAGGCTTGAGTTATAAAAAGTCCAAAGTATATGAAGATCTTAGGGAAGGCGAGATAGAAAAACTTGCTGGTATAGTGAGAAAAAATCTTGACATAGATAAGATATATGCCATTATGAGTGTAAATAGATAATGGATACAAAGCTTGTACAGTTACTTACAGTAATATTAGAATGGGGGGATTGATTTGTCTATTTCCCTTATAAGTATAAATATGATAGATCTTTTTGCAGCAGTTATAGTGGATTGGATATTTGGGGATCCACATTGGTTTCCGCATCCCGTTATATATATAGGGAAACTTATATCCTATTTAGAAAAAAGAGGAAGAAAATTTTGCAGGAAAAATGGTACTTTAAAAGCTTTTGGGGGTTTGATAGTTTTAGTAGTGGGAGCTGTAAGCTTTTTGGTTCCATTTGCTGTGCTTATGCTTCTTGGAAAGCATATGGTTTTATATCATATAGTAAATGTATTTATTATGTGGACAACTATTTCCGCCAAATGTCTAGCTGTGGAAGCTAAAAAGGTATATTATTCATTGAAGGAAGAGAATATTGAGGATGCAAGATTAAAGCTTTCCTATATAGTGGGTAGGGATACATCTAACTTAAACAGTGAGGAGATAATAAGGGCAGATGTGGAAACGGTGGCAGAAAACACTTCCGATGGAGTTATAGCCCCGCTTATATATGCAGCCGTACTGGGAGCACCTTTTGCTATGCTCTATAAAGGTATAAATACTATGGATTCAATGCTTGGTTATATGAATGAAAAGTATAGGTATATAGGATTTTTTCCCGCTAAGATAGATGATCTATTCAACTTTATACCTGCAAGAATTACGGGATTGCTGATGTGCATATCATCTTTTATGATAAATGGCAGCCCAATGAAAGCTTTAAAGATTATGATAAGGGATAGAAAAAATCACAAGAGTCCAAATTGTGCTTATCCGGAAGCCGCCGCAGCAGGTGCCCTGGGAGTTCAGCTTGGCGGTACGAATGTTTATTTTGGTGAAATAGTGTATAAGCCTACTATAGGAGATAAGCTTACAACATTGAATTTTGAACACATAAAGCATTGTATAGATCTCATGTATTTTACAGAAATATTCATGGTGATTTTAATTGGAATAATACTGATTGTGCTGAATTTGAGCTATATTTAAAGATCAAGATTGGGATTAGGATGTGTTTATATGGAACATGGTGGAGATATATATACAGAAGGACTTTTGAAGGGAAAGGAGCTTTTGGATTTCAGCTCAAATATAAATCCTTTAGGCGTACCGGACAGTTTTAGAAAAAATATAGGTGAAGCACTGGAAAGTGTGGAAAAATATCCAGATGCTGAGTACAGAAAATTAAAGTGTAATATAAAGAGGTATTTGAAATTTTCAAAGAATTATTTTGGAAATTCTAGATATGATGGAGAAAATGTCATTGATGATAGAGATATAGTCTTGGGAAATGGGGCTGCTGAAATAATAGATCTGGCCATAAGCTGCTTTAAAAGTATATGTATAGTAGTGCCTTCTTTTATAGAGTATGAGAAAGACGCACTGAAATGGAAGTGCAGTATAAGCTATTCCAATTTGACAGAGAATATGGATTATGATTATCAGGATATTAAATCAAAGATTAAAGATGCGGAGGCTCTGATCTTGGGAAATCCCAATAATCCCAATGGTGTGATAATAGATAAGAGCAGATTTCATGAAATTGTAAATTTCTGCAGTGAAAACCACAGGACAATAATTATAGACGAAGCATTTGTGGAGTTTACAGGTAAAAGGAACTGTAGTTTTTTAGAGGAAATGGAACAGAACAGATGTATTTTTGTCGTGAGGGCGCTTACAAAATTTTTTGCACTACCTGGAATAAGAATGGGTTATGGGCTCTGTAGAGACAGGAAATTGATGGATAAAATAAGAGCTAAACAAAATCCCTGGAATATAAATTGTTTTGCAGAGACGGCAGGTAAATACGTATTGAGGGATAAATCTTATATGGACAGCTCTCTTGAATGGATTGAAAATGAAAGAAAATTTATGATGGACAATTTGAGTAAAATTCACATAATAGAAAAAGTATATGATACATTCAGTAATTTTATACTTTGCAGAATACAGGGTGTGAACTGTGAAGAACTTTATAAAAGATGTCTGGAGAAGGGTATACTCATAAGAAAATGCAGCAATTTTAAAGGTCTGGACTGCAGATTTATAAGACTGGCAATAAAGGATAGAGCTAAAAATCAAAAGCTGATAAACCTGCTGAAAAAGATTTAGCTGGAGGAGAAGATAGAGAAGTGAATAAAAACCTGTTGAAGAATAATTCAAATATGCTCATTGCTCTACTGCCGTCGGAAATAAAAGTTATAGTAATAGGCGGAGGAAGAGCAGCTTATATAAAGTCAAGGACTTTTGCACTGAAAGGATGCAGGGTATACGTGCTTTCACCGGAGTTTATCCAGGAATTTTATCATATGAAAGATAATTTGAATGTCGATATAATTCCGGGTTTATATCAAAAAAAATATATAGAGGATAAACACATTGTGGTCATTGCCACCAGTGATAGAGAATTAAATGAGGTTATAGGAAGGCATTGCAGGGAGTTGTGTAAAATTTATTTAGATGCCTCAGAACCTGAAAATGGCAGCTGTATTATCCCATGTCAGAGGAATACTGAAAATATTTCCCTGGGAATTAATACTATGGGAGTAGGTGTGTCTCCTATGACTTCGAGGTTTATTGCAGATGAGGTAGTAAAATATTTGAAGGACTATGATGATTTTGTGAAGTTTACCTCTAAAGTGAGAAACAATATGGGAAATATGGAATATAGAGAAAAAGTCATGAGATTTGTGTGTACGGAGGATTTTTACTTTTTCTACAGAAAAGGGAAATCTTCTATGATAATGAAGATGTTTTTTGGGTAAATGATGATTCGTTTTTGTAGGGGGTGATATCATTTGGAGTTTAAGATTGCAACTCGAAAGAGCAAACTGGCTCAACTTCAGACTGAAATAGTCATGGGTATATTGAAAAGAAATTTTAATGCTGAATGTCAAAAAATACTTGTAGAAACTACTGGAGATAAAAGACTTGACATAGCTTTAAATAAAATAGGAGGAAAGGGGCTGTTTCTAAAAGAAATTGAGCTGGCACTTTTGAAGGGCAAGGCGGATGCAGCAGTTCACAGCATGAAGGATGTTCCCTTCGACATTCCCGGTGAGTTTGAAATAGCGGCTGTACTAGAAAGAAAAGATGTAAGAGATGCTTTTATTTCGGCAGGTAATGTACATTTTGAAGAACTGCCCGAAGGCTCAAAAATTGGTACAAGCAGTAATAGAAGGGCTGCCCAGATAAAACTTTTAAGACCTGATTTGGAGATAGTTGCTATAAGAGGCAATATACAGACCAGGATAAAAAAGATAAAAGAACAGGATTTGCAGGGAATAGTTGTAGCTGCAGCAGGTATTAAGAGATTAAAACTTGAAAAATTAGTAACAGATTATTTTCCAATAGAAGAATTGATACCTGCCATTGGGCAGGGAGCTCTGGGGGTGGAAATAAAAAAGAACAGCCAGCACAAAGATTTTTTTGTGAATTTAAATGATAGGAGTACGAGAATCTGCGTGGAAGCTGAAAGAAGTTTTATGAGGACATTGAAGGGAGACTGCCATTCTACAATAGGTGCCTATGCCAAAATAGAGGGTAATCTTATAAATATCATAGGAATATTTAAGATGGGAAGTAAATTGGTGAAAAAGGACATAACGGGTAATGAAGAAAATTATATGTTTTTAGGTGAAAAACTTGCTAAAAATATAATAAATTCTTGAGGGAGGTTGCATATGGGTAAAGTTTATCTTATAGGTGCAGGTCCTGGTGATGAGGAACTTATAACTTTAAAAGCCGTAAGGAAACTTAGAGAATGTACTGTAGTAATGTATGATAGATTGGCAGGTACCGGAGTTTTAAAATATTTGAATGATCACTGTAAAATATATTATTGTGGAAAAGAACCAGGTTGTCATTATAAAAGTCAGGATGAGATAAATGCAATGTTAATTAAACTAGCAAAAGAGGGTCATATTGTAGGAAGAATTAAAGGGGGAGATCCTTATATATTTGGAAGAGGAGGAGAAGAAGCTCTTGCTCTTTTGAAAGAAGGTATTGAATTTGAGGTTATTCCGGGAATTACATCACCTATTTCTGTGCTGAATTATGCAGGTATACCTGTAACCCATAGAAAAATAGCTCAAAGTTTTCATGTGTTTACAGGGAAAACTGCAGATAAATTGAAAATAGATTGGAATGCTGCAGCCAGAATAGGTGGTACTTTGATTTTCCTGATGGGCTTTAAAAATTTAAGTATAATATGCGGCAATTTGATGAGAAATGGAATGAGGGAAAATACACCTTGTGCAGTAGTAATGAATGGAACTACTGCAAAACAAAAAAAGATTGTAGGACAGCTTAATGATATATGCGAAAAGGCCAGCAAGGCTTCATTGTCCTCTCCCTGTATAATAGTAATAGGGGAAGTGGTCGGGTTTAGTGAACAGCTGAACTGGTATGAAAAAAAGCCGCTTTTTGGGAGGAATGTCTGTATAGCCAGATCCAAAACACAGTCAAGGGTAATGCGACAAAAGTTACTGGACCTGGGAGCAGAAGTTACTGAAATACATTCTATTGAAATAAAGTATACTTCAGAAAATATTAAAAAATATATAAACAGGCTTTCGGACTATGATTATATTGTGTTTACCAGTGTAAATGGAGTAAATAGTTTCTTTGACAGGCTTTTAAGTGAAAACTACGATATTAGAAAGATAAAAGGAAAGTTTACGGCAATAGGTCCTGCTACAGAAAAAGCTATAAAGCAGAGGGGAATTATACCGGAAATGGTGGCAGAAAAATTTGTAGCTGAAAGCCTCCACGACAAAATGAAAAGTTTTATAAAAAAGGGAGACAAGATATTTATTCCGAGATCTAAAAATTCAAGGCCTTATCTGGCAGAAACCCTGCGGAAAGAAGGATGTATCGTGGATGAATGTTATACTTATGAGACTGTATTGGGCAAATTACCTCATGGAGAATGTTTTGATAATGTGGATATAGTGGTATTTACAAGCCCTACCACAGTCAAAAATATGATATGTCTTGTTGGAATTGAAGCTATAAGGCAGAAAAAAGTGGTAGCTATAGGTCCTATAACTGGAAAGGAATTAGAAAAACATGATATATATTATCATATGTCTCAGGAGTACACTACAAAAGGTGTTATAGATACTATTGTTTACACAATGCACAATTCACAGTGCACGATTCACAGTGATATCTAAATATAAAATAAGGAAAGGTAGTAATAGAGATGTTTACAAGACACAGAAGACTTAGAAAAAATCAAGTTATACGGGATATGGTAAGGGAAACAGCCCTTAACAGGCAGGACTTTATCTATCCGCTGTTTGTGGTGGAGGGAGAAAATATCAAAAGGGAAATATCTTCTTTGGAAAACAATTATCATTATTCTGTAGACATGCTTCATGATATTGTAGATGAGCTTAAAGATGCTGGGGTAAAGAGTGTAATTTTATTTGGAATTCCAGGATATAAAGATGAAGTCGGCACCTCGGCTTTTGAGGAAAATGGAATAGTTCAAAGAGCTATCAGAAAACTTAAGGAATTGAATCCAGAACTTTTTGTAATTACTGATGTGTGCATGTGTGAATACACCAGTCACGGTCACTGCGGGATATTAAATGGGCATGAAGTTGATAATGATAAAACTATAAAATATATTGCAAAAATAGCTTTGTCCCACGCTGCAGCTGGAGCTGATATGGTGGCTCCTTCTGATATGATGGATGGAAGAGTGGGAGCTATTAGAAATACTTTGGACGAAAATGGATTCAAGGATGTGGGCATAATGGCTTACAGTGCTAAATACTGTTCCGCATTTTATGGACCCTTTAGAGAAGCTGCCAATTCATCCCCTAAATTCGGAAATAGGAAGTCATATCAGATGGATCCCGGAAATATAAGAGAAGCTATGCTGGAAATAGAAGATGATATAAAAGAGGGAGCAGATATAATAATGGTAAAGCCGGCCATGGCCTATTTAGATGTAGTTAAGCTTGCAAGAGAAAGATTTGATGTGCCTATAGCAACTTATAATGTAAGTGGAGAATTTGCAATGGTCAAGGCAGCAGCTAAAGCGGGTCTTATAAATGAAAAATCTATAGTGAAGGAAATGCTCACCTGTATGAAAAGAGCTGGGGCAGGCATGATAATTACCTATTATGCCATGGACATATGCAGGTGGATAAAGGAAGAAAATTAGGGTATATAAGTTTAAAATGGAATTGAGCTGGGAAAGGTAGAGGTTATTTTGAAAAGTATTATTATATCTTCAGATAGCAGCGGTGGAGGGAAGACTACAGTGACTCTTGGAATTATGAAAGCTCTTATAAGAAGTGGATATAAGGTTCAGGGATATAAAGTGGGACCTGATTATATAGATCCTGCATTTCATAAAAGTGTAACTGGAACGGCTTCTAGAAATCTAGATATCTACCTTATGGGAGAAAATGGGGTAAAGGCGTCTTTTAGCAGGGGTAGGGGAGATTTAGGTATAATTGAAGGGGTTATGGGACTTTACGATGGCAAGGGAATAGACAGTAGATATTCTACAGCACATATAGCTAAAGTATTGGATTTACCTGTAATTTTAATTATAAGTCCTAAATCTCAAAGTACTACTCTGTGTGCTGAGATAAATGGGATAGTCAATTTTGAAAATGTAAATGTATGTGGAATCATTTTTAACAATGTAAATGAGAGTTATTACAGGCTTTTAAAAGCTGCTGTAGAGAAAAATTGCAATTTGAAGGTCTTCGGATATGTGCCAAAAGATGAAAGACTTTCTCTAGAGAGTAGGCATCTGGGATTGGTTCAAAGCAGGGAGATAGAAGATCTAAATGAAAAAATAGAGTTGTGCAGCGAACTTGTTCTGAAAAATGTAAATATGAACATGCTTCTGAAGTTTTTTAAGGAGAGCCCTGATTTCAAGGATGAATACCATCTTCAAAATAGGGGGATAAAGACAGCAGTAGCTTATGATAAAGCCTTTAGTTTTTATTACAAGGAAAACATAGAACTTCTTGAGGAATGTGGAGAAGTTATATTTTTCAGCCCTCTTAAGGATAAATATCTGCCTGAAGATATAGATTTTTTGTATATAGGAGGTGGCTACCCGGAGGTTTTTGTAGAAGAATTAAGTGCTAATAGATCCATGCTGGAAAGTGTAAATAAATATTTGAAATCAGGTCTTAATTGTTACGCTGAATGTGGAGGACTTATGTATTTGACGGAAAGTATTGAAGGAATGGAGAAAGGTCATATTTTTGATACAGTGGGATTTTTTAAAGGGAATACGTATATGACTTCAGAACTGCAGCATTTTGGATATGCCCAGATTGAAGTGACTGAAGAAAACAGTATTTTGCCCTTAAAATTAAAGATAAATTGTCATGAGTTTCATAAATCCTATATTGAATCAAATGAAAAAAAGATCTATACGCTTACTAAAGACATTTATAGCGGGCAGATAAAACAGTGGAACTGTGGGTATGTAAATAAAAATACTTTGGGAGCCTATGCCCATGTCCATTTCTTTGGAAATTTGAATATGATTGAGGAAATTTTGAGGGGAGTCAAAAAATAAGGAGGGTGATATTATTGGAATTATTGAAGAAAACCTTAAGCGCCATAGAGGGAAAGAATGAAGAGGCTGTGAAAAAAGCCTGGGTATCTATAGACGATCTTGCGAAGCCAATAGGAAGTCTTGGGGAATTGGAAAAAATAATAGCTAAAATGGCTGGAATAACGGGGAAAACCCACAATAGGATCCATAAGAAAAACATAGTTATAATGTGCTCAGATAATGGGATCTGGAATGAAAATTTGAGCAGCTGCCCTAAGGAACTTACAGTAACTATTACTAAAAATTTTGTAAGAGGTATAACAGGTGTGTGTGTACTTGGGGATTTTTTTAAATCTGACAGAACTGTAGTGGATATCGGTGTAGATTATGATTTTAAGGATCCTGGAATTATAAATAGAAAAGTGGCTTATGGAACTAAGGATATGACTGTGGAGCCGGCTATGACCAGAGAAGAGTGTGTAAAGGCCATTGAGGTTGGAATTGAAATAGTGGATGAACTTGTGAAAAAGGGCTATGATATGTTTGGTACGGGTGAGATGGGCGTGTGCAATACCGCTACAAGTTCTGCGGTTTTAAGTGTACTTAGAGATCTTCCTGTGGATATATCAGTTGGAAAGGGTTCAGGGGTTACAGACCGTCAGTTTGATGCTAAAAAGAAGGCAGTGCAGCGTGCTATTGACATAAATAAGCCAGATTCCGATGATCCAATTGATACAATGTCAAAGGTGGGAGGCTTTGATATAGCAGGTATATGCGGCTGTTTTTTAGGGGCTGCCAAAAACAGGGTCCCAATCGTAATTGACGGCTTTATATCTTCAGTAGCTGCCCTCTGTGCTTTCAGGTTGAACAATAAGGTAGTGGATTATTTATTTGCCTCTCATCTTTCGGCGGAACCTGCAGTCAAATATGTAATGGAGGAATTGGGGTTAACTCCTATGCTCAATTTGGGGATGAGGCTTGGAGAAGGTTCAGGATGCCCTATGGCTTTTGGAATAATAGAAGCGGCACTTTATGTTATGGATAATATGGGAAGTTTTTCAGAAGCCAATGTAGATGGTACGGTTCTTGTGGATATTAGAAAAGATGAGCAACCAACTTCTGCAGGAATGGAGAATGTATAGTCATGGATTATATAAAGTCACCTATGTATATAGAAAAGAGGAGCTTTGAAATAATAGAGCAGGAGATGGGAGAACATAGTTTTTCAGAAAAGGAGCTTTATGTAGTAAAAAGGGTAATACATACTACGGGAGACACCCAGTATAAAGACATAATATATATAAGACAAGGAGCTATAGACAGTGCACTCCAGCTTTTGAAGAAAGGGACAATTATATATACTGATACAAATATGGCAGCAGCAGGTATAAATAAAAAGGTGGTAAATAAGCTCCACTGTAGAGTTGAATGCTTTGTAAACAGGGATGAAATAGCAGAAATAGCCAGGACTAATAGAATAACTCGCTCAATGGCCGCGGTAGAAAAAGCAGTTGAAGAAGGGGTGGAATTTTTTGTATTTGGAAATGCTCCTACAGCACTATTTAAATTAAAGGAACTTGTACTTAAAGGGAAAGCCAGGCCTAAGTTTATAGTAGGAGCTCCTGTAGGCTTTGTGGGAGCAGAAGAATCCAAAAGGGAAATTGAAAAGCTGGATATACCTATGATAACTATAAGAGGGAGAAAAGGCGGAAGTAATATAGCAGCGGCAATAGTAAATTCTCTTATGTATATGATAACCAGATGATGTTTTGAGGTGATAAGTTGTGCTGGACATGTATGTAAATCACAATGGAAAGAAATTGAGATGCGGGTATACTACAGGTTCCTGTGCAGCAGCTGCGGCAAAGGCGGCAGTGACCATGCTGTGTTTTGGCAGGAAACTTGAGAAAATAAAAATAGACACTCCTATGGGAGTTGAACTCTTGATACCTGTTTATAAAACAGTTCAGGGAAAGGATTGCGTAAAGTGCTGTGTGCTGAAAGATGGAGGAGACGATATTGATGTAACCAACGGCATGGAAATATGGGCAAAAGTTAAGAGAATTCCTCATGGATATGTTTTAAAAGCCGGGAAGGGAATTGGTGTGGTTCAAGGAGACGGACTTTATGTAAAAAAAGGGGAACATGCCATAAATCCAGTACCGAGAAAGATGATTGAAAAAGAGGTAAAAGAGGTACTCCCGAAAGATTGTGGCGTGGAAGTTACAATTTTTGTTCCAAAAGGTGCGGAAATAGCTAAAAAAACCTTTAATCCAAGGATTAATATAGTTGGAGGAATTTCGATACTTGGAACTACTGGGATTGTAGTGCCAATGTCCCGGGAGGCCTTAATGCAGTCTGTGAAGCTGGAGATAGGCCAGAAGGCTGCCCAGGGGTGTGAGGATTTGATTCTTCTTTTTGGAAGTATGGGTGAAGATATGGCATTGAAGCTTAATCTGGATAAGGACAAAATGGTTATAATGTCTAATTATGTGGGGTTTGCATTGAATTGCTGTATGGACAAAAAAATAAAGAAGGTACTTGTGATAGGCCATATAGGAAAGCTCAGTAAAGTTGCTTCGGGATGTTTCAACACCCACAGCAGGGTATCGGACATGAGACTTGAAACACTGGCTCTTGAACTTGCCCTTATGGGTGAACCTACAGAGCTTGTAAGAGAGGTTTATAAGCAGAAAACTACAGAGGGAGCTGTAGAATTTCTGGGGAAAGGATATGAAGGGCTGTACGAGAATATAGGATTGAAGATAAAAGATAGAATAGAACAGTATACTTATGGTTCAATTAGTGTAGATGTTATAATGTATTCCATGAAGGCAGGAGTGCTTTATAGTAGTGTAAAATAATTCAACAGTGGGTGGAATAAAAATGAATGGAAAAGTTTTTATAGTTGGAATAGGACCTGGAAATAAAGAATATGTACTTCCAAAGGCTGTGTCTATAATGGAACAATCTGATGTTATACTTGGGTTTCAAAGGGCTGTGGAGAGTTTGAAGTTTATAGACAAGCATAAGATAGTGGTTAAAAAATTAGAGGATATAACAGATATTATAAAACATAGTGAATATGAAAAGATATCAGTAGCGGCATCTGGAGATCCTCTTTACTATGGAATAACCGAATATTTAAAGAAAAATTACCGGGGAAATATAGAAATTGTTCCAGGTATCAGCTCTTTTCAGTATATGATGGCTAAAATAAAGTTAAGCTGGCAGGGAGCTTTTTTAGGAAGCCTTCACGGCAGACGGGAAGATTTTTGTAATATAGTAAAAGAAAATCATATATCCGTATGGTTTACGGATAGCATACATTCACCGGATTATATGTGTAGGGTGCTGGAAAGAGAATCTATAGAAGCCAAAGTGTATGTGGGGGAAAATCTTTCCTACGAGGATGAAAAAATTACTGTGGGAAATGTAGAAGAGATAAGAAGTAAAAAATTTGCCGGACTTTCTGTAGTTGTAATAGAAAAAAGGGAGAGTTCTTATGATACACATAAAGGATAATGAATTTATAAGAGGAAACTGTCCAATGACAAAAGAGGAAATCAGAATATTAAGTATTTCCAAATTGGGCATAAAAGAAGATTCAAGAGTACTGGACATAGGAGCTGGTACTGGCTCTGTAAGTATACAGCTGGCTAAAATATGCAGTAAGGGTGAAATTTTTGCTGTTGAAAAAAATGAAGAAGCCATTCACCTTATCGAGCAAAATAGAAAAAAATTCGACGTACATAATTTAACTATTATAAAAGGGGAAGCTCTTGAGGTGGAGGAAGATATAAGTCCTGGATTTGATGCAGTATTTATAGGAGGCAGCGGTGGAAATATAGAGGACATAATAAAGAAGTACAGTTTAAAATTAAAAACACAGGCAAATATGGTACTGAATTTCATAACTTTAGATAATTTGTATAGAGCTTTAAACACTCTTAAGGATATGAAGTATCAGGTGGAATGTATACAGGTATCTATAAACAAAACCAGGGGTAAAAGCTATATGATGACTTCCAACAACAGTATATTTATAGTTACTGCAATTAAGCCATAAACTTTTTATTTAAATACCAAATTTCAAAGCTCAAATTTTGTATGTAAAGGAGTAGAGAGTTAAATGAAAAATACAGATACACCTATGGGCACTCTATACGGAATAGGAGTTGGGCCGGGGGACGAAGAGTTACTTACTCTAAAGGCTGTGAGAACCATAAAAAAATGTGATGTAATAGTAGCTCCCTGTGCCAGAGAGGGAGAAAGCAGCATAGCATTTGATACAGCCAGAAATTTTGTAGATAAACATAAAGAAGTTATAATAAAGCATTTTCCCATGGGCGGAAAAGATCAGAATAAAAAGGTATTCGAGGCTTTTGAGAGTATAGAGTCAAAATTAAAAGAAGGAAAAAATGTAGCATTTCTTACCATAGGGGATCCTTTTGTGTACAGTACTTATATATATCTTTTAACCCATATAAAAAATAAAGGATATAATACAGAAACTGTACCGGGAATAACATCTTTTTGTGCAGCTGCCAGCTTAGCAGGTGAAAATATTGTCATAGGCGACGAGAGAGTGCTTATTTTGCCCGCAAATCAGGTGGATAAAATAGGAGAGGAAAAATTTGTAGTTATAATGAAAGTATATAAGAATGAGGAAAAAGTTTTGGATAGACTAGAGCAAAAAGGTTTCAAATATGTTTTTGTAAAAAGGGCCTGCAGGAAGGGACAGCTGATATTGAGAAATAGGGAAGATATACTGAAAAACAGAGATTATATGTCACTTATAATAGCACAGAGAAAATAATGGAGGGATAGATATGACCAATAAAGTTTACTTTATAGGAGCAGGTCCTGGAGATGTGGATCTGATAACGGTGAAGGGAAGAAATATACTGTCTGGTGCAGATGTGGTGATATATGCAGGATCTCTTGTAAGCAGGGAACATATGAAGTATTGCAAAGATAATGTGGAAATTTATAATTCTGCTTCCATGACATTGAAAGAGGTTATTGAAACCATAGATAAATATTACAGGAAGGGAAAAAAGATAGTGCGATTACATACCGGAGATCCTACCATCTATGGGGCTATAAAAGAACAAATGGATGAACTAAATAAGCTTGACATACCATATGAAGTAATACCGGGAGTAAGCTCTTTTACAGCAGCGGCTGCTGCAATAAAAAGTGAATTTACTCTGCCAAATGTCAGTCAGAGTGTAATACTTACGAGAATAGGAGGCAGGACGTCGGTACCTGAGAACGAAAATTTAGAAAAACTTGCATCTATAGGATGCTCTATGGCGTTGTTCTTATCTGTAAGTATGATAGACAAAGTAGTGGAAAAATTGAAAAAGGGTTATGGAAGAAATGTACCTGTAGCAGTTATTCAAAAAGCTACCTGGCAGGATGAAAAATGTGTAATAGGGACATTGGATGATATTGCAGAAAAGGTAAAAAATGAAGATATAACGAAAACTGCACAGATATTGGTGGGAGATTTTATTAGCTGCAGATATGACAACAGTTTATTGTATAATGAAAACTTTACACATATGTATAGAAAGGGAAAAAATGAAGATAGCGGTAATTAGTGTTACAGATGCTGGAGGCAAAATAGCTGCAAAACTTGCAGAAGTTTTTTCCCTAGATCTTTATTCAAAAAACAACTGCAGTTTTAATTTGAAAAGTATAACTGAAATGGTTATGTCAAAATACAGGAAAATTGTATTCATAAGTTCTACAGGTATAGCGGTAAGAGCAATAGCTCCTTTTATAGAATCAAAGGATAGGGATCCGGCGGTAGTTGTAATAGACAGTTCAGGCAAATTTGCAATAAGCCTTTTAAGCGGTCATCTAGGCGGGGCAAATGAACTGACGATAAAGTTGGCGGATGTTTTAAAGGCAGTGCCGGTGATAACTACTGCTACAGATAATATGGGGATCAAGGCACCGGATGTTTTGGCCAGAGATAATGATCTTGTTATAGACAGTTTAAAGGATGCAAAATATTTAGCGGCGCTTTTAGTAAAAGGCGAAAAAGTTGGATTTGTAGATGAAGATAATTTAATAGACGTTCCCTATGGATACAGTTTGCAATTGGGAAATGTTCAGGGAATATTATGCATAACTCATAAGAAAAATTTGAATATGGAGAGTGTTAGAACTTTAAAACTTGTGAGAAAAAATATTGTGCTTGGAATTGGCTGCAGAAAAGGTTTTAAGCCTTCAGATATGATAGATAAAGTTGTAGAACTACTTGAAGATAATAATATAGATGAAAGAGCCATAAAATATATAGCTACTGCAGAAATTAAGGCCCAAGAAAAGGCTATAATTGAGTTAGCACAGTATTTTAAGTGTAAGGTAAGGATATTTTCTTTAGAAGAGATAAAAAGCGTACAAAACAATTATAAAGGCAGTGATTTCGTTGAAGAATCTGTGGGGGTAAGGGCTGTGTGTGAGCCTTGTGTAGAACTTACTGGATCAGATCTGGTTACCGGAAAAATAAAGTCAGGTGGAATGACACTTTGTATTGGAAAACTTAAATATGATAAAAGGATGTGTTAGGTTTGGGCAAGCTTTATGTAGTGGGAATTGGGCCTGGGAGCATTGAAAATATGACTATAAGAGCCATGGGGGCAATAAAAAATAGCCAAATAATCATAGGATATACCAAATATATAGACATAATTAAGAGCTTAATTGAAAATAAAAAGGTTTTTTCTACAGGTATGAGAGGTGAATTGGATAGGTGCAGACAGGCTCTTCAACTTTCCAGAAATAATGTGGTTTCCATAGTGAGTACGGGTGATTCGGGAATATACGGAATGGCAGGTCTTATTCTGGAATTAAAAAAAGATGAACAGGTGGAAGTTATTCCTGGAATAACTGCTTCTTCTGCTGCAGGATCTGTAGTGGGAGCACCTCTCATGCATGATAATTGCAATATAAGCTTAAGTGATCTCATGACGCCTTATGAGCTCATAAAAAAAAGAGTGGAACTTGCAGCTTCTGGTGATTTTGTAATATCTTTTTACAATCCCAAAAGCCATGGAAGACCTTATTATTTAAAAGAGTGTATGGGTATTGTGAAAAAATATAGGGGTGGCTCAACACCGGTGGCTGTAGTTAAAAATGCATTACGGGAAGGACAAGAATTTCAGATTTTTACCATGGATTCTTTTGAAGAAGACAAAGTAGATATGATGTCCATAGTAATAGTGGGTAACAGTAACAGCTATTTAAAGGAAGGTAGGTTTATAACTCCCAGAGGATATAAATTGATGGATTAAAGTGATTAATTGTGAACTATGAATTGTGCATTGTATAAGGGAGGTGGTGTGAATTGAGTAATTTAAAAAAAGGTATTCTGGTGGTCAGTTTTGGAACCAGCGTATTGGAAACATTTAAAAGCTGTATTGAAAATACGGAGAAGGAGATTAAAAAGAAATTTAGAGAATATGAAGTGAGAAGAGCTTTCACTTCGGGAGTAATAATCAAAAAATTAAAGAGGGAAATGAAAATTGAAATAGATAGTGTCCCGGAGGCATTGATTAAGATGAGAAATGATGGGTTTTCGAAGGTATATGTACAGCCTCTTCACATAATGCCGGGAGATGAGTATAACAAGATAGTGGTTGATGTAAGAAAATATTCAACTTTTTTTGATAAATTAGTGGTAGGAAGGCCTATACTATATAGAAAAGATGATTATATAACAGCAGCTGAAGCTTTAAAAAGTCAAATCCCCACCCTGGGTAGAAATGATGCAGTGGTGTTAATGGGACATGGCTCTACTCATCCATGTAATGCTTCTTATGCCATGCTTCAATATATATTGGATGATTTAGGATTGAAAAATGTTTTTATAGGTACGGTAGAAGGATATCCAACAATTGAAAACGTAATACTAAAATTGAAGAAGAATAGAATAAAAAAAGTCACTCTCATGCCATTTATGCTGGTAGCAGGGGATCATGTACTAAACGACATGGCAGGAAAAGGTAGTGGTTCGTGGAAGAGAATACTTAAAAATGAAGGTTTTGAAGTTGATGTGTATATTCACGGACTCGGGGAGAATAAAGATTTTCAAAAAATATATGTACAGCATGTAGAGGATTGTATAGGAGGCAATCCGCTTATGGGTAAAAAAGTTGGGATTTAAGTTATTTATTAAGGAGAGTCTTAATTATGATAGGATTGATTCTTGGAACTTGTGAGGGGAAAAAAATACTTTCGATGTTAAATGAATTTACGAGGGACATATTTGTATCTACAGCAACGGAATATGGAGCTTCTCTTCTGAAGGGCTATAAATACAGCTATATGAATGACAAACCTCTTAATTTTGAAAGACTTTTAGATGAGTTACAAAAGAAAAATGTAAAAATGTTGGTGGATGCATCCCATCCCTATGCAGTGGAAGTTACCGGAAATGCCATTGAAGCCTGTAGTAAGCTGAATATAGAATATGTAAGGTATGAAAGATCCTCTTGTATAGAAGAATTTAAAGATGAATTTAAAGTTGTAAAAGTAGAGGATTACGATGAATTGAAATTAAAACTCAAGGATATAAATGGTACTATATTGAATACTACAGGTAGTAGAAATTTAGATAAAATACTTGCATTGAATCTGAAAAATAGGATAATTTACAGGGTACTGCCTACTGTAAAAGTTTTAAGTGAATTTCATGACAGAAATATAGCATTGGACGATATAATAGCGTTGAAAGGACCTGTTAGTTATGAGTTGAATTGTGCTTTTATAAGGGAATATAAAGCTCAGGCCATGCTGCTTAAAGATAGCGGCATGGAGGGCGGCACATTTGATAAGATAAGAGCTTGTTTGGATTGTGGAATATATGCTTTTATAATAGAAAGAAAAAAGATGGACTATAATCGTGTTTTTCACAATGTGAATGATCTGGTAGAATATATAAAAGGGGCTATTAAATGATTTTTAGGTTAAGGTATAGTTAAAAGTTATTGGTAAAGGATGTATCTTATGGAAGCTGCAGCGGTTTATCCTGGAAGTTTTGGTGAAATACTTCAAGGGAAAATGGATGGTAAAGATATTTTATTATCTTGTCCTGTAAATATTTATACTGAAGTTAAACTTATAGAATGTGATGATCCTGTAAGGAGAATGAATTTGAAAAAGTCATCTGATTTTTTATTAAACATATTGAAATGTTGGGGATACGAAAGATATTATAAGAATATAGATATAGAAATAAATTCCCGGATTCCCCGTGGAAAGGGGCTTGCCAGTAGTACAGCAGACTTATGTGCAGTTTACTACTCTCTCATAAGCATGTTCAATAGAGAATTCAGTGAATCAGAACTTATAGAAAATTGTGTAAATATAGAGCCTACAGATAGTATAATATTTAAGAAAATGACTTTGTTTGAATATAAAAATGGAAAGTATAAATGTACATTAGGAGACTATATGTCTTATGATATACTTGCTTTTGAAGGAGAGAAAATTGTTGATACCGTGGAATTCAACCGTAGGAATTTACCGGAATTAAGTGACGTTGATGATTTAGTGCCTCTGCTTAAAGGGGCAATAATGGAGAAAAACCTAAGTAAATTGGCCTATGTGTCCACTGAGAGTATAATAAGAAATCAAAGAAGACTCTATTATGATTTCTTAGAGAGAGTAATCGATATAAAGGACAGGACTTCGGGACTTGGAATAGTGGGAGCCCATAGTGGAAATGTATTGGGTATAATATATGAAGATAGAGAAAAAATTGATTTTGGAGAAAAGCTGTTGAAAAAGCTAAAACTGAAGAATATTAAAGTATACAGGGTGAAGACGTTAAAAAAGTTTTAAATTAGTGAATTATTATGATTATGATAAAAAGGGAGTCGATGTTAATAATGGATAAAGGGTATATTCAAGTTTATACTGGAAATGGCAAAGGTAAAACTACAGCAGCACTAGGTCTGTCTCTTAGAGCCATATGTGCCGGCAAGAAGGTCTTTTTTGGACAGTTTGTGAAAGGTATGGATTACAGTGAACTAAAAGCAGGAGAATATTTGCCTAATTTTACATTAGAACAATTTGGAAGAGATGTCTTTATATTTGATAAACCCAGTGAGAAGGATATAAAAGTGGCTAGGGAAGGTCTGGAGAAAGTCAAGAAAATACTTAGTTCTGGGGATTATGATGTGGTCGTATTGGATGAGATAAATGTAGCTGTATTTTATAAGCTCTTTACTGTAGATGAGGTATTGCAACTTTTGGATATGAAACCTGAAAAAACAGAGGTTATACTAACTGGAAGGTATGCAGATCCTCAAATAGTTGAAAGAGCGGATTTAGTTACCGAGATGAAAGAAATAAAACATTATTATGTTAAAGGTGTAAAAGCTAGGAAAGGAATAGAAAATTAGTTTGTTTTGATAAAAGAAGTTTTGCCTGATGAATTTTATAAAATTTATCAGGTTTTAATTTTGCTGTTTACAAAAAGAAGAAGTTAAGTTAAAATTAAAAATGAGAATCAATATCAATTGCGATATATAAATTTTAGTCTCTATACCATGATTCGGATAAATTTAATTGAAAAAAGCAATTTGGTAATATGTCAAGAACAAAATGAAAAGAAAATGAAATGTTTTTAATCAAAAATGGTAACTTTAACAAGCATATGTCAAAATAAAAACATATGTTCGCAAGAGCTATATAAGTTTATCTACCCTATTTGAAGAGTAGAGTTGATTTTTAGCCAGCAATCCAAAAATCAAACGAATTAATTTACGGGATGTTAATGCGAGTGCTCGTTTATGCTGATGTGTACTCACTTCAGCAAATTTCTTCTGATAAAACTTTTCGTACTCAGGAATGTGTCTTATAACACTTCCAGCAGCTTCTATCAGATAATAGCGCAAATAATGGTTGCCTGCTTTGTTCATTGGTGTATTTTCAGCTTTGAAATCACCTGATTGATTTTCTTTCCACACGATGCCGGCGTATTTAGCGATAGCATCATTTTTAGGGAATGCATGTACGCTGCCTAATTCAGCAAGAATACCACTGGAGTATACAGGTCCAAAGCCAGGGATTGACATCAATATCTGGTATTCCACAGGATTCATGCCATTAACTGTTTTTTCAATAGCCTTGTTAATAGCTTTGAGCTCTTTTTCAAAAGCCTGAATGCAGTTAAAAGAACAGGCAATAGAGGTTGTTAAAGGCTCATATAAGCATTTATCAAGGCGGTATGAATTACGTGCAGCTTGCTGAAGAACTTCTACAGTCATTTTAGGATCAGAAATTCTTTTTCGACTTTTCCTATTGACGAAGTCAACAAGATATTCAACTGAAGCATTTGCAATATCTTCGGAAGATAAAAACTCCGTTAGTATAGAAGAAGCTGTAGCTCCGTATTTATCAGAAAAGGGATGTTCTTCTCCCTGCAGCAAAGCAAATTCACTAAATTTAAGAAATACATTGGATAACATGTAAGTCTTTTCTCTGGTTAAGCATTCAACTATATGAAGCCTATGTCTTGTAAGCCTTTGAAGGGCAAGATATTGAGAACCACGCCAGGGTTCGGTATGAATTCTGCCGACTCTTGCAAAGTCAGCAATGACGAAGGAATCAATACCATCATTTTTATCAAGAGAGTTAAAGGAGTCTTTATAATTAGCGACTTCTTTAGGATTCAAACAATAGACATAGGGTTTATAAGGCATAAGCCTTTCGCTTGCAGATAGGAAGTTTGCAATATGTACACCATAAAACGAAGTGGATTCCAAGCCAATTATGACAGTTCTAAAGGTACTATTGCTAAGTATATCAACAAGCATAGCTTCTAATTGATCTGCACCAGATTGCGTGTTGGGAACAGGTTTCATTTTGATTGAAAATTCCTGTTCAAAATTAATTGCAGAGACAACATTTTGCCTCGCACCAATATCAATACCAACAAATAGAGTTGATAAGTAATCTACTTTCTTCATGAAATCACCACCTTTCGAGAGTAATGAAGAACTTAGAAAGGAATTATCCTAATCCAGAGCACTGACTGCATCCTCGCGTAATCAGCATTCATCCAGGCGAAATACCTTGCTGGCGGCTACGGATGGAGATGCAACATTTGTGTAAGCAGAATTTGATACTCTGGTCAGGCTGCACGCTTTCCAGGCAATAACAATAAGTTTTGCAGGAGAATTACAGCAGTAACCTTTGCTAAAGTTCTATTAGAACTATTTTAGCATTAGGAAATTCCTTTATAAATAGTTAAATGAAATCTGTATAGAATGGGAAGCAGAACAGACAGCAATTATGGAATTGGGAGAATTCCCACAGAAAAGCACAGATGCTTTCTCATCTATACTAAAATATAAAAAATAAATAAGTTTATAGCAGTCATTTAACTGACTATAAACTTATTATACGAGGGAGAATTTGATATGACTTACAATTTTGATGAAATAATTGACCGTAAAAATACTAATGCAATGAACATCGAAGGCTTTCGTGACTACATTTTTCATGCGGATTCATCTATGAAATTTCCATATGCTGATGATGAATTTATTAGAATGTGGGTAGCTGACATGGAATTTGCAACACCACAAGTAATTATTGATGCCATAAAAGATAGATTAGATCGCAGGATTTTTGGGTATACCAGAGTATTTGATCCAAAGTACTACGAAGCTTTTGTTAATTGGACTGAAACCCGGTACAAATGGCACTTTGATAAAAAACATCTAGTTATGTCTAATGGCATTATTCCTGCTTTGTATGAACTAGTTAACTATATCTGTAAACCTGACGAGAAGGTTCTCTTTGTTACTCCTAGTTATGCATATTTTAAATATGCTGCTGACTTCAACCACCGCCAAGCTGTATGTTCAGACTTAATCAATGCCGATGGTTACTACACACTAGATTTTGAAGATTTGGAAGCTAAAGCGTCAGATGAAAAAACAACTTTATGTATTTTTTGTAATCCTCACAACCCAAGCGGTAGAGTATGGTCACCCGAAGAACTAAATCGCGTAGGAGATATACTTATTCGTAATAATATGTGGATTATATCTGATGAAATTCACTGCGACTTGCTTAGAATTGGCCAGTTCCATACACCAATGGCTAAAATATTTCCTAAATATGATAAGTTAATTACATGTATGGCTCCAAGCAAAACTTTTAATATGGCTGGATTTATGATTTCTAATGTCATCATTCCAAACAATGAGTTGAGAAAAATCTGGCTTTCAAGGCACTATAACTTTGACAATCCATTAAGTATTGCTGCTGCTCAAGCTGCTTACGAACATGGTTCTGATTGGCTTGATCAAATGCGGGTTTATCTTGATGAAAACTTCAAATTTGTTGGTGAATATCTTTCAGAACATCTGCCAAAAGCAAAATATCGCATATCAGAAGCAACTTATCTGGCTTGGGTTAATGTTGGAACTTATTTCTCAAATAAAGAAAACCTCCCATTATTTTTCGCCAATAAAGCAGGTGTACTTCTTGAAGGAGGTAATATGTTCGTCCAAAATTCTGATGGTTACATTCGATTAAATCTTGCATGCCCACGTTCCATAGTTGCAGAAGGACTACGCCGTATCTGCAACGCTATTAATTCCAAATAATATATTTAACAATATAGTGATAGACCTATGATAAATAACAGCTGATATGATACTCACATAATTGTGAGTATCATATCAGCTGTATAAAAGCTCAATGAATTTTATTTTATATTTTTTAATCCCTGTTTTAAAGCTTTTACTAGTTGTACAGTGTAAAAGTGTCTTTTGATTTACATTTAAGTTTACTAATAACATCTTGTTTCTCATAACTTAAGATACCAATTTTATTTACATAGACTATCACCTCATAAGCGGAATTTACCATCTTTTTAGTATCAACTTCTGGTTATTAATTGATCAACGAAAAAAGTAACTCCATATTTATTGTTATCTGCCTCTTTTACTTTCCAAATTTCTACGTCATTAACTGTTGAAGACGCTGGTATCTCTCCACGAATTGTATTGGTATTTAAATTCTGCAATTCCTTAGTCAGATACCCTTTGAGGTTTTCTGTCCTCTTGTCTATAGAATTCTAATTATTTTCCCATGAGTAATAAACTTCGGCAAAGTTCTCTACGAAATTTTCTATCTGATTGATAGTAAGCGTCAAGTAAAAAAGTGGATAGAAAATGCTCAAAAAATGTGAAATAATCTTCTAAAATAAGTTTTAAAGTTTTTAAAGTTAACTTGAAAAACTTTAAAAGGAAGGTTTTATATTGATATACAAAAAGCAACATAAGCGGTAAATTACCCGGTGTTTACAAAAACAAAGACCATTCATTTAGAGTGATCTTATTTTTGCCATTTGTTCTTTTTGCAGGAAGGCTGAACCCATGGATCTCAGGACAGGGTATTCTTCTAAAAATCCAGAAGAATTTTTTATTATTTAAAAAAATTTTTATACTATATACTGCGTCAGTGAAGAATATAATTATTATTGAACCTCGAAAATCTATTTATATCACCCAACAGATTATCATCTCTCATTCCCATCCCTTTATAACGCCTTCCTCCATGCTCAAGAATATTAATACAAAATGCCTGAAAAGATGAATATCACCAGGCATTTTTGTATTAATTAATATTTTATGGAATTACAAGTTTTCTGTTCAACTTTTAGAATTAGCGAATTTGACACCATATTCTATAGAATTAATAAGACTTTCTTCATTAGCTGTACCCTTTCCAGCCTTGCCAAAAGCAGTTCCATGATCTACCGAAACTCTTATTATGGGAAGTCCAAGAGTTATATTGACTCCACTTACAGAAGTCCACTTTTTCTTTTGTTCGTCCCAGTTAAATCCAACGACTTTCATGGGAATATGGCCCTGGTCGTGATACATTGCAACCACTATGTCATACTGCCCGCCTTTCGCTTTCGAAAACACTGTATCAGGAGGCACAGGTCCTTCAGCATTTATTCCAATTTTCTTTGCTTTTTCTATAGCAGGTTCTATTTCTTCTTTCTCTTCAAAACCAAACATACCGTTTTCTCCGGCATGTGGGTTTAAACCTGATACCCCGACCTTTGGACTATTTATTCCAAGCTTTTTACATGTATCATTTGCAAGCTTTATTACTTCAAACACTCTATCTTTTTTTACACGATCACAAGCTTCTCTTAGGGACACATGAGTAGACACATGGACAGCTCTTAGATTACCGCATGCCAGCATCATGGTATAATTTTTAGTTTTTGTATAGTACGCATATATTTCAGTATGACCTGAATAATGAAATCCGGCAAGATTCATCGCTTCCTTGTTAATTGGTCCCGTTATGGTAGCATCTATCTTTTTATCCAGGGCAAGTTCAATCACTTTTTTTACAGATTCAAAAGCTGCTCTTCCTGCCATAGCTGATACTTTCCCATGAACAAGATGCTGCATATCTGTATTTTCAAGATCATACACATCCATAGTACCATACTCAAACATTGCATCATTCACATCTGAAATTCTATTTATTTTTAGATTTACATTGGCGATTTTCACTGCCTGTGTCATAACATTGGCATCGCCTACAACTATAGGCCTGCATATTTCATACACTCTTTCTTTTGCTAGGGCTTTTGCCGCAATTTCGGGACCTATTCCCGCGGGATCTCCCATTGTAATACCAAGTATCGGTTTTTTGTCAACCATTTGTTTCATCCTTTCATTACTATAAATTTTCTATAAAACTTAAACAGCACCCTTTGCATCCACATATAGGGAATATATAGAGGAAGATGATGCCATAAAAAGACGATTCCCACCTTTGCCTCCAAAACAAAGATTCGCACAACGTTCAGGTAAGTCAATTGCACCAATACATTTTCCGATATTATCAAAGACTCTGACACCATCGCGCCCTTCTCCTTCACCCCAACCACACCAAAGATTTCCGTCATCGTCAACTCTAAAGCCATCAGGTCTTCCATTATCATTGGCAGCTGAAATTAGTACTTTTTTTGACCCGCAAACTTTTCCATTGCAAATTGGATATTGAACAATTTGTAATGGATCCGTTCCAGAGTCTACTACATATAAAAGGGATTCATCAGGAGAAAAAGCAAGTCCGTTTGGCATTATCATATCTACGATTTGCATTTCAACAGAACCTGTAACCGGATCTATTCGATAAACAGCCGGTTTTAATTCTTGATTTTCTCCCGTGCCACCTTCATAAAAACTTCTCAGGCCAAAAGTAGGATCTGAAAACCAAACTGCACCATCTGAAGCCGTTACAACATCATTTGGAGAGTTCAAACGTTTTCCTTTAAAGTTATCTGCAATAACAGTAACCGATCCATTACGCTCAGTTCTTGTTACTCGCCTGCTGGCATGTTCGCAAGTAACTAATAATCCATTTTGATCTCTGGTATTTCCATTTGAAAAGTGCGATGGCTTTCTAAAAACAAAAACTGTATTATCAGGTTCATAATATCCCATAATGCGATCATTAGGAAGGTCACTCCAAAGCAGACATTGCCAGTCACCAAACCAAACCGGTCCTTCACACCATCGGTATCCTGTGGCGATACATTCTACACCGGCATGCTTTACAAGATACTTAGAGAATTTTGGATCTATAACACGAACCCTGGGATCCGGATATCTCTCACACATCATAAACATTTTTTATACCTCCTAAAATAAAAATACTTAAATTATTATAATTAAATGTATCTACAACAACCATATAAACGATATATTACCTCATTAACAAAACAGAAATATAATTTCTCTGGAAATTAGAACTTCTCAATGTAGTTTCATGGGCTCAAGTTTTGGCATAATCAAGTAAGCAAATGCCCCTACGAGAGCAACAATACCGGATATAATAAAGGGTAAAGTGTAAGAATTACTAATTCCAAGCAGTACACCAATCAGAATTGGACAAACTATTCCAGAAATATTCGCTGCAGCATTCTGTACACCGCCTATAGTGCCGATCATATTACTGTTTGGCGCAACATCAGCAGGAAGCGTCCATACAACAGATCCCGCTCCAGTAGCCGCTCCATTTGCTATGCAAAGAACAGTCACAGTAAACCAGATATTGTGGGAAATAGCAGCTAGACCAATTACGCAGCTCAATAACAAACCCACGATCAGGGGAACTTTTCTTGATATTGTTGTTGAATATCCCCTTCTATAAAGCTGATCACAGGCGATCCCGCCAATCCACCCACCAATCATGGCAGCAATTCCTGGTAAAATGCCGATAAAACCAAAGGTAAGAAGCTTAAGGTGATAAGTATTGATCATGTAAGTAGGAAACCATGTAAAGAAAAAGTAAGAGACAAAATTAATGGAGAAAAACCCTACCATCATACACCACATGGTTTTTTGCTTAAATAATTTTGCTACTGCATATTTGGGAAGCTCTTTTGAAACATCCTCTTTTACTTCTTCCTGATCAGACTCAATAAGATTTAGTTCCTCCTCAGTGATACTGTTATACTGTCTCGGCGTTTTATAGTATTTCAACCATATAAATCCCCAAATAGCTGCAATACCACCAACAACTGCAAAGGATAAACGCCATCCAATAGTAGTAATTAGAACTGCAAGAAGTGGAGTGGCAACAGTACCGCCAAGTTTTGATGCATTGTTAAATGTACCGCTTGCAAAGCTGCGTTCCTTCTTTGGAAACCATTCCTTAATAGCTTTGCTGCCGGAAGTATAAAGAGGTGATTCCGCAGCACCAAGGACAAAACGAAGTCCGAAAAAGGAAAAGAAACCTCTTGAAAGTGCATTCAATGCTGTTGATAATCCCCAGATAATCGAAGCAAAGCCTTGTGTCAACCTTGGTCCAATCTTATCGCCTATGTATCCTGCCGGTAGTTGGAAAATAACATATGACCAGAAGAATCCAGAAAGAATAACACCTGTCACAGCGGGTGTCATATGAATATCTTTCATGATATACGGCAATGCGATACTTAATGTTGATCTATCCAAGTAGTTGAATGCCACACCCAATGACAGTACGCCCAGCATAACCCATCGACGGCCGGCTTTTTTGCGCATATTATCCGATTTGTTTAAAGTGCTTTGGTTACTTACAGCTGCCTTTTTATTTTGCATGCTCATTATTATTTATTCCCCTTCCCATGGCTTGCATCTCACTAGATGTTGAGCCTAAATGTAAAATATATAATTTCTCAATGGCCAATCTGTCTTACCTTTTAGCCATTAAGCTTTCTACAGACCATTCACAATAAAATTTGGTGTACTTTTTTTTATCAATACATTTATAATATTTTCTACGCATGTCATTCCAAGTGCATTGACCGCCTCTGCAGTATATCCCGCTATATGAGGCGATGCTATAAAATTTGGTAATTCAAATAGCGAATTCGTTTTCACCGGTTCTTCAGAAAAAACGTCAATGGCAGCTCCTGAAATTATTTTTTCTTTCAATGCTCTGTAAAGATCACTTTCTGCTACAATCCCTCCGCGTGAAGCATTTATTAGATACGCAGTACTTTTCATAAGCTTTAATTTACTCAGATCTATCAAATTTTTTGTTTTTTCAACCAGCGGAATATGAATGGTAACAAAATCACTCTGCTTTAGCAGTTCTTCAAAGGATAAAAATTCGATTTCATTCCGGCCTGCAAATTCTCTGTCCGGATAGGGATCATAGGCCAGTACTCTCATATTAAAGCCTTTTGCCCTCAAGGCAACTTGTTTTCCAATGTTTCCAAGCCCTATAATTCCTATGGTCTTTCCATACACATCAGTTCCGAATATTCTCGGCCATTTTCCTTTTTTAGTAAGTTCATTTGCCTGAGGAATCTGCCTTGCAGCAGACAATACAAGCCCAAAGGCAAAATCTGCAACAGCATGCTTGTTAGCATTTGGTACATTTGTCACATATATATTTCTCTTTCTGGCCTCTTCAAGATCTATATTGTCAACGCCCACACCATGCTTACATATAATTTTTAACTTTGGCGCATTGTCAAGAACTCTTGAATTTATCTGTGTAAAAGCTACTATCAGCCCCTCCGCCTCCTGTATCCTGTTTATAAATTCATCTTCCCCCATATTGGCAGGCAGATACTCTGCCTGAATTCCATATTTATGCAGATATTCAATAGGTTCTTTTGAATACTTTGCAAAGGAAGGTGAAGTAGATATTATTTTCATTATTTAACACATCCTTTATTAAACATTTAGTATCAAGCTAGCACAACTTTAAAGCTATCTTATAATTTCCCCTTAACGGCATTGTTTACATCTTTCAATACATTTCCCTGTAATATAAAAGCAGCTTTAACCATAGACATTTCCGATCCAAAACTTCCCGCTTTTGTCACAGCAAAAATTTTACTCTTCTTCTCTAGCATTCCAAATGGTATTCCAGGTTCCATTTCTCCCAATAACTTAAATTCATCAACATTTAAATTGTCAAATACCTGATATGCTATATCTCCTCCTGTGACAAACAGGTTTTTTATTTTAAACTTATTAACCACACATGCTGATACTTCTCCTAAAAATTTTGAAATTATGTTGCTAATTTGAATCATACTATATCCTTGTTTTATTCCCATTTCTTGAGTTCGTTTTACTTCGGCAGAGGAAAATATAGCAACATTCTTATTTAAATTTATAGAATTAGACACCTTCCTCATTATTTCACCCAATTCGCTTTTTCTGCTTTTATCATTTAAAATAACCTTCGCAGATTTAACCTCTATTCCCACCGTATCAGTACTGCATAATAATCTATCCAGCTGTTTTCTGCTGCATTTACTTACACTTCCAACTACAAACAAAATTTTATTACTATTTTTGGGCAACCCATCTGACTTATAAATTCTTTGTTTAATCCCATAAGTAGGTGGTAAAAACTCCATAAGCCCTGCAGACCCACACCATATAACAGAGAACTCAGTTATTTTTATAAAAGAAGTTATCTTTTTTAAATCATTCTCATTAACTGTATCTACTGTAATATAAGACGTATTGTTATTTTTAAAATTAACCAAGCATTTAAAAACATGTTCATACCCCTGAATCAAATCATCGTGAGAAATGTGACCTACACTTTTATTAGATTGCTTTTCAATTAACCGGTAGATGACAGAATCTTCTACTGGTGTCTTAGGATCTCTCACTACTTCCGTTTCAGTCAATTTTTTATGATTAAGATAATAAGTTCCATTTATTACCTGCCTTCCATTTTTAGGGTAAGCTGGTACAATAATAACAAAATCTTTTTGAAATACATCTTGCATAGCATTGATTTCTTGTCCAATATTTCCTCTCATTGTAGAATCTATTTTTTTATAAACTATATCAAAAGGCTTACCTTTTAAATATCTAGAAACATATTTTACTCGTTCATAAGCTTCTTCTTCAGATATATCACGACTATTTGTATTATATATAACTGCATCATTTTTTTTTAAAGATAATTTATCCCAGTTTAGAATTACAGAAACATTTAATCCATATTGAACTAACTGTCCTCCACAATCACTGGCACCCGTTAAATCATCTGAAATAACTGCTATCCTCATTCACTTTCTCCGTCTACTTATTTTAATAATTTACTATAGATATTTTCTATATCTTTTATACTTAATTTTTTAGGATTATTGCCCAGAAGCCGGGTAACCTTAGAGGCAGCTACAGCTAATCCGTGAATGTCGTCTTTCTTAACTCCGTATTCCTTTAAATCCTGAGGAATTTCCAAAATCTTAATCCATTCTCTAAGCCGTTCTATTACCTTCTCTGCAACTTTATTTGCAGGAAGGTTTCTCTCAATTCCCATGGGCTCTGCCACATCATAAAGCCTATCAGTGATACAATCCATATTAAATTCCATTACATGAGGTAACAGCATTGAATTTGCGACCCCATGTGCTATTTTAAAACTTCCTCCAAGTGGATATGCCAGTGCATGAACTGCAGCTGTTCCCGCAGCTGTTAATGCCATACCTCCAAAAAGAGATCCCAAGATCATATTTTCTCTTGCCTTAATAGATTTACCATTTTCATAGGCTTCCACTATACTGGATGATATCAATTTTATTGATCTCAATGCAAACATATCACTTATTGGATTGGCTTTATTTGAAATATAGGATTCAAGAGAATGAATAAAAGCATCCATACCTGTAGACGCTGTAACAGCTTTAGGAAGCCCTACGGTCAAACTTGGATCTACTAATACAAGTTTAGGAAGTAAATACCTGCTGACCATTCCTATTTTTAATTGTTCTTCAGGAAGAGTGACAATGGCATTCGGTGTTACTTCAGAACCTGTCCCGGCAGTTGTTGGGATTAACACCGTGGGAGTTCCCGGGTATTTAACCAAATTTGTACCTAAAATCTCCTTTATTGAGTCACCGTTTGTTTCAAGTACTGCCAAAATTTTGGTAGTATCCAGAACACTTCCCCCTCCTATTCCAATCAGCACATCATAATGTTCTTTCTTTATATTGCTTGAAATATCTTCTATACTTTGTATGGTGGGTTCCGGAATAGTATTTGTATTAACATCAACTTTGATTCCCTTTTCATTTAACTGCTTAGTTATAACATCCACAAAACCTAAATCCTTCATAGGTTTTTGAGTCACGATCAACGCTGCCTTAACTTTACCTCCTATAATATCTATATTTTCTTTTAGAGTTTCAATAGAGTTTTTCCCTGCAACAATATTATCCGCCGTTTGAAATTTATAGATTTTCTGCATATAATGGTCCCTTCCTTTCAATTATGTTTATACTTGTTTTTTATAAAACTCAACCATTTCTTCAACCTTTTCAAGTGCTTTACCTGTGGGCTCCACTGCCGGAAATCTTGGAGGTCCTACCGGTATATTGCTATACAGCTCCACAGCCTTTTTCAAAACAGAAGGAAGTGTGCCGTACTTAAAGGTATCTCTAAGAGGCTGCAGATCTTCCTGGGCTTTTTGTGCCTCCTCCATATTTCCCTTAAGCCAGTTTTGATATATGGCAACAACTATATCCGGTATCATGTTTGAAGTAGCTGCTATAGCTCCTTTCCCCCCCGCCATGAGAGTTTTAAGTATCAATGAATCCGTCCCCGCCAGTACGGAGAATTTTTCATCTTTAGTGATCTCTATATACTTTTTGATATTTTCGAAACTGCCACTGCTGTCTTTTATCCCAATTATGTTGTCCATTTTTGCCAGCTCGACTACTGTTTCTGGTTCCAAAGTCATCCCCGTTCTTCCTGGTATATTGTATAAAAGTATTGGAAGCGATACGGATTCCGCTATTTTATTGTAATGTCGAATTACTTCGCTTTGACTTGGAGTTATAAAATAGGGGGTTATAATCGAAAGAGCATCCGCTCCTATTTTCTCCATTTCTTTTGACAATTTAATTACTTCCTCTGTTCCATTTCCGCCTGTACCAACAAAAACAGGAACTCTTCCATCTACTTCTTCAATGACTTTCTCAGCAAATTCCAGCTTCTCCTTATTACTCAGTAGATGAAATTCACCATTGGTTCCCAAAATAAAAATACCATCAACACTTGATCCAATAAGATAATCAACAAGTTGTTTTGTGGCAGGGTAATTTATTTTCTGCTGCTTGTCCATAGGTGTTACCATGGCAGTTATAATTCCTTTTAAATCCATTTGTATTTCCCCCTTATCTATATAAAACATATTTATAAATATTTCAGCAAAAACGTTTTATATTAAAACATTTGAAATTGATTACAGTTTTATTATATATTTATATGTTTTAAAATGCAATAGTTTTTTATTATTTTTTGTATAAAAAAAAGGCGCTATTGCAATTTGCGCCATAAAGTGGAACGACTAATGCCCAGTTTCTTTGCTACTTTGGATTGATTCATTTGATTTTTTTTCAACATTTTCTGAATAATATTTTTTTCAATTTCCTCCAGGGTCCCATCCAGTTCCACAACATCATCTTCAAAATCACAGCTGCAGGTCATATCATCAAGTACCTGTTTTACGTCATTTAATTCTATATAATCATTTTTGCAAAACATAACTATTTGCTCCACTGTTTTCCGAAACTGAAGTGTATTTCCTTTCCATTTGTATTTTTTTAATTTTAAAAGTGCATCGTCCCTAATTCCTACAATCTGTTTCCCATAGAAGGCATTGTATTCATTTATAAAAAGTCTGGACAAACTGTCTATTTCATCAATTCTGTCCCTAAGAGGAGGAATCTTCAATGTAATTGGTGAAATTTTATAATACAAATTCGAGCTGAACCCATGCTTCTCCACAATATTGTCCAAAGAAGATATTATAATTCTGGAAGTTATATTCTTACCGCAATCCAGGAATCTATTCAATATGCTTTGACTATTTGGAGATAGCTCCTGTACATCCTTGAAATAAACAGTTCCCATATCCATATTCAACATATTGGTAAAAAGCATTTTACTCCAATCTTCCTCTGAAATCAAACTACAATCCAATATAATAAAGGTACCGGATTTAGTTTCATATCCAAAATGTAAAAATTCTGCCAGATCATCCTTTTCAGTTCCTCTCTCTCCCAAAATCCATATAGGTATATTGGTGTTTTTGCATTTATCCACTTTTTTCAATATGCCTTCCATATATTTGCTCTCCAAAAGCAGGGAAGATGTTTTGTCTGTACTGCTGCTTTTCATAATAACTCCATGAGCCTTATCCTTTGAATAGTCTGATATCTTGCACAGGCAAAATACAATATAAATTCTATTTTCCTTCTTTATGCTGCTGCCTGAAACTCTCCATATAAAATTATCAAACTCAACTGTAGTACTAAACTTCCCCTCACTTAACACTGAATACGCCCATTCTCTCTTTATGAAATGCCAATTATCCTTAAATATATTGTCCATATAAGCATTGGAATAAACATGATTAAAATTTTCATCCAGGACTATAATTCCTTCTTCAGCCTGTTCAATAATGGCAGCCGGTATCATCTGCTCCTTTCTAGCCCTTTTCAAAACTTTATAAATTTTTCTGGCATCATTAAAGGATTTCAAAACACTTTCCTTTCCAGATGTAAACAATACTGTATTAAATCCTAGTTTTTTTGCCTTTTGAGTAGTTACTACATCTCCAATAATTATCTGATAATCTTTTTTGCTGATTTCCTGAAGCTTAGGAATTACTTCTGATTCACTGTAAATTACATAATTTGGTATGTCTATATCAAGTAATGAGCAAACTGTGGCTGCTCCCTCGGATATTTTAGGGAACCCTACAATGATTGCTTTTCCTTTTAATCCGCTTACAAGAGTTACCACTCGCAGCATGTCATAGCCAGAAACCTCTATATCAACTACAGGAATATTTACCTCTCTCTGTATTAATTCTGCCGTACCACCTCTGCTTATAATAATATCAGCACCCATATCCTGTGCTTTCTTTGCCATATTCACTCCTAGATCCAAATCGCCTACTTCTGCCTGTAAATCAATATCCTCTTCATCTTTAGCTAACTGAAGAATCAATTCTTTCAATCCATTATAGGGAGCAATTGCAACAACCTTCATATTTTTCCTCCTGTTTCAATTTAAAACACATTCTTATTATAGCAGAAAAAATAGTTATTTTACAAAAACAAATTCTAAATTGAACACATTCATTAAAATAAGCCCAATTTAGTTTTACACAATTATAAAAAAGCACAAAAGTAAACATTTAGTATAGATTATTTTTAACAATGTTAAGTAACTTTATTCTAGAAGGATTGGCTCAGAAAATAATGAATGTGTTCTTTTTGCTTCCATACTACTCAAAGTTTTGTCCTCTATACCTTTTGTCATACTTCTTCTACTGTTGTATATGTCTGAGTAATCAACCAGATAAAAATTAAAATTGTAAAGGTTTCCGTAGATACTTATAGTATGCTGTCCGATATTGCCCTTATTTTTACATCACTGAATTTTTTCTTAAATTTTCCATGCTAGCTTTCAAGGTCAAAAAAATAAAACAGTTCAACCATTTATATTTTTTATTTAAAACAAAAAAGCACCCTGATTATTTCTATCAAGGTACCATATATAAAATTATATTTCACTGGACACTAATTTTCAATTAGAAAATTTTCTTCTGAAAGCAAGATTTTAATTTATCCTGTGAACCCTCCCCTCCTAACTAAACAGGTTAGTATAGAAGAGGCTTCTACCTTTTGACAGGCAGACTTCTCTTCCACAAATACGGTTTAGCTGAGTATTTCTTCTGTTGCCGGAAGAATTAAGCAGTTTCTTTTTCTATCTGCACTACTCCTGCCAAACTAATCAATGTGGCCAGAGTGCTCTGAGTTCTTCGCAGAAGCCCCGGTTCTTTTGCCACAGCTTCCGACCATTCCTTTGCAGGTATGGATTTTTGGTACTCCCTTATAAAATATCTAGCACCTATATTGTAACTTGCAGACAAGTCACAATTATACTGCTTTCCCGTGCTGAAAGTACACAGACTAAAGTTGTCCTTATTCCTTTTAACACTGCCACTCCCGTCATAGGCCAACAAAGATGTATTTTTAGGCGTTACCCTGCTGAACCTCATGCCGGCACTGTGGGCTTTGTGCTTCACTTTGTTCTGTATTGCAATTTTTGTCCAAAGCTGCAGTTTCATTCTTATTCTCTTGTTTCTGCTGCCCTTGATTTTAGGAAACCGGTCCAGGTACTCGAATACTACGGTATCCGCATTTACTTTCTCCGCAAAACTGACTATTTCATGGACTGTCCTGTTGGTTATTTCTCTTTTCAGGTTGTTTATCTTATTCCATGCCCTGGTCAATTTTGCCTTTTTCCCGCTCTGTTTCTGTTTTCTGCACAATCTGCCTACCAGGTGATTCATCAGGTCTTTTTCTTCCGGCTGGTTTATAAACTTCCTGCCAGTGACAGTTCCTTTTGAATCAACTGCACTGCATACTGCGGAGTGATTTATACCAAGATCTACGGATACCACTACCCTATCTTTAAGGGATGTTTCCCTGAACTCTACTTTGTTTTCATATGCAAACTGCAGGTAATAGTTTCTGCCTTTCCTGACAAGTATCGGCGAAAACTTTCTGCCTCTGCAGTTTTTTTCTATATACTTTATGTCCTGCTTCCTTAGAGATGCCCTGAGCCACACCCAGTCATTGTTTTTATATATCTTTATCTGGGCATGGTTTCTGTCCAGCATTTTAAACATATTACCCCTGTAAAGGGCAGGACATTTATAGTGCTTTACCTGTAATTTGGGTGCTTTTTTCTTAAACTTTTTACCACTAGATACCTGGGTATGTCTTTCTTCCTTATAATTTTCTAGATTGCTATAGTAGGAAGAGACTATTCCCATGGCATCCATAATTGCACTTCTCCTCAAATATGAAGGGAATTTATAGAACTGTCTGTCAAAACCATCATACTCTGGATGTGGATTATCTTTTGTTGTGTGTGTCAGATGCTCTATGAGATTTACCCTATATTTAGAGCTTAACTTTTCCAAGAGCTCCCTCTCTGAGGTAACCACATTTATAAAGTAAGATACTGCCTTCCTGTAAATTTCTATAGTTTCTTTTAAACAATCATTCATGTTTACTATTTTTACTTTATATGAATTTATCACCTGCATAATCCACACCTCCTTTGTTGATTTTATACCGTTTGTATACTATAATTATACTATTCTTAATTTAGTTGTAAAGGAGTTATACTATCCTATGAATATAGAATATAAAAGAAACAGACATAGTTGCTACAGTCTGAAATATCATTTGGTTGTTGTAACTAAATACAGACACAAATGTATAAACAGAGATATTTTAAACCGCTTGATTGAAATATCCAATAACACTTTTAATAAATGGAACTGCAGTATTTTAGAGATTAACGGAGAAGCTGACCATCTGCATATTTTATTTGAAGCCCCTCCACAGGTACAGCTGTCTAAACTTATAAATAATTTTAAAACAGTAACTTCTAGGCTGATTAGAAGAGACTACGCCGGTTACCTGGCTAATTTCTACTGGAAACCTTTCTTCTGGAGTGAAAGTTACCTTGTTCTTTCTACAGGTGGTGCCACCATTGATATTATCGAACAATACATTGAGAACCAGTCTACTCCTTCTGAGTAGGAAAAACTAACCCCTCCTAAGCCTTCTCCTATAGAAGGGGATTGCGTTTTTCAGTTTTGTTCAATTTATTCTTATAAATTATCGAAAAAGTATTGATTTATATTAGAACAATCCTATTTTTAATCCTCTATCTGCAACATATACAGGCTTTCCAGTTAGTTTTTCAATCTCATCTACAAACATTTTTTCATCACTGTTGTTGTCACTCAAATGCAGTAGAACTATTTCTTTAACCATACTCAAATCTGTAACTTTCAAAAATTCCTTGACATTTTCAAGGTTAAAGTGTGATGTCAGAAGTCTTTTGGCAACGGCAGGATGTACTAACCCTTTTTCTAAATTTGAATTTAGGATATCCATACTGTAATTACATTCAACCATAATATGTGTAAGTCCAGAAAATTTGTACCTGCAGTAATAACTGTCTGTTATGAAAAGCAACTTGCCCATTTCTTCATGCTGCACAAGAAATCCCAGTGGTTCCGCTGCGTCATGTTCAGCCTGAAATGGCATTACAGTGAAACTTCCTACAGTGAACTGCTTTTTGCTTTCAACAATGTGAATCCTATATCCAGATACCTTGCACGCATCAATTGTTCCTTTACTTGTATAAACATCTACACCATTATTCAAGACATCAGTTATCGCTTTTGAATGATCGAGATGTTCATGGGAAATCAGGCATCCACAAATATTTTCAATATTAAAGCTCATTCCTTTTATGATTTTTTTCCATGGCAATCCCGCTTCAATAATAAGGCTCCCGCTTTCTCCTTCAAGGAGAAAGCAGTTACCCTGGCTCCCTGAACCTAAAACTTTAAGCTCCAATTGCTTATCTCCTCCTCTATTATGTTAATAATCCTCAGGCAGAAGGATGGTTGTTGCACTCCTGTCCGCTTCTGTTATGATCCAGAATCTTATACCGGCAGAACTTCTATAAGCACTTAGTATTTTGTCTCCATTTCTCAGAGCTTCTTCATTTACCTCCTGATCCTCTTCAGACAAATCTCCCCAGTTTCCTTGTGCATGGCGTGTCAGACAGAATTCAATTTCTATTTTAGGAACTTTTTTTAATACAGCAGGTGTGACAACAATTTGTCCCAACTCGAATTTAGGTTTATACGTATTTAGAATCATTTTTATTTATCTCCCTTGCTTATTAATTTTTTAGCCATATGGCCAATATCAATCGTTACCCTATCGGGCGTTTACCAAATTATTTCTCACTTTTAATATGCGGTAAAAACGGAGTAAAAAAATTAGTTGGTCTGATTATTTATTTTTTTATTTGAAATAGAAAATACCGGCGCAGTTAAAATCCACACCGGTATTTCATAAACAAAAATAGAGACCACTATATAAATTGACCTCTATCACAATCCTTGCTCCTTGTTATTTAACTTTTTGATAAATTCTTCCCAATCCTCCTCTGTAGCAACTTTTCTAGCTTTTCTTAGTGCCGCTCTTACTTTTTTAGATGACATTATATAATCCGGAAGATCAGGTGCTATTTTATTTTTACCTTCTCCTGCCAAATCAAACATTGTATTTTTCTCATCCTCAGTTAATTTTAAGATTTTAACCATTTGTTTAAGTTTATCCATATCCGGTGGATATCTTCTGCCCTTCTCAATATCACTGAGATATGCAGGGGCAATTCCTATTTCAGAAGCTATTCCTCTCAATGTCATTCCAAGTGATTTCCTTTTATCCGTGATAAATTTTCCAAAACCCAACATATCATTCATTTTAATCTCCCTCATTCTTTTATAAATTTTTATCTATGAAATTTTTCATCTCCATGACATTCTTGAATTTTAATGAATGAGCAATAGCACTAGCAGTACCGGGCCTTAATGTATCGTTATCCTTATGATAATCGAACTTACAAGTACGGTATATTCCATCATTACCTATACCTCCATATATAAAACTACCTTTTTTAAGTGGTTTCATATTAAAATATAAAAGTAATTTTTTTATTTGTCCCATGTCAAATCGTATCGCCATAATTATAAACCTATCTCTTTCTTTAGTTTTTCTCTGTCACCATCACAACGAATTAATTTCAGCATATATACCTGTTTTTCTATACTTTCAACCTTATTGAATAAATCAATTTTTTCTATATAAATATCAATATATTCTAAGATACTATCTATTAAATTTTCCTTTGCAGCATCTAAAGTATTGCCCTCACCATACATGTCTATTTCATTTAATGCTATAGTATAGCCTCCAAGTTCTTCACCCGATTCCACAACAGGATTAAACTTTAGAAATCCCATTAAAAAATCAACATATAATGTTTTTATATGGCTTACTTCTTCATCCTCATTGGCATTTTTATTTATGCCTTTAAATGTAACAATTTCCAGGCCTTTTAATGCCGTGTTATTTAAATCACTATAATATCTTTTTGTATCTCTAATATTAAGCTTTCTTTTATTAAAAATTTCCATATTAAACCACCTTCTATAATAAATCTTTATATTTATTATAATGTATGTAGTTACTGTAATCAAGGTGATTACAGTTTTTATCTGAGAAGTGACAGCAATGAAGATTACTGCCACTATCAAATAATTAATGTTTTAGATTTTGCTATTAAAATCCCGGATCTTCCATTTCGGTCTGTCCTGGAATATCATCACTTTTTGAGGTGTCCCCATTTTTATCTCCGTCTGATTTTATATCCTTATTCCCAGAAGTATTAGACTTGCCTGTTTTTTCATTTTGTGAAGAACTATCCTCCTCAATATCAAGTTCCTGTGAATTGGCATTTTTAAGTTCCTCTTCAAAATTAACATCTATGGCATCTTTATTGTCAACATATTCAACATTATTTCCATTGATATGTTCTCCATCACGAAGAACACTGCCTTTTATTAGTGCCTGGTCTGTTTCCAGTGCAAGCTGCATATCTATGCTGAGCATCCCATATTTACTAAGTAAAAGTTTAAGCACGGTTTTGAGTGCCATGGTATCAAAATCAGTTGTCCACCTGCTACTTTTTACAATATAGTCTTTGTGGCTTTTGTAACTTTGGCTGTATTTCTTCGCATGTTTCTCCACCTGATCCACTGTCATAAAAAATGCTTTTTCAAAACCGTTTATCAGCCTAAAATACGATATATACCCGATAATTTTATTCTGCTTTGTATTCTTGTCATCAAGTTCAATCTCCCCGGTCAATCTGTTTACATGCTTTATATCTCCTTCATACACCACAATGGCATTTATTGTTTTATACTGCCCGGTCCTCTCTGCAAGTTGGATAAATCCTTTATACCCCATCTGAAATTGTGCTACCTTGCCTCTCTTCCTATCATTGTAAGGTACAATATATGCAAAACCCAGGTTGGGGTTTATAGGCAGATCCAATGTAGCAGCAACAAGAGCACTGCTTACAATACTGAATGGTTCAACATCTTCAAGGTTTTTATTACTGGCAATATCTATAATACTCGCCATGAATCCAAATGCTCTTTTCCCCAGAACATCCTGAAATCTTTTCTTGATGCTTTCATTTGCTATAATGTTTTTTACCGTTACATTTCCATGATTTTTTGATAATTTCTTATTTTCCATTTATATCAATCCTCTCTTCAAATTTAAAATTTTTATTATCACGCCAATATAATTGGCTTGCTATGCACAACTATCCAACCTGTCCAGTGTTTCTTCATTATTCCCTTTTTGAATTCTAAGAGTTTTATCTGCTTCACTTACAATCAGATTAATTATCTGTGCATCAGTACTTATAATTCTGGTGACAGATTCTTTATTGTCGATAAATACAGGTGCAGTAATCCTGTAATGTTTGCACAGAGTATTTATAATGTCTATCCCCGCATTTATCCTTGCAGCATTGTTAAGGCTTGTATTAAAAGGAACTCCGTTCACCAGAGGTTCGCAGTCTTCCTCTATACCACCGTTGACCTGCAGCTTGAAGAATCTGAATTCAACATATTTGAATTTTTCATTTATGCCTTTTTCCAGTAATCTGATCTTAGTTTTTATGAATTCATTGCATAAATCATCTCTCTTTTCGAGATTTGCGATTTGCTGGGCTATTGATTTTTCTTTATCAAGAAGCTCATCAATCCTTTTATTTACCTGCTTATTCATATCTTTATATCCCAATTCACGATTGATTTTTTCAAGTTCTACTTCGAGTGACTGCTTTTTTTCTTTTAATTCCTTTATCTGTGAGTCCTCTTTAACAGGCTTGGACAATTCAGCCTGGAGAGATCCTATCTGTTTTAATATTTCCTGATATTCTTTGTTACCGTTCATATCTACAGATGACTTGAAACTGTTGATCTGGTTCTGCAGTTCCACTTTTCTTTTGTTCAATAAATTTAATTTTTCACTGGTAGCTTTTAAGTCAGCATCTTTTTGAGATATGATTTTTTTATACTTCTTGAGTTCATTGGCTTTTGCCTGACCCCTGACAGTTATTTTTTTAAGGTTTTCAGCCCTTTCTTTCCTGAAATTTTCCTGCAACTCTTTTTGGTGCTTTGCAATATCACCATCTGAGAAGGGCCTTTTACAGAGCGGACAGATACGCACATTTTCAGGGAGTTCAAAAACCTTCTTGTTTTCCCTATGCCATTCACTTCTCAAGCTTTTAATCTCCACCTCCAGCTTTCCGGCCATTTTAAGGTTATTAGCCTTTTCAATCTCCAGTGATTTAATATTGAACTTAATTTCAGCTATCTGGCTGTTTATATCTCTCAGCTTTTCTGATATTTTGTTTTTGACACTTTGAGTTTTTTTCATTTCTCCATGTTCAATATCTTTGAGCTTTGATTTAAGGGCATACAGCTCATCCTTTTTTGCCAGTAGTTCGTCATTTATCTTAGATTTGTCAATAAGCTTTTCCTCCAGGCTTTTTATACCTGCAACTATTCCAGCCTTTCTAAAATCCAGACCGCTGAAGTCAATGTCATCCTTAAGCTCTCTTCTCTTTTCATCCACTCTAGGCGGAATTGATTCCTTTTCCTTGATTAATTTTTTGATTGTAGCATTTATGCTTTTCTTGATCTCCTCTATGCTCTTGTTTTTTAATAATTCTGCCAGAGGTTTCAAACTTTCTTTTGAATCAATTACATCCTCATCTGTAACTTCACCTATGATATCCATCAATATTTTTTTCCTATCCTGCCATTTGATATCTGTACTGAAATACACTGGATTGGTAATGAGTTTGAATATATCTTCCTGTATGATTTCACTTACAAATTTTTTGTATTCATTTTGTTTCTTGGGTACATTGTCAATACTATATGTTGTCTCATATCCCTTGAATTCCGAATCAACCTGGCCGCGCTTTTTAACCCATTTTTGTCTCAACACTTTTCCAAGCAAAATCTCCGTATCATTTACCCTGATGATTGCATCAACCTCAGTTTCAATCATTTTTACAACATTGTTGTTTTCATCCAAGGGCTGCACATCAAACCTGCTCTTGTCCTGGCTATCCTTGTCGAAAAGTAGCCACATGAAAGCATCGAATAGTGTAGTCTTGCCTGTGGCATTATCTCCATAGATATCAGTTACCTTTGAAAAATCCACAGTAAGATCTTTAATTCCCTTGAAATTTTTAAGAACCAGCTTTTCCAAAAATATTTTTTTACACATCTTTATCTTCACTTCCTATTTAAATTTTTATCTTGATTTAAATTGCTAGTCCAAATTTTGAACTAGCAATTTATATTTTCTATAGATCAGATATGGCAATCCACTATGCTTAAAGTCCACTCTGGATCTGCCGTATCTATAAACATTTCTTTAAAGCTTTTATTCCAATGTTTGTCCTCTTCATCTGATTCCGCTCCAAGACCAAACCATCCCATTTCGCCTTTTTCATGCCATTTCCCATCGGGGGTAATTACGGCATATGTGTTAAACGAGCTTTGTATTCTTGCATACTCTTCTTTGCTGGAATATTTGTCTACATAGTATTCTTTCTTGTAAATATCCCACTTTAAAAGCTCCTTCTCCTTTTCATTCCCTGGTGCATCACCATCGACTTTTAATTCCCAGAACCTGATAAACCTTTCATATTCTTTTCTATCTACTGAAAAATCTATGTCTTTTATTTTTGCTGAATCTACTCTATTCTCAGGAATTATTTCTTCTTTATTGGTCCAACTTCTTGTTCCATAATTCCCTGATGTAGCAAGTGGCTTTAACCTTAGCAGTCCGGACCACCTACCGCCTATTTGATACCAGTCCCACTTTGCATTGGGATTTTCCCAGTATCCATACCTATTTTTATCTGAGTCTTTAGAAAATCCGCAATATTCTTCCATATATTTGTCAAACGACGGATATATTTCTGTGAATTTGGTTTTAACTTTTTTGTATCCATCTTTAGGTATTCCATTTTTCTTAAACCTTTCATCCCATGGATATAATAATTTTCCGTCGGGACATTTTACCATGTCGATTTCTTCGTTCTTGTAACTGTCAAGTTCCCTGTCTTCGACATCTATAAACTCTAAATATTCTTCCGGACAATCACCCATATTGTTTTCCTGGTATGGTGCAAGTAACTCCTCTACTGTCTTTCCTCCTTCTTCTGTAAATACTGCAACTGTAAAATGACTCATAATACATTCCACCTTTCCTTTTTTCTTTATTTTTTTATATATAAAAAACTGCCTTAAAGACAGTTTTCGACATCCACATTTAGGCTATACAGCCGATACTAAATGTTACCCACATGAGCATTAACCAATTTCCTTATATACTTAATATGTGGTAAATTGAGATGAAAAGTATGCCCAGTCCGATTATTTATATTTTTTTATTTAGACATAAAAAAATACCGATGCAGCTAAAATCTACACCGGTATTTTATAAATAAAATTATCATCGGATTACCAACATTAAAGTAACATAAAAAATAAATTATCATCAGATTACCCATATTAATAGTATATCTATAAATACTGATATCTAATACATAGATATAGTTGTGTGGGTAATCTAACGATAATTTTGCATAATCTGATGATAAAATAAATGAATTTAGAAAACAGAAAATAAATTAATCGCAATAACTTATTTCTTACTTTTAATGTGTGGTAAAAATTGGGCAAAAATTATTCAGTTTAAATATTTAATATTTTCTATTTAACATTTTAGCAATTAACCTACAAACCTAACATTCTAACAATCTAACAATTCATTTAAATCTTTAAGTATTATTATCCTACCTCTTTGCAATTTTATATATCCACTTTTCTCAATACTTTTTAACTTCCTGCTAACAACTTCTCTAGCGGAATCAACCTCAAAAGCCAATTGTCCATGCGTTGCATAAATTATCTTGCTATTCTTACTGAGAAGTAACCTAATAAGCCTTGATTCTAAGGATTCATGAATTATTCTTTCTTTATTTTCTATAACAGCATTAAATTTATTATATAGATCTTTATACATACATAATAAAAATTCTTTATCTTGGATAAAATACTTTTGAACTATTTTAACTGGAATTACACATATTTCAGAATCCTGAATAGCCCTACCTATTATTTTTAAGGATCCCAGGTTTAACAAACAGCTTAAAGTTTCATGACAAAACTCTCCCTCCTTTAATTTTTTGTATTTTTATTGTACCTTTCGCGACAAATAATACTCCAAGACATGTTCCTAATGCTAATTTTATATACTCATTAAAACAAATTGTTTCAAAAACTGCCTTTCTTTCTATTATTTCACCATTATCCATATTAATCTTTTTGAACACTGGATATGCTTCATATAAATGTTTTATATTGTCCAATTTACTACTTAATTTTTTTCATAATTAATCATTTTCCCCTCCACAATTTTATTATATACAAATCTCCGACAAACATATTTTCAATTGGTGGCATATATAAAACAATTATAATCACCTTGATTCAATTGTCCTATTTCTTATGAATCCTATTATAAATTATTTGTCTTAATATTTAAGTGACTTAATCACCTTCTCATTTATTTTTCATAATTTACACATATGTTAGTTACCACAATAAAATTTCACTTGAATATATTTCATATAGTTTCTTGTTTAATTAAATATCCATAATTAAAATCTAAATTATTTATCAAAAAATCATTTTAACATTATTTTTTTAAACCCTCCAAAATTATTTGCCATCTGTGAATACACTTCTTTCCCAAGAAGAAATCTGTAGATTTCGTCAGCCTTTTCTATGGGATCAACATCTTTAAATTTTTCAGGATAGAGAACTTTTCCAAGATAATAGGCATCTGCCATAGCAGTTTCAATATTCGTAGTATAAAAATTATAGGGCATCTGTGAATATACCTCACCGTTTTTAACTGCGGAAAGATTATTATAATAGTCGGGATTTTTCTTATAATCTTCTTGAACCACCTGAAGTCCCCCTTCATCTATAAATATTTTATCCGGATTCCATTTAAGGAGTTTTTCCTTATCTATCATAACCGTACCGTCCTTTCCTGTTTCATCCACTACATTTTTCCCATTTACAGCCTTAAGCAGAGAATAATTGCCCTGAGTACTTTCAATGCCATGGGTACCCTTCATGCCCAGAGCTCCCACATATACACTTGGCTTTTCACTTTCAGGGATATCTTTAGTCCTCCTGTCCAGATCATCTTTACAGTTTTTCATATAATCAACTACTTTTTGCGCCCTGCTCTCATTGTCAACAACTTTCCCAATAATCTGCAGTGAAATATACATATCAGCATCAAAGGTGGATTGTTTACCATAACTCAGAACCACAACAGGTATATTGGTTTTGGACTGCAGCTCGTCTGCCGAAGACTTATCTGAAGCATATGTATCAAAAATAACATCCGGTTTTACTGAAAGTATTTTTTCGGCATCTGGCGAATTATTAGGCCCTCCCTGACCTATAGTTGTAAGCTTTGCAATACCGGGATTCACCATCATATATGGCTTTCCCACAACACTTCCTTTTTCAGTCTGCTCCACACCTGCCAAATTCTTTGAACCATTTATATAACAATAAAGCCTCAATGCTCCTGGTCCAATAGCTACAACTCTATTGATTTTTTTATTTAATGTAATCTTTCTCCCCAGCAAATCAGTCACAGCTAATTTTTTAGTTTTAGAATCTAAAGTTTCATCATATTTAGGTGAACAGCCGCTAATCAAAAAAGAAAAAACACATACTCCCATAAGTAACAGGCTTAGAAACTTTTTATGCACAACTTTTTCCCCCTCACATATTTAACATATCTTCCAAATATATAATTTACAGCGGTACAACTACAGGAATATTCCTATAGTTTTCCACAGCCACCGGAACAGAATAAACGCTTTCAATATTCTCTGGAGTCATTATTCCCCTTCCTCCTGCAGCGAAAATTGTCCCGTCTTTCAGCAGAACAAATTTATCTGCAAATCTCATGGCAAGGTTTAAATCATGAACTATCATTACAGCAGCAATCCCCTGGAATCTGACTATTTTATGAATGATTCTTATTACCTCAAGCTGATTTTTTAAATCCAGGTTACTTGTGGGCTCGTCTAAAAGAAGTACCTCAGGTTTCTGGGCAATAGCCCTTGCAATGACAACTTTCTGCAGTTCTCCGCCGCTTAATTCATCTAAAAATCTTAGAGAATAATCCCCAAGTTCCAGGACTTCAATAGCCTTATTGGCTATTAAAATGTCTTCTTTTGAAGCATTCCATTTAATGTAGGGTTTTCTTCCCAAAAGCACCGAATCAAAAACAGTAGTCCGTATACTTGACTGCTGTTGCGAAACATAACCTACTTTCCGGGCAAGCTCTATGGAATTGAGCTTAAAGATTTCATTGTTTTCAATTAATACAGTGCCGCATTGTGCTTTTAATATACGATCTATGCACTTGAGAAGGGTGGATTTTCCTGCTCCATTTGTACCCAGGAGTGCGGCACATTCTCCTTTCTCCACTGAAAAATTAATGTCTTTGAGAACAGATCTGCCTGGATATCTAAATGCAAGCCCCCTTACAGATAAAATCATTTTTTTCCATACCCCCTCATAAGCAGATATAAAAACATAGGTGCTCCCATAAAAGATGTAATAGCTCCAACAGGAAGAATTATAGGTGAAACTATGCTCCTTGCAAAGGTATCAGAAACAAGAAGTAAAAGTGAACCCATAAAGGCAGATGCAGGAATCAAGAAACGATGGTCACCTCCAATAACCCTTCTCATTATCTGAGGTCCAATAAGCCCTATAAATCCTATAATACCCAGAAATGAAACTGATGCCGCGGTGATCAGAGAAGAAACAAACATCCCCCCAAATCGTATTCTCTCCACGCTTACCCCCAGACTTTTTGCAGCTTCCTCCCCACTGTCCATAGCATTATAATCCCAACGCCTGACAATAAAATAAACTATTGATGCCCCTATAAGAACTGCCATTATAATCACTTCTCTCCAAGAAGCACGTCCAAGATCGCCGAATGTCCAGAATACAACAGCTGCCACCTGAACGTCCTGGGCAAAATACTGAATAAGTGTAATACCTGCAGAAAAAAGTGAGCCTATAGCTATTCCAGCAAGTAATATAGCCTCCGGAGAAAGAGATCTGAACCTTGCAATCATCAAAATAATAACAGCAGCTATGATGGAAAAGGAAAACGCACAAATAGTAACTGTATATGGATTGTCTATAAGCACTGCATCAGCACCGGTGCTCTTAACACTCCCTGCTCCAAATACTATAATAGCAACATTTGCACCAAAAGCTGCAGCATTTGATATTCCCAAAGTTGACGGTGATGCAAGAGGATTTCTCAAATTACTCTGCATCACACATCCCGCAACAGATAGTCCTGCGCCTGCTATGACAGCAGCCAGAACTCTAGGAAGCCGTATATTCCAAATTACAAGATTGGATAATCCGTCTCCCCTCTGAAAAATGCCCATTAAGACCTGATAGGGCCTAATATTCGATGAACCAGCACATATTGAAAACAGAGAAAAAACTATAATGATCAGCAAAATAAATGCAATTATAATTTTTTTCCTTATTGTATACTTTTCATAATTTATGTATATCTCATCTTTCAATTTCATCAATTCCTTTATTTAAATAATTCATCATTATTTTTTCCAGCAAAGCCACGCCACCTTGGAAGTTACCTTTTCTTCCACCATTCCGTTTACTGACATGGCTTCTATATACTCTTTAATGGAGACCTTATCTTTTTTCGTCAAAGATTTTTTCCTCTCAAAATAAAGCAAATATTTTTTATAGCACTTACCTGCAGGCCGGCTCTCAGTCCAGTCTGAATCCACATAACTTATTTTTGGATAATATCCCATATTCCACAGTATATTAAAAGCGCTGTATATCTTATTTTTATAAAATCCATCATCATGACACCCTAAAATCACTTCCGAAAGTCCACTTTTTAAGCTGTCCTTTTTCTCTACAAATCCACTTAAAAAATATAAGTTTGTCCCACAATCCATCATTTTTATAAGATCTTTATAACTATCTATAGCTGGTGTCATAGAAGCAAAAACCATATCAAATTTTTTCCTCCAGCCAAATTCATCTAAATTCAATTCTGACCACGCTTTTTTTACGAAACTCACATTATTATATTTTGTTCCTGAATTTTCTTCGGCATACTTTAACATGCTTTCAGAAATATCTACAGCGGTAACACTTCTGGATATTTCTGAAAATCTTTTGGAATAAAAACCCGTACCGCACCCTATATCCAGCACAGTGTTAAATTTTTTATTCTTACCTGCTTCAATAAATTCTAATATGGAAAAAAACTCTTCATTTTCTTTTTCCTCCATATCTTTCTCATTGAACTCATCAGCCCTTTCATCCCAAAATTTTTCTTCCATATTATATGATTTTTTTGAATCACTCCATAAATCAGAAAAATTTTCTATATCCATCTTCTTACCATCCCCGTGTATATCCTTCAAAACAATCCAGGCAAAGTTTTTTCCCATTACATATTCTGATTTTATGTTCCGGAGCACCTTCCCCGCATTTTTCACAAATAACCGTATTAAACAGCCTTGCAGTTTTTGGAGCTTTAAACTTTGGTTTTTTAATATCAAATATCTCTTCTACCGGTGACTCAAGAATATACTTCTCTTTTCCCTCTCTGCTCATCTCACCCTTGAGCTGCTTTAAAACCACTCTTACACTATCTCCGTTTTCCCTGTTGAAAAACGAAAAGGCCATTTTGCCAGTACTCCTGTAAACTAAATTGCCTTTTCCCAAAGTACACCCTGTTATAACTTGTACTGCATCAACACCGCAGGCATCATTTTCAGTGACACATACTATCTCTTCATCAGATGAAAATTTCAAATTCATTTTCTCCATTGCCGCTTCACAAGCTTTAAATCCTATGGCAAGTCCCGGGCAATGATGTCCGTGGAACTTTATACATTCATTCCACAATTCTCTATTCATGGACAACCTCTCCTTTCTCTCATATATATATTATATACAAGCAATTTTTAAACCAAAATGTATAATCAGGTTCAAGAGAAAACATTAAAGATTTAATTTATCATAATGATAAAAAATTAGTTTCATAACGATAATCGGTTATCATTATGAAACTAATTACGAATTATTTAACAGTTAAATGTTTACTCAACGGCTTAACGTGAATATTACTCCTGCATTCCGTTTCCGTCCAATTGATATTCTCGGCAATAAAAGCTTCCGGATTCAACGTGACACCTTCAAGCATGAACTCCTTAAATTTCTCATATCCTGCTCTATCTATCAGATGACCACCATGAATATAAACAGGCTTTCCACCAAGTACCCATTCCGAAAACCTAGGCCAATTTGCCATTATTGCTAGTACACTTTCTTCAGTCAGCCAATTTGCAAACATTCTTCCCATCCTGGGATACTGTTTTCCTGTTCTACCGCCGAGAATTATTTTATAAAAATCTTTGTCCGGCCTGCGCCATGCGCCTGTCGGACATGCAATAACACATTCACCACATCCTACACAGCAACATGTATCCTTGTCTATTTTACCTTTATCATTAAGTGACAATACCCTGGTTGCCGCTTTCTCACACTTCCTCATACATGCCCCGCAGCCAATACATCGGTCTATGTCATAAATAGGTTTTGTACATCCAATTATACCAAAATCCTGAAAGTGCCCTTTTGCGCAGTCATTAGGACATCCCGATACTGAGATCTTAATATGATAAGGATTGGGATAAATTATTTTCTCCAGCTCATGTGCCAATTTCTGCGTGTTTACATTTGCCTTGATACAATGAACCTCTCCAATACAGGCCATTATATTTCTGGGAGCAATATAAGGGTAACCGCTGTCGGTTTTCATATCCACATCGCACATCTTCTGCTCTATGCTCTTCAAATATGGCTGTATATATTCATTTACCGCAGGGATATCTACTGCCTTTATTCCCGGGGCATTTAAAGTCTGCCTTACTCCCAGATGAAAAGAACCATTTCCCCATTTTTTACACACATATTTTATAACATCAAGCCACTTTGCATCTATAACAGCACCTGGAACTCTAAGCTGAAGCATAAATTCACCAGGTACTTTAGATTGCCTGAAGCAATTATTTCTCAATTTATTTATATTACAATCTTCCAAATCAAACCCCTCCTAATCCACTAGTTTTTTTGCTCTTTTATAGTTGAACACAGGTCCATCCAGACATACATATGTCTCATCTATTCTGCAATGCCCGCATTTTCCAATTGCACAGGACATTTTTCTCTCAAAAGACATCCATACTTTATCTTCGGGTACACTATTTGCAATCAATTCTTTACCTACAAATTTCATCATTACAGGAGGACCTACTACAAGGCATTCATAATTTCCTTCAAAAGATTCAAACGGAATATTCTTTATAAAGTTTGTTACCATTCCAACCTGCCAGTCTTCGTATGTCTCACTGTCAAGAGTATAAACAACATGAAAATGTCTCGCCTCTTTCCATTTCTCAAGCTCATCTTTAAATAGAACACTATTTGAATTCTTGAACCCAAGAATCAGATAAATTTCTTTTGCATAGTCACTTCTATCAAATAGCTCGTCTATAAGACTCTTTACTGGTGAAACTCCAGTACCACCTGCAATAATTACAACATTCTTGTCTTTAAGTTTTTCAAAAGGCCACCCATTTCCATAGCATCCCCTGAGAAAGATCTGATCTCCTTCCTTCATAGAAAATAGATTGTCTGTAACCTTTCCAACTTTTCTTATAGTAAAATCTGCATATCCTTCTCCAAACCCGCTTAAAGATATAGGCGCCTCACCTACTTTCGGAATAGAAAGCTGCATGAACTGGCCATGTTTTACGGGAATATTGTTTTCTATGCGAAAAGTCCACTCGAGCTGCGTTTCTGGAATTATCCTCAATATTTTATGAGGCTCCGGCCTAACTGGATTGTTAAACATTTTCATTTCCTCCCTGTTTTTTTATTTCTTCTACAGCATCACATAACTTGTTTAATGTAGCAGGATAGCTTATAAGTTCAGGACACCTTGCAGAACACCTGCCACAGCCCACACACATAGGACCATCATTGAACCTTGCATTGTATCCGTAAACTTTGTGGAGAATTTTGTACCTGTATCTTTCGGAAATCTTTTTTCTAAAGGAATTTCCACCTGCAACTTCATCAAAGTTTTCAAGCATACATGAAGAACAGGTTCTCCTCCTCTCTCCTACATTTGCATTTTGTGTATATACTATATCTGTAGTTTCAAAACAGGTACATGTACTGCATGCCACAGTACAGGAACCGCAGCCAATACATCTGTCTTCAAATTCATCCCACATTGGATGATTTTTTATTTTGTTTACCATATCCAAATTTTCTATTACAGAAAACTTTACTTTAAGTTTATTTTCTACAGGAAATTTAATCTCATAATCGGATAATTTGTAGTTTTGAAAATACTTTCTAAATTCTTCATCTTTTACTTCCACGTTATTTATATCTCCACCAAAAGACACCGCGATGGAATACATATCAGTTCTGTTCGTACCTGTGCTGCAGCAAAAACATCCATCGAACTCATCGGCACATTCCATCAATGCAAACTTGATTTTGTCTCTTACTCTTTTATAAAAATAATCTTCTGTATCACCATTTTTCAGATAAATCCGATCCTGAATTTTTATTGAATTTATGTCACATGCCCTGCCAAACAATAAAATATCTTTTTTTTCTTTCATTTTACTTTCCCTATATTCATCCTCAGTAAAATAAAACAAGGTTTGTGTTATCGGAGTAAGAACCTCCTTCATAGAGTAAGTGGAGCGTTCATTGTATTCTATCTCTTCGTATTTATGCACTGGCTTGTATAAAATTGAATCCTGTTTTGCATATCTTCCTCCCCCTTGAATTCGCACTGGAGCATAGATAACATATTTCTGTTCCAATTTAGCAAATAATTCATCCACATCTTCAGCTTTAAGCTGATATGTCTTGGAAACCTTCATTCTAATTACACCCTTTCCAAAATTTTTATTTTCACAATTTAATTTTTCAGCTAAATCATTTGATAAATATTACAAAACAGGTATTGGCCAATTCCCTATATAAAAATTATATTCCTTGATATTTCTTTTGTAAAATGCTAAACTTATTATAATTTCATAGCTTTTCATCTATGTATTTTTATATAAGAGGAGGATATTTATGACAATACGGGATTTGGAAATTTTTATTGCCGTAGCAGAAAAAGGAAAAATAGGAGCCGCAGCAAAAAAACTTTATATATCTCAACCTACTGTCAGCCACGCTATCTCCCAAATTGAGGAGGAATATCACGTAAAATTGTTTGAAAGACTTTCCAGAAAATTATATATTACAGATGTAGGAAAGGAATTCTTAAATTACGCAAGACATATTCTTGCAAATTTTCGTGAAATGGAACATTATCTGCATCATGCCTCTGAACAGATATGTATTCATGTAGGAGCTTCACTTACCGTAGGAAGTTTTTTCCTGGGTAATATCATTTCCAAATTTGAAGAAAGAAATCCTAAAATTCGTATACGTGTATATGTAGACAACTCTAAGGACATCATACAGAAAATTATTGATGGAACTCTAGACATAGCCGTAATAGAAGGGTTTGTAAATTCAAAGGATATTATATCTGATGAAGTTTATCAAGATGAGATGGTACTTATCTGCGGTAAAAATCATCCCTTTGCTTCAAAGAAATCAATTCATCTATCTGACTTAAAAGATAAGGACTGTGTACTGCGTGAGGAAGGATCCGGTACCAGAGATTTTCTTATCAATCTAACAGAAGGCAGGGGCATACCCATCATAAAAAAATGGGTATGCCACAGTTCTGACTCCATAATCAACGTAGTGGCAGCTGGGCAGGGCGTCTCAATCTGTCCAAAAGTCTGCTGATTCATCAAAATAATGTAGTACAAATTCCCATTGAAGATTTTTCACTTTACAGGAGCTTTAAAATAATTTATCACAAAGATAAATACATTTCCTCTGCTCTTAAAAAATTAATTGCAGCAATAGAAAAATTGTTTAATTCTGCTTATAAAATATAAATTTAATATACCAGCTGTATACGTAATGGATTATTAAAATAAATATAATTATAACTTATCGTCTTTTCTACCTAATTTACACCATTTTCTGCAGAGATTAGCTTTTTTATTACAAATAACCTCATCAGATCCGCAGGAAGGGCAACTATATTTGTCTTCTTCTTTTTTTATTTCATATACGTTGCCACAATTAAAACATTTAAATTTGCAGAATACAGGCCTGTAGTTTCCTCCACTTATTCTTATTGAATTTCCCTGTGTCAGAGCAATAGCTGTTTTTTCTCTTGCACTATCTATTATATTTTGAAAAGTTTGCCTGGATACGTGCATTCTTTCAGCACATTCTTCCTGATTTAATTTTTCAATATCTTTCAATCTCATTGCTTCAAGTTCCTCAACTTTTATTACTATATCTTTTATTTCGCATTTTTTTCTACCTACTGGTACAAAGTAAGTATACTCCGGCAACTTCTCTACACTTCTATATTTGACTGGTCTTGGCATTTTTCTCCTCCCTGCATTTGCTGCATATTCCGGATAAAACAATATTTACGTCTTCTATATCAATATTTTTAGCTTTTTCTATGTAATTGTTCAGTTTGATAAGTTCTAAATTAATATTACTATCATCTATATCTATTATATCATTGCAATGAATACATTTAAAATGAATATGAAGAGGTTTTCTGCTGTATATTTTTAATTCATAATAACTTATTCCATTTATATTTATTTCTTTAGTTATACCTAAGCGTGTAAATATCTTTAATGTTCTATAAACAGTTGCAAGACCTATCTTATTATGACTTTTTATTCTATCATAAATCTCTTTGATATTTTGGTGAGTATTTGATTCAATTAAAACTTCAAGTACAATTTTCTTTTGACTGGTAAACTTGTAATTTTTCTTATTCAACAATTCTTTAATTAACAAAAATTCATCCTTCATATTCAAATACTCACCTCACAAATTGAATTTAATTACTCATTGCAATTTCCTTCATATTGGTGCTCTTTACATACACTTCCAGTAGACTTCAATTCTCCATTTATATATTTCTGTACTACATCATCACATAGGCCCTGCGCACCTGTAACAACTTTTATTTCACTGTCTCTAAATAATTGAACTGCAGTCTCTCCCATTCCTCCTGATATTATTACATTTGCACCCTTTTCTTTTAAAAACATCGGTAAAAATCCTGGCTTATGCCCCGGATTCTCCACAAAGTTCTTTTTTAAAGATTTGTCTTCCCCTATTTCATAAATCATAAATCCACTGCAATGTCCAAAATGTCCACTTACTTGTTTTCCATCACTTGCTACTGCAATTTTCACTTTTATTCCTCCCTGTATTTATTTTTAATAAAATTTATATATTAATTTATTTAATATATTCCCTTAAAATATCATAGGCATATTCTATTATTTCATCACAAGATATACCTTTTTTCTTTAACTCTGAACACTCAAATGTTCCATATTTTTCTTTTACTTTATTTATTACTTCCTTAGTGATCTTTCTTGTTTCATTTGATTCCTTACTGGTTTTTCTTCCTCTTATTGAGCCTAAAGCCATCAATGCTCCGGTAACAGCTCCACAAGTACTTCCAACTGTCATACCTGAGCCAAAAGGACTAGCTACAGAAACTGGAATATTTGTTTCTTTTTCCTCATTTATGGCTTTTACAATAGATTCTGCACAATTATACCCTTCTTTATGAAGTTCCAATACTCTTTTCATTTTTACATCCTCCATGTGCTATAAAGAATACTAAATTTTAAAACATTAAAAGTTTACTTTTCAATAAATGAGCCTTTCTATACTATTCCACATTTTTTTAATTGAATCTCCTGCTTTACTATTCTCATAATATATGATAGGTTTTAACTCATTTATGGATTTCATAACAATATCATCATAAGGAATTCTTCCAACTAAAAACAACTTTTCCTTTTTAATAAAATTTTCTATTTCTTTACTCAGATCTTCATTGATATCATATTTATTTATACAAACCATAGTAAATATCCTAAAATACTTGCACAAAGACACCACTCTCATGAAATCTTCAAATCCAGATATTGTTGGTTCAGTAACAATTAAAACTGCATCACTTCCCGTTATAGAAGAAATAACTGAACATCCTATGCCTGGTGAGCCATCTATTATAGTCAGTTTATCATTTTTATTAAATTTTTTTCCGTTTCTTCGTAAGTATGTTATAAGTTTTCCTGAATTATCACCTCCAATGTCCATTTCCGCTCTTGAAATAATGTCATTGCCAATCCCTGTAATAAAAGTATCAGCTGATTTTTCATTATGTAATTTTATAGCATTTTGGGGACATATAAGGTTACATGCTCCACAACCTTCACAGACAAATGGATCTATTTTATAATTTTCTATGGCATCAAATCTACAAATAGCTTCACATTTACCACATTTGATACAGAGTGATTCATCTATTACAGCTTTTCTAGCTCCCATAAACTCCTTCTTTTCAATATCTTTTCCTTGATAGAAAAGGTATAAATTAGGGGCATCTACGTCGCAATCTATTCTTATTACATCTTGAGCAAGTTCTGACAGTGCTATTGCAATCGTAGTTTTACCTGTTCCACCTTTACCGCTCAAAACTACTAATTCCACTTTAGCGCCTCCCTCACTCTCACCGATAATTTATCGAATACATTTTTATAATTTAAATTCTTGTTTAAAACTCCTCCCTCTGAATATATTTTTGCTATCTCCCTACTATATGGAATACTTCCTATAATCTCAATTCTTTCATCACTACAATAATTTCTAATTAAGTTTTCTCTTCCATCATCTTTATTTATCACTATTCCAAAAGGTATATTGAACATTCTTACGAGCTTCACAACAATTTTCAAATCATGCAGGCCAAATTGCGTAGGCTCTGTAACAAGTATTGCAGCATCTGCATATTTTAAAGAGTTTACCACATTACAAGATGTACCTGGGGGACAATCTATTAAGTTAGTTTCTTCTGAAAGATTTTGTAACAATTCTTTTATTACCGGCACAGCCATAGGTTCACCTATATTTAAAATTCCTCTGCTACAACTCATTTCATCAGCCTTACCTTTTTCAATTTTACCTATTTCTCTCTTCTTATAGCTTAATGCATCATATGTACACACAATTTCACAGGCACCACAACTATGACACAATTTCTGAAAAAGCATTATCTCGTCCTTAACTTTAGCAAGAGCATTAAACTGACAAACCTTTACACACTCACCGCAGGAATTACAATCAGTATCATCTATAAAAGGATACTCTACCATAACACTTTTAGCTTCTTCTACTTCCGGCTTTAAGAATATAAACCCATTGGGTTCCTCCACGTCACAATCAATATAATTTGCTCCTAGTACAAGTGCAAGGTTTATAGAAACTGTAGTTTTTCCTGTTCCGCCTTTGCCGCTTAACACTGCTATATTCAACTCATCTTCCCCCTCTAAATCCATGACCTGTACCATTACGTGACGGTTTCACTAATTCCAAAAGTTCATCTTTATTAAACTTTTCTAAAGCAGAACTTATAGAAACGTCCCTACATTTATAAATTTTAATTCCCGCTTTTTCAACAATTTCATAAGCATTTGGTCCAAGACTTCCTGTAATTATGAGATTTACCTTTTCATCAACTAATTGCTGTGCAGCTGCAACTCCCGCTCCACTACCAGACAATTTACCTTTATTATCTATAACTTTAACTTCATCATTTTCACCATCATAAATCTGAAAATACTCACATCTTCCGAATCTTATATCAAGCAAAGAATCAGCAGTTTTACTTTTTGCCGAAACCGCAATTTTCATTAGCTATTCCTCCTCCATGTTTTTAATTATATTTTCAGCTATTGGACTGAATATTGAATCCATACTATTATCTGTATTTCTATCCTGGTAAGATAATAGATTACATATACTATCTACCACAGGCAATTCACCAAGAAGCTTCAAATTCGTTTTTCCCAAAAACTCACGAGTATTTTCTCCGTTGAAAATTTTGATTTTTTTATTACAGTCCGGGCACTTTACATAACTCATATTTTCAATAATGCCCAAAATGTTAATACCCATTTTATTTACCATATTTATAGCTTTTGAGACTATCATAGATACTAAATCTTGAGGTACTGATACCATTATTATTCCATTAATAGGTATTGACTGCATTGCAGTAATAGCTACGTCTCCCGTTCCAGGAGGCATGTCAATTACCAAATAATCAAGTTCTCCCCACAGCACATCGGTCCAAAACTGTTTAACCGTATTGCCTATTATAGGCCCTCTCCAAATCACCGGTTCTTCCTCATTTTCTATCAGTAGGTTAAGTGATATAACTTTTATACCTTCTTCCGTGGTTACCGGCACAATATTTTCTCCTACAGCTTCTGCCCTTTTATTTTTTAAATTCAGTAATCTCGGAACACTCGGTCCTGTAATATCAGCATCAAGTATACCTACCTTAAAACCTTTTTTATTAAGCTCCTTTGCCAATAATACCGAAATTGTAGATTTACCTACCCCTCCCTTTCCACTCATTACACCTACTATTTTTTTTACATTGTTCATAGGATTGTTTTCAATCATACAACTTTCTTTGTCCTTTTCACATCCGTCATTTGATGGACATGAATCACAATCTGACATACAATCATCTCCATTTTTATATTGGCATTGGCCAATTTCATATTACTCCTATTTGTAGTTATTGTCAAATGCCAATTAAGAATGTTATAATAATTATTAACAGAACCTATAAGGTTTAAAAATGTAACGGAGTGAAAACCACAATGAATAATTTCGATAAAATGAATACTTTAGAACTTGAAAAAAAACTTCAAGAACTTAAAGAATCTCTTGAAGAAGTTAAAGAAGAGAGAAAATTTGTATTAAACCAAACCGGCATTCACCTTCCCGGTGTTACTGTACAAAAATATGAAGCTGAAATAAAAGAAATAAAACAAAATATCAACACATTAAAAGCCTTATTGCAAAGGAATAAGAAAAACATCTAAATTTATTTCATTTTATAAAAAAATTTTTAAAAAAGAATACAAATTATTGTTACTCCATGAATTTTTTTTGAAAGTCTAGCACCTAACTGTGCTCCAAACAATACACCAATTGATAACGCGCCAGGTTGAAGTGCTCCATCTGCTATATGTACTACAGTTACGGATAGTAACATTACTGTCAAAACAAAATGTGATGTGGCAGTTGCAATATGGACAGGATAATTTAGTATGTTAATAAGAAGCACCGGAACATGTATTATTCCTCCTCCTATTCCTAAAAAACTAGATATAAAACCCACAAAAACACTTACAATAATTCCGACAATAGGATTATATGAAAATGTATGTTCTACTCTTTCAATATTTACTACCGTCCTTGTAACATATCCTTTTTTAACTACTATATTTTTTTCTATTGTTTCCTTTTTTGTCCTTATTATCAAAAATACTGACACAATAACTAGGGCATGTCTGAAAACAATATAGAAATTATCCTACTTAGACAAAATAAAGATAGCAGCAACATAAATAAAAGCGAGAAAAGAAGAAGCAAGTTTGTCATATCGAGTTGAAATTCTTCTAAAATGCTTGATTTTATTAAAGAAACATTCTACTAAATGGCGTTCTTTATACAACCACCAGTCACAATCCCATGGATTCCTTGCATTGGATTTTGGTGGAATGGTATATGAGGCCTCTTTTGAAGTAATATATTTTCTAATTTCATTTATACCATATGCCTTGTCAGCTAAAATATTGCTGCCTTTTATATCAATATTGGAAAGAACGTCTACAGCTTGTGTACTGTCATGTAAATTACCAGATGATAATTGAAAATATACTGGATTGCCAAGGCCGTCAACAATGGTATGAATTTTTGTAGTATGTCCACCACGGCTTAATCCAATATGCTGTTTTGTTTCACTGTTTATAGCCCCTTTTTAGCACCAGCACTATGCTGGTGAGCTTTTATACAAGTAGAGTCAATACTGAGATCCTCATAATCTGCATCAGAATTTAACTGTTTAAAAATGACTAACAAGGTCCCATTATCACGTCACTTGCAGAAACGGCTGTACACGGTTTTCCATGAACCAAAACGTTCAGGCAAATCACGCCATGCTGCTCCACTTCTTGCAATCCATAGGATTGCGTTAAATATAAGCCTATTATCTTTTGGAGGTCTGCCTGTTTTTGCTATTGGAATTTTCGAATCAAATGAAAGATATTTTTTGGCAAGTTTACTAGTCCCTCTCGCACCAGGTTTAATTGATAGGATTTTAACTTCTATCTGTTTCTTGAATATACCTGATAGTAGTATTGCAGCATGTTGTTCTGTTCCCTTTACTCTCTCATCGTCTAAATCATGTACGATTTCAATAAGAGTTTTACCATTGCTTAAACCATCATATGTATAAGCAGCACGATGGTAAATAGCATTCATTACAACAGGTTCCGTTGCTTCAAGAAGTAAATTTGCAACTGGACCCTTTTTAAGTTCTGATACTTTTTTTGTTATTATATATAGCCACAAGAGCATTTTCATGATGTATAGCAGTGGTCACTCTATCTTTAATATAGATGGTACACCAGTAAATTCCAATTTTACAACTGCAAAATTAGCTTTCATACTATCACAACTAATAATGCAAGTATTAAATTTCCACTTCTCATAATTATTTCCACTATTTTCTTTCTAGTACCCTTGTTGACTCTGTTATATGAATATCCTATAATATTCATATATATTAATAAATTTATTAGTAACTATGAAAAACAAGAGTGATAAAGGAGTGATTTTCATTGTATAAACATAAATTAGAGAAAGAAATTAAATGCCCTCTTGAATATGGCTTAGATATATTTGGAGGTAAATGGAAATCAAGAATCATTTGTGTAATAGCAGCTAATGGTACAATGCGCTACAGTAAAATTCGAAGGGAGTTGTCTAATATCACGGATGCAGTTTTAGCAGCAATGCTTAAAGAAATGATATCAGATGAAATTCTTAGTAGAAATCAGTATAACGAAATGCCTCCAAAGGTAGAATATTCCTTGACTGCTAAAGGTAAATCAATTGTACCAATACTTCAAAATATTTGCCACTGGTCAAAAGCTTATAAAAAAGTCAATGCGGAAGATGCACTAACTCCATGTAAAAATTGTAATGGAATATAAAAAATATACCTATAAAATAACTGGAGATAGCTGATTGCTATATTCAGCTATTTTTAATAGTACTATTATTTTTAATAGTAGCTAATAAATTTATTAATACTTGTTTAAATAATAGAATATAGCTAAAATATAGTCGACCCGTAAAAATATAATCTCAATAGTATGTAGTTATAATAGATAGTGTAAAGTGAGCTATGAAAAACAGAAACAAAGGAAATTAGAATTATGACTTTAGAAATCTAACTGGAGATAGGATTTTTTAGTGTACCCCGCCACCCTTGACTGCATTACAAATAAATGCTCTGAAGGATACATCGACGGCAAAAACTCAAAAACAGATAGATTTCACCGTCTTGTTCACAGCATTTTAGCATTTATTCGTAACTCCATCAAGGGCAAGCCCGCAGGGTGGCTAAGTTGTACCTCCGGCTCAAAAATCTAAAAACAGATAGTAGTCAAGCCACTGGATTTTCCTGCATATTTAGAATAGTCTGCTGGCCAAGATAAATAAGAAGCTGCCACTTGGCAGGCATATTACCTGCATGAGATAAAATATCTATCTCATTTAGTGGCTTCCAGTAATTATACGGATGAGGGCGAAGGAAGTTATAATAGGCAACCCAGAGAGAAACACCATAAAGAGCACCATTTTCGCTTCCATAACCACAAGTAACACGGTAGGAAGACTTGAAGGTGCGGTTAAGCCGCTCTACTACTTGCTTTACCCAACGGAATTCAGTGGATACAGCAGCATCATTGGTAAGTCCGATGACTTGAGTAACATCAAAATCCCAGCCATTCATGAGCTTGCATTGTTGGCTGGCAAGAGGATAGGCACTGTAGCCATCTGCAATAAATTTCAGGGCTTTATTGGGAAATTCTTTAAACTTCTCAAAAGCCATGCGCATAGCCAGGATACATGGACCTACAGATCTGGTATCAGATACCTGGTAGCCTAGAATAGACTTTTTACAGGCGTCCATGACAATCCAAACGTAGTGTTTTATGCCTTTAACCTTGATGTAGGTTTCATCAGCAGAAAGGATTTTGGAAGGTTTGTAGCCAAAAGTATCCGTAAGAGGCTTGATAACTGCGGCAGCAGTCATAGCATAGTTAGAAACCATGGTGTGTGAAATTTTTATACCATGAACTTCTTGTAAGGCGTGGGCTGTCTGCCTTGTTGAAAGCTTCAGATTTATATGATATGTAAGGCACAATCCCATGATGTGGGCACTGAACTTCCTGTACTTAAAATTAACAGCATTTTTGGGAAGTCCATGTAAGTCCATCTTGAAAAAGTCTACTGTGAACTCACGATAGATGTAGCGAAGCTTATATTTGTGTTTGTCAGCAGCATCCAGGCTTTTAGGTAATTTAGAAAGATTGCCTTGATAGTAGGAGCATTCAGGATTAACACATTTATGTATGCGAAAGTGTTTCCTGTCTTTCCTGGGTGAAAGAGTATGTCCACAATAAGGACAGAGAAATACCATGGGTTTGTCAGCATGGTTGCTTTCGTTGAAATTCTGACCGCAGACTTTACACTGAAACTGGCCTCTGCTGCCATTATTGTCGTAAATGTAGTTATGGGGTGCGCCACACCTGGGACACGAAATATTTTCAGGTATGGACTTGACCTTACGTCTCTTAACGGGTTTGATCAGCTTATTGTATTTATGTTTATAGTAAGCTAAGAGAAGTTGTAGTCTGCCTTCTCAAAATGAATAATTTTAGGCAGCTTATCGACTTTGAATTTCTGGTATTTAGGACTATGTGAATCCTCAAAAGCCCACTGTTTAAGAGGAATGTATTTAGCGATAAACAAAAGCAATTGAGAAATTATTTTCAAAAGATATTGATTATATAAGAACAAATAAGTTATAATTGAATTCAAGACAATGACACCCTTTCGTGTTTATTTTTGGTTTTTGCAGATTCAATTATAACATGAAATAGGGGGTCATTGTTTTTTTATTGAAAAAAAACTTTGTAACTCTTGATATATAAAGAATAAATTTTAAAAACAGTGTAAAAAACTTTACACTAACTTATAACATAAGGAGGAATTTCTATGAAAAACTTAAATGAAAATGTTATTAGCCTTTTAAACAATCAATTATGGTATATCGGAACATATTCTGATGAACCTAATACAATACCTGTATTATTTAAAGAAATAACATCTGAAGGAAAATTAGTTATTGGTGATGTATTTCTTCGTAGGACTCTTGAAAATATTAACAAGAATGGTAAGATAGCCATTTCTGCATGTGATGCAACGACTATGGAAGGATATCAGATTAAAGGAACCGCTATTCATTTAACAGAAGGTGAACTAGTAGATAAATTTAAAAAAATTGTATCTAAAGCAATGAATAATGCAGTAACAGCAAAAGGTGTACTTATTGTAACACCAGAGCAGGTAATTGTTGCAACTCCAGGAGCAGATAATAATAAAGAATTATAAATTTTTAACATTATATCAGCGTTACCAAGCTAATCCTGCTTATATCGTAAAAAGCAAAGCTTAATTTAGGTTCTTCATGACTTTGACAGCATTGAAAATGTAAAGGCTTATTTTGAGCTAACTATTCAAAAAGATGTATTTGTCAGGCTAAAGTCACTGTGGAGTTTAGAGCCATATATGAAAATCTACAGAACTGTCTAATGCAGTGAAATTACCACAACGAAAATTTTTGTTGTGACGATTAAATGTTTGCGCTTTATATAAGCACTAATACCAAATGGCGGTTTTGAATTCACACCAAAACCGTCATTTTTTCATAAGTTTTAAATCATGATATTCTAGAATATATTTCACATAATAGCGATTTTAACATAATACTCAAAAAGAGCATTGCCATAAGAAAAGATTAAGGAACTATAGTTTAATGGAAATTTAATCTTACTTAAAATAAGATATTTCATCATAACTTAGTTAAAATTTTAAATGAATAAGACTATTAAATTAAAGAAAAAGGAATTATCCTAATCCAGAGCACTGACTGCATCCTCGCGTAATCAGCATTCATCCAGGCGAAATACCTTGCTGGCGGCTACGGATGGAGATGCAACATTTGTGTAAGCAGAATTTGATACTCTGGTCAGGCTGCACGCTTTCCAGGCAATAACAATAAGTTTTGCAGGAGAATTACAGCAGTAACCT
>NZ_JAJJPB010000011.1:0-112473 GCF_020908015.1 Clostridium aromativorans
TTTAGAGATAAATCAATAGGTTTTCCTAAATTCAAAAGTAAGAAAAGTAACTATAACAGTTATACAACCAATAATCAAAATGGAACAGTTTATATCAAAGATGAACATATTAAATTACCTAAATTAAAATCCATGATAAAGATAAAACAGCATAGAGAATTCAACGGAATAATTAAATCATGTACTGTATCCCAGGTTCCGAGTGGTAAATATTTTATATCTATACTGGTTAATTGTGAGATTAAAAAGCTGCCTGAAGTAAGTAAAAAAATAGGAATAGATATGGGGCTAAAAGAATTTGCAATATGTTCAGATGGATATAGAGAGGCCAACCCAAAATATCTGAGAAAATCAGAAAAAAGGCTTGTCAAACTTCAAAGGGATCTATCAAGGAAGAAAAAAGGCAGTAATAACAGAAAAAAAACTAGATTAAAATTATCTAAATTACACGAGAAGATAGTGAATCAAAGGGCAGACTTCTTAAATAAGTTATCAATAAAACTAATCAGAGAGAACCAATCTATAGTTATTGAGGACTTAAAAGTTAAAAATATGCAGCAGAATCACAGGCTGGCAAAGGCAATAAGCGAAGCAAGCTGGAGTGAATTCAGAAGAATGCTGGAATACAAGGCTGAGTGGTACGGCAGAAAAATAATAGTGGCACCCAGTAATTATGCAAGTAGTCAATTGTGTTCAGTTTGTGGATATAAGAATAGAGAGGTGAAAAATCTTGCACTCAGGGAATGGACCTGTCCTAAATGCGGCACACACCATGACAGGGATATAAACGCCAGTAAAAATCTGCTGAAATTAGCCATATAATTTTGGTAATACATTGAGGTTGGTTCGACCTTTAGAGCTTAGGTAAACTTGTTCCGTTAGGAATATTGACTAAGAAGCCATCCACTTCTATAAGTGGTGGTAGTTCACTAGCGGTTATTTCGGCTGAAATTAAAGGCCGGATTTTTTTATCCACTTATTTGTTTTCCAGATCGAGAGCATATATTATGTATTGTAAATTGAACAAGTATATCAGCCTTATGATGAATAAATAGAAAAATATACTAAAGCATATTGCATTTTTATAAGTATTTATGTATAATTATAAAATATATCAATGATTTGTGATAATGTATATATTTAATTGCTTAAAATTAAGGGGGATTGATAATGAAAAAGTTAATGGCGGCTTTAATTATGATTATTTTTAGTATAGTATTATTCACAGCTTGTGGGCAAACTACTAAAAATGGTACAAATTCAAATTTGCTGGATAAAGTAAAAAAATCAGGTAAAATCACTATAGGGACAGAAGAGGGATATCCTCCCATGGAATTTAGGGATAGCAATGGTAAATTAGTAGGATTTGATGTGGATTTTTCCAATGAAGTGGCAAAAAGGCTGGGAGTTAAAGCAAATTTCCTAGTTATGGATTTTAATGGACTTATATTGGCTCTTGATTCAAATAAATTTGATGCGGCTATTGCATCCATAAGCATAACAGATGAGCGTAAGAAAAACACGGATTTTTCTACATCCTATATAAATGGAGGGCAGATTATTGCAGTAAAAAATGGAAGAAAGGATATAAAGGGAATAGATGATTTAAAGGGAAAGGTCATAGCCTGTGAATTAGGTACTACAGGAGAAAAAGTGGCGAATGGAATTAAAGGCGTGAAGGAGTTAAAAAAATATGATAAGATAACGGAAGCCTTTCAAGATATGTCCATAGGCAGGATTGATGCCGCAGTAATGGATGAGCAGGTAGGTGGATATTACATCCAGAAGAAAAAAGGCCAATTTAAAATAGTACCGGGTGCGCTGAGCAAAGAACCTATGGGAGTGGCTTATAGAAAAGGTGATGATTCACTAAAAAAGGAAATAGATAAAATCATAGGAGATATGAAAAAGGATGGAACACTTTCAAAACTTTCAGTAAAATGGTTTGGATTTGACGCCTATAAAGAATGATTTCAAGGAGGAGATATTTGTGGCTGATTTAAAAGGAAGAAGTTTTTTAACTCTTAAGGATTTTTCACAGGAAGAGATAAGATATCTGCTGGATCTTTCTAAAAAACTCAAAGAGGAAAAGCACAGCGGAAAGGAAAAAAAGAGATTACAGGGAAAAAATGTAGCGCTTATATTTGAAAAGGATTCTTTAAGAACAAGATGTTCGTTTCAGGTGGGAGCTTATGATGAAGGTGCTACAGTGACTTATATAGGTCCCACTGGAAGTCATATGGGTAAGAAAGAATCGGTAAAAGATACTGCTAGGGTGATGGGTAGAATGTTTGATGGAGTGGAATACAGGGGATTCTCACAAAAAAATATGGAGATATTTGCAAAATATTCGGGAATTCCTCTGTGGAATGGACTCTCAGATGAGGATCATCCCACTCAGGTATTGGCAGATTTTTTAACCGTAGAAGAACATGTAAATAAACCTCTTAAAGATGTAAATTTTGTATATCTTGGCGATGGTAGAAACAATGTGGCAAATGCCCTTATGATAGGGTCAGCGAAAATGGGAATTGATTTTAAAATTGTAACGCCAAAGGAGTTGTTTCCTGAGGATGAATTGATTGGAGAATGTAAAAAAATATCGGATAAAAATGGAGGAAACATTACAATAAGTGATGATATATATGGCAGTGTAAAGGGCGCAGATGTCCTGTATACGGATGTATGGCTTTCCATGGGTGAAGATAAGAACTTGTGGAAAAATAGAATTGAAGCCCTGATGCCCTATCAGATAAATAGCAAACTCATTGAAGCCTGTGAAAATGAAAATGTAAAGTTTATGCACTGTCTTCCGGCTTTTCACAACAGGGAGACAGATACTGGTGAGGATATATACCAGAAGTTTGGATATGAAGCATTAGAAGTTACAGAAGAAGTGTTTGAGGGAAAACATTCTATAGTATTTGATGAAGCAGAAAACAGATTGCACACTATAAAGGCGGTCATGGTAGCAACTTTGTGCAGTAATATTTAGAAAGAAGGAATATTATGAATTCCATATTGTATTTAGAAGATGGAACTGTATTCATGGGAAAAGCTATAGGAAAAAAGGGTATAACTACAGGAGAACTGGTTTTCAATACTTCAATGACAGGGTATCAGGAGATACTTACTGACCCTTCTTACAGAGGACAGGTGATAACCATGTGTTATCCTTATATAGGAAATTACGGCGTTAACCATAATTTTAGCCAGTCCAAAGAAATACAGGTAAAGGGGATAGTATTAAAAAATATCTACAATGATACATCTCATTATTTAAGTGAAGATAGTTTTACAAATTTTTTAGAGAAAAACGGCATAGTGGGTATCAGCGGCATAGATACAAGGAGTATAACTAAGAAGATAAGATCCAAGGGAACTATGAAATGTGTGATATGTAATAAAAATGAGTCCATAAGTGAAATAAAAAATATGCTGAATTCCAATGATGATAAAGAGCTAGTTCAGCAGGTAAGTACTCCTTTTATAAAAAGGATTGAGGGAAAAGGGCCTAAAGTGGCGGTTTTAGATTTTGGTGCAAAGAACAATATAATTGAAAATCTAAAATATAGAAATTGTGATATAACTGTGTTTCCATATAATTCTTCTTATGAGAATATAATGGAGATACATCCCAGTGGAGTGCTTTTGAGCAACGGACCGGGAGATCCAAAGGACTTAAATGAAATTATACCCACTGTAAAAAAATTAATTGGCAGTATTCCCATATTTGGTATATGCCTGGGACATCAATTATTAGCTCTTGCGCTTGGAGGAGATACCTATAAAATGAAGTTTGGTCACAGGGGCGGCAATCATGGAGTATATGACAGAAATCTGGATAAGGCTTTTATAACATCTCAGAACCATGGCTATGCAGTTAGAAAAGAAAGTTTAAACAGAAATGTTGTTGAAGTAACTCATGTGAATTTAAATGACAATACGGTAGAGGGAATAAGACATAAAAAACTTCCTATATTTTCGGTACAGTTTCATCCAGAAGGCTCTCCAGGGCCTACAGATACAGCCTATTTATTTGATAAATTTTTAAAATATATGACTCTATAGTATAAATAGCAAGGAGAAGTGATATAATGCCGTTAAGAGAAAACTTGAAAAAGGTTTTGATAATAGGATCGGGTCCTATAATAATAGGTCAAGCTGCAGAATTTGATTACTCAGGAACTCAGGCTTGTGAAGCAATAAAAAAAGAGGGAGTAGAGACAGTTCTTGTAAACAGTAATCCAGCAACTATAATGACGGATAAAAATATTGCAGATAAAACCTATATAGAACCTTTGACTGTTGAATCATTAGAGGCAATAATAGCAAGAGAAAGACCAGATGGTGTTTTAGCAGGCTTTGGTGGACAAACAGCTTTGAATCTGGCAATGGAATTGAATAGGGCTGGGGTTTTAGAAAAATATGGGGTGGAGTTACTGGGAATAAAGGTTGAATCCATAGAAAATGCAGAGGACAGAAAGAGTTTTAAAGATCTCATGGGAAAAATAAACGAACCCATAGCAGTTAGTACCATAGCTACCAACCTGGATGAGTGCAAAGAATTCTTAAACAAAATTAGTCTGCCTATTATAATAAGACCTGCATATACTTTAGGAGGCACTGGTGGAGGTATTGCAAACAACTATGAGGAATATCTGGAAATATGCAAAAATGGTCTAGAAGAAAGCCCCATAACTCAAATATTGTTGGAGCAGAGTTTAGCGGGATGGAAGGAACTGGAGTATGAAATAATGAGGGATAAGAAGGACAACTGCATGGTAGTGTGCAATATGGAAAATTTAGATCCTGTAGGTATACACACGGGAGATAGTATAGTGGTAGCCCCTTCTCAAACACTAAATGACATGGAATACCAAATGCTCAGAAGATCTGCCATAAAGATAATAAGAACTTTGAAAATAGAAGGCGGGTGCAACATACAGTTCGCACTGGATCCAGAGAGCAGCAAATATATGGTTATAGAAGTGAATCCTAGAGTGAGCAGATCGAGTGCACTGGCGTCTAAAGCGGCAGGATATCCAATAGCTAAAATTGCGGCTAAAATTGCACTGGGATATACTCTGGATGAATTGAAAAACTATGTTACAGGAAGTTCCAGTGCCCTTTTTGAGCCGGCTCTTGATTATTGTGTGGTCAAAATGCCCAAGTGGCCTTTTGACAAATTCAAAACTGCAGATAGGAGTTTGAAAACCCAGATGAAAGCTACTGGAGAAGTTATGGCCATAGACAGGAGCTTTGAGAGTGCCCTTTTAAAAGCTGTAATAAGCCTGGAGGGAAAGATAATAGGACTTCAACTGGATAAACTGGAGAAACTTGATATACCGGAGATAATTGATAAATTGAACAGACAGGATGATGAAAGATTGTTTGCCATGGCGGAAGCTTTGAGAAAGGGAATAAGTGTAGATAGACTCTATGAAATAACTAAAATAGATAAGTGGTTTATAAATAGGATAAAAAATATAATAGAGATGGAGAATAAATTGGTAAACAATGCTCCAACTGTGGAAAATATACAACAAGCTGAACTTATGGGATTTACGGATGAGTATATATGCAAATTGATAGGTATGAAGCTGGAGGATTTGAAACAGATTAAGGAAGTAAACAGGATAAAGGTAGTGTACAAGATGGTGGATACCTGCAGTGGTGAGTTTCAGGCAAAGACTTCCTATTATTATTCCTGCTATGATCTGGAAGATGATAATATGGTGTCAGATGATAAAAAAATACTTGTAATAGGTTCCGGCCCAATTAGAATAGGTCAGGGAATAGAATTTGACTACTGCTGTGTGAATAGTGTATGGGCAATAAAAAAAGCAGGGTATAAGGCCATTATAGTAAATAATAATCCCGAGACTGTAAGCACGGATTTTGATATTTCAGATAAACTTTATTTTGATCCCCTGTATATAGATGATGTGATGAACGTTATAAATGAGGAAAAAGTAGATGGGGTTGTAGTACAATTTGGAGGACAAACAGCCCTGAACTTATCGAAAAAGTTAAATGATGCTGGGGTAAAATTGTTGGGAACTTCCTTTGAGTCCATAGATGTGGCGGAGGATAGAGAAAAATTTAGGGTTCTTTTAAAAAAATTGGGTATTAATTCGCCCATAGGGGGTTCTGTGACAAGTTTAAAAGAGGCAGATGAACTGGTGCATGAAATAGGCTACCCTGTAATTGTGAGACCTTCCTATGTAATAGGGGGAAGAGCTATGAAAGTTGTATACAACCACGGGGAATTATCCCAGTATTTAAAGGATGCAGTAAATTTGTCAAAAGAGTATCCAGTATTGGTGGATAAATATATATTGGGCAGAGAAATAGAAGTAGATGCCATATCTGATGGACAGGATTTGATAATTCCTGGAATAATGGAGCATATAGAGCGGACAGGAGTACATTCTGGAGACAGCATTGCAGTATATCCTGCCAGTGATTTACCAGAAGAGGTACTGAAAAAAATAGAGGATTATACGGTGAAGATATCAAGGGAGCTGAATGTAAAGGGACTTTTGAATGTACAATATGCTTATGACGGAGATAAAGTATATGTCATAGAGGTAAATCCAAGAGCTTCAAGAACTGTACCAATATTGAGCAAAGTTACAGATATACCGATGGTGGAAATAGCTGTACAGGTTATGTTTGGTAAGAAAATAAAAGATTTCAGCTACAGACAAGATGAATACAAATTCAGTGATATTTATGCTGTAAAGATGCCTGTATTTTCCAGTAAAAAATTGCCTGGGGTGGATGTAGCCCTGGGACCTGAGATGAAGTCCACAGGGGAAGTTCTGGGAGTCGATTTTAATAAGGATAAAGCTGTATACAAGGCCTTCAAGGCAGCAGGGTTTAAAATTTTTCAAAAAGGCAATGTCTATGTTTCTGTAAATGACAGGGATAAACTTGATTCCGTGCATGTAATAGAAAAATATGACAAATTGGGATTTAATATTTTTGCTTCTGCAGGAACCTGTGAATTTTTAGATAAAAACGGAATTAAGTGTACCAGAATTGATATACAAGATGTAGTAAAGTATATAGGAGAAAATAAAATAGATATAGTTATTGATATACCTACTCAGGGATATGACAGTAAAAAACCTGGTTTTGAACTAAGACGTACTGCATTGATTCATGATAAGATAATATTTACTTGTCTTGATACAGCCAATGCTTATATTGAGACTATAATAGTAGAAAAAAATGATGAGGATATAGAATACAGAACAATGAAGGAGTATTTAGAAAAAAGAGTTAAGAATAGAGAAATTGTCAAGTGTAGTTAAATAAAAATGGGACTAAAATTATATTGACTGTAAAAGTTGCTTAGGAAGTATCTTTTACAATCAATATAATTCCTATACATAATTGTGAGATAAACTATTTTTTAGGTATGGTCGTATTTTTAAGATTTTCGTATAAAAATTTTTCCAGCGCCTCATCCAGTTTGTTGTTCACCTCCGAGATTTTATCTGTACTTGCATTTTGACGGATCAACGACTCAAGTTTCCTTTTTAATTTATAAATTTCTTCTTTTGACAAAATTAACACCCCAAACTTAATTTAAAGTGTAAGGTACAAGCATAAAATATCAAATTCAGTTGATTTTCGGCTTTACCCGAAAATTTTCATTTATGTAATTTAATTTTATACAATAAATGAGCTAATTGCAAATTAAATTTAAATGCAAATAGCTTGTAAATATACTGCTTTTATATTATAACTTTTAAGAATTAAAACATTAACAATGATAACAAACTTTGATAGAATATAATTATTGATGTAAATTGTAAAAAATATTGCAAAATTGGAGTTGCTTTGTGAGAATTTGGGAGGAAGATGATTATATGGATTTTAAGACAATATGGACAGATCCTGAAGAGCTTGATGAAACTTACCCTGCGATGATACAGGGTGTTGATTATAATAGCGGTGGATCTAGAATTCTGGGGGTAATATACATAGCTCAGGGTATAGGCCCTCATGCCACAGTAATTTTATTACATGGATTTCCAGGATATGAACAAAATTTTGATCTAGCTCATGTGCTGTTGAGAAGTGGATACAACGTGTTGATATTTCACTATAGAGGAAGCTGGGGAAGTGGGGGAGATTACTCAATAGACCATGTACTTGAGGATGTTGAATCCTCAATTGAATTTTTAAAATCAGATTTTGCCAAAAAATCATATAGAATTGATGATAAAAATATAATTTTAATTGGACACAGCCTGGGAGGATTCAGTGCCCTTATAACTGCAGCAGGTCATGATGAGATCAAGTCAGTGGGGTGTATTGCAGGTTTTAATTTTGGCCTCTATGCGGAAAATATTTCTAAGAGTAAATCCCTAATGGATTCTGCTGCAAAAAAATGGGAAAAAGCAGTTATATCTCTTAATGGCATGACTGTGCAAAATTTTATTGATGATATTGTAAAAAATAAGTACAGATGGAATTTGTTAAATATATCGGAGAATTTAAAAAATCATTCTGTATTGATGATAGGCGGAAGAAAAGACGTAATAGCACCTTTAGAGGAGCATTATATGCCTCTTGTACAGTCACTTAAGGAGCAGAAAGTTGATCTCAAGGAAATAATTTTAGATGGTGATCATTCTTTTGTCAGCAGAAGAATAACTCTTGCCAAAGAAGTGCTTAAATGGCTTGAAGAGCAAAAAAGTAATTAGCTATTATTATAATTGCCATGCATAAAGTCAATATATGTACATACAATAATTGTTGATAATTGTAAAATTGGAGTGGTTCATTTTATGAGGAAAAGGATAATTGTATTTTTTATATTGATATGCATGTGTTTTAGTATACATGAAAAAGTTAGGGCCGTTGATTACAACACTACATTGAAGCAGGACATTTTGTGTCTTATGATGGCCTATCCAGGATATATTACAGATGTGGAAAAGGATAATGGCGGCAGTGTGTATATAGTAATGAAATCAGGTAAAAAAATTTTGTATGATGATAAAAGGGAAAAAAGTTTTGAAGAGAAATTTCAAAATACAGATCTACAGGATATGATGGAACAACCTTATCAGCTGGGAACTGTAGATGGAGCTGCACAGAAAAATTCTGATCCAGGAAGGCTTAGAGTTTACTCTCTTTTAAAAGAGGTGTATGGTGATAATAAAAATTCTGTGGAGTCAAATCTTGAAATGGCCAATTTAGGATATAGGAGATTTCAGTTTAATGGAAATAATGGCGCTTCAATATCTCTTGAAAATGCAATGAAGGAACTTATGCCTATTTCACAAAAAAGGGGAGATATTTCAAAATGTCTGTTCCCCAGCAGCGGTACTTTCAATTACAGGTATATTTCTGGAACAGGTATGTTGAGCCCTCATTCCTTTGGAATAGCTATTGATCTTGCTAGAGATAGAAGAGATTATTGGAAATGGGTGCCCAGGACAGAAGGAAGCCTGAGGATAAAAGAGTATCCCAGAGAAATTGTAGAAATATTTGAAAAGAATAATTTTGTATGGGGAGGAAAATGGAGTCATTTTGATACACTGCATTTTGAATATAGGCCTGAGATAATTCTAAAATCCAGATATTTTGACGATAAGTCCCAAAATAAAAAATATTGGTATGAAGGTGCCCCCTATAAAGATGAAAGTGTAAAAAATTATATCGGAAAAATCAATGAAAAATTATAGTGGATATTCTGTAATAAATATGAAGCTTTTATCAAAATTTACAGGGTGATTATTTTTACAATTGGGTACAATAAGTGTACAAATTATATGAAATTTAATCTATTATTAAATTGTATGAGGAGTATAGCTTATGAAACATTCCTTAATAAAAAGAGTTTTTATGATCACAATGGTAATTTTAGTTATATTTTTTGTATGCCCTTTTAAAGATATACATGGTGAAGAAATTGATGAGAAAAATGAGATCATAAATTCTGCGAAACAAATATTTGAAGATAGAAATAAAGCCATATTAAATGGTAATTTAAAGCTTATAGAATCTAAATATGACAAAAATACGAGATATGGTATCTGGGCTTATGAACATGAAGAGAAAAAGATGAAATATTTGAAGAATTGGGAAGAAAAACAAGGGGCTAAATTTATTGAAATAATACCTGATATAGTAATTAAGAGAGTGAGAGGCAGTGATGATAAATTTTCCATCAACTTGATATGTTCCACTGAATATAAATATATATACAAGGATGCTCCAAAATTTATAAACAGTTGTAGAATAGGAACTTCACATATATTGAACATGGTAAAAAAAGATGGAAGATGGATTATTACAAAAGAATGGTACAAAGATCCCTTTGAAGACTCTCTGAATTTAGATAATTTAAAGGTGGATTCTGTAAAGCAGTATATATTGTCTCAAAGTAAAAGAGATTTTTCCAGTATGACGGACAGGAGAAGATCTTCTGTGGAATACGCAGATAGGTACTGTGGTATAGCTTCAGAAAAAAAATATGGATATACCTATAATAAAAAATATAGAAACTATAATTCCAGAGGTGGTGACTGTGCTAATTTTGCCTCTCAGGTACTGCACGAGGGCGGAAAATTCAGAAAAAATTCTGCCTGGAATTATGACAGATCTGGAGCTACCAGTTCCTGGCTTAATGCAGATGGATTCAAAAATTATATGATATACAGCGGAAGGGCATCGGTCATCGCCCATGGGAGTTACGAAAAGGTCTATAAGGCTTCCTACAGGCTTATTCCAGGGGATTTCGTAGCATACGAAAAAAAAGGAGATATAACTCATATCTCTGTAGTAACAGGTGCAGATTCCAGAGGATATTCACTGGTGAGCTGCCATAATACAGATAGGAACAGGGTACCTTGGGATTTGGGGTGGAGCGACAAAAATATAAAATTTTGGCTTGTACATGTAAATTATTAACTGGTGCAACAGTTCATTTCTATTTAAATATTTATCCAGTGGCGTACCAGTTCTAAACCTGCCATGTTGTAAAACTGGCAGGTTTAGAACTGGTAACCGCCGGATAAGTTAGAATCTATTTGAACCTAAGAATTGCTTGATGAAGATAAACTGGTTTTGGAAAATTTATTTACTACATCCTCTATGTCTTTTTGAGAATCTTTTATAGCTTTGTCAATACCAACGGAAGATGTATCTGTGCCCTCAACCAGTATACTTTCAAATTTATTTACCCCCAGAAACTTAAATACATCTCTGAAATAATCAATGGCATGGTTGAATTTGGAATCAAATATTTTGGGGTAGATTTCTCCACAGGATTGTATATAGACCATGTTGCGAGTTTTATCATCTAAGAGTCCCACTGCATCATCCTGTGATATCTTAATGACTTTGTCATTTATCATAATACAGTCCAGATATGACTTAAGCCTTGAAGGATAACCTAAATTCCACATGGGAGCTGCGATTACATAAGTATCTGCATTTAAAAACTGATCACAGAGTACATTGATTCTGTCCACTGATTTTTTATCTTCTTCTGATAGGGCATTATAAATATCTCCAGAAGCCAGCTGTCCCCTTCCATTAAATATCCTGTGATTTATTTCAGGAATATTTTCATTGTATAAGTCTAATTCTTCTACAGTGTAGTTTTGAACTTTAGATATAAAATTGTTTATAAAACGTCTTCCTACGGTCTTGCTTGTAGATGTCTCTTCAGGTTTTGTATTTGCAGTAATATACAGTAGTTTTTCCATTTTATACCTCCTCGTAATGTTCAATTACATTCTGCTAACTATTTTTAGCTTATAAATTTAATTTATACTATTTTCAAAAATATAAACTTACAGATAATGCTCATAAGAAAATGTAATTGTATACATGGTAAGAATAAGAATATTCTATTTGATTGGCCTCTTTACAGGTAGTAGAATATAATTGCTTTTGTATAAAACTATAGAGGGGATGAAGTGCTGTAATGAGGAAAAGGATTAGATGTGTAACTGTTTTTTTTACCTTGTTGTTTTTTGCACTGGCAGTATCTGCCTGCAGCAATGGGCAGCAGAGTAAAAGTGATGAAGGCTATAAGAGTATTTCGACTAAAGAGGTAAAAGACAATCTTGGAAAAAGCAATTGGGTAGTAGTGGATACCAGAGAAAATGATGCCTATATTGGCTGGAAACTGGATGTAGTGAAAAGAGGAGGCCATATAAAAGGAGCTGTAGACTTTTCATCTGCATGGTTGAAGGTCAAGGATAAAGATAAGGACAAGAGATTGAAAGAGGCATTGAAAACGAAAAAAATATCTTCTGAGAAAAATATAGTACTTTATGCGGCAAATGGAAAAGATAATGTTGAAGTGGCCAAGTACTTATCTAAAAATGGATATAAGAATTTATATACTTATGATGTAAAAGATTGGGCTAAAGACACCAGTCTTCCTATGGAATCCTACCCTAATTATCAGGAATTGGTTCCAGTTTCGTGGGTTAAGGATTTAGTAGATGGAAAGAAGCCTGAAACCTATAATGGTGGTAAATATAAAATTTTTGAAGTTTCCTGGGGCGATGAATCAAAATCTCCAGATTATTTAAAAATAGGACATATAAAGGGAGCTGTACATATAAATACAGATGAAGTAGAGGAGGGCCCACTTTGGAATCGTCTATCCGATGCTAGGCTTCAGAAATTTGCTGAGAATAATGGAATAACTACAGATACTACAGTTGTATTGTATGGAACTGATTCCATGCCATCTTTTAGAGTAGCTGTAATATTAAAATATATGGGTGTTAAAGATGTCAGAGTAGTGAATGGAGGATTTACTAAATGGCAAAATGCAGGATACGCACTGCAGAAGACTTCAAATCCGAAAACACCGGTAAGTTCTTTTGGGGCAACGGTTCCTGTGAACAAAAATTATATTATTGATCTGCCGCAGGCAAAGGAAATACTGGCGGATAAAAAGGGCAGCAAGCTGGTAGATGTGAGAAGTTGGGACGAGTATATAGGAAAAATCTCAGGATATGATTATATAAAGCCAAAGGGACGTCCTGCAGGTGCGGTTTGGGGACATGCTGGCACGGATTCTTCAAATCTACAGGATTATAGAAATTTGGATAATACGATGAGGAATAAGGATGAAATACTTGCTATGTGGAAAGAATGGGGAATTACGCCGGATCAGAGGTTAGCTTTTTTCTGCGGAACAGGATGGAGAGCAGCAGAAGCTTTAACTTATGCGGATGTAATGGGATTAAAAAATATTTCTCTTTATGATGGTGGATGGAATGAATGGAGTGGAAATACGGGTAATGCTCCTAATCCAATAGAAACAGGAGATCCTAGAAAATAAGAGGCAGGATATGACGAAAATCAGAGCTGTTTTCAAGAAATTCCTTTCCGTTGTTCAAATATGCCTTGTTTTATTTTCTGCAATCTTTTGGCATTTGTCCAATGAGAAAATGGGTATAATGCGTTGGCTTGTATATGAAAATGAAAGATATGATAATTTTTTTATGAGAAATAAAATTATCTGGACTTTGGTGATAATTTTGATTTTGTCTATAGCAGCTGCAGTGAAAATTCATAGAAAGCCGGACAAAAAGTATATATTATTTGTAATGGTCAATTTTATTGTGATTTTATTTGCATTTAAGTTTGATTCGGAAAAAATAATATGCTATTTTGTAATCAATGTAATATTTATTATTGTATTGATTGTACAGTTGATAAAACTTATTTTTTATTGGAAATAGTAACAGCCAGGTAGCTAAAGACTATCTGGCTGTTATTTTTTTTGACAGCTGCATTTGAACTATAGATGTATAAATTAATAGAAGGAGGATATGCTACAGTAAGAATATATTTTATTGTTTAAAAAAGATATGGTGGAATTAGGAGGGAATATATATTGTTTAAATTGGGGAAGACACAAAAGCTGACAGGAAATATATATGTAGTGAGAACATTGATTTCTAATTTCTTTATATATTCTGATTGTGAAACTACTATATGCTTTAATGCAGGTTTTATGCCCTCTGTTATAGATAGAGAACTGAAAAAAATAGATATTCACCCCCAATCAGTTTGTGGAATATTTTTAACTTATCCCAATTTTTATCATATGGGAGGAATTAAATTATTTAAGAATGCGGATATTTATTTTTCAGCGGATATATCCATAGAGAAATCGAAGAAAATATGTTTTCATATTGAAAATACTGAAAGTTTAAATTATGAAAGGCTTAAAGATGGAGATGAAGTCAATATAGGCAAGATAAAAATAAAATCCGTTATATTTCCAGGGCATAAAAGAGGAGTTATTTCTTACATAGTCAACGATAGCATTTTGTTTGTATAGAATTTGTTAAAAAAATTATATTTATTTAAGAGAAACAAAATAGGCAATTTATGGACAAACAGTGCATATAATAGATGTATATTGACATTATCATAAGCTTAGTGTACTATTATAATAGTACACTAAGCTTGATAACTTGATGTGGAGGTGAGAGGATGGATAGCGAATTTGATCCCAATATACCCATATATGTTCAGATAATGAATATTGTAAAGAAAAAAATAGTAAATGAGGAATTAAAACCCGAGGATAAATTATTTTCTGTAAGGGAGATGTCTGTAAAACTTAAAGTCAATCCCAATACTATTCAGAGGGCTTATCAGGAATTGGAAAGGCAGGGTATTGCTTATAAGCAAAGAGGTATGGGTACTTTTGTAAGTGGAGACATTTCTATTATAAAAAAGTTAAAAAAAGAAATGGCTCAGGATATATTGTGTAATTTTATAAGAGGTATGAAAGAGCTGGGCTTTTCGTCAAAAGAAATAGTTGAAGTAGTAAGAGAAAATATACAGGAGGATGTTTAAAAATGGAAACAATACTAAAATGTACTGATCTAAAGAAATACTATTTCAGGAAAATTGCTTTAAATGGACTCAATTTGGAAATTAAAAGAGGGAGAATAATGGGACTTCTAGGACCAAATGGAAGTGGGAAGACCACTTTTTTAAAAATAGTGGCAGGAATACTAAGGCCGAGTTCTGGAGAAATATTTATAAACGGAAACAAGCCAGGAAGAAAAACGAAGGCTCAGGTTTCATATCTGCCTGACAGGGATTATCTTTATAAATGGATGAGAATAAGTGATGCCATAGACTTTTTTAAAGATATGTATGATGATTTTGACGAAGGAAAAGCAAAAGAGCTGCTGGAGTTCATGGATCTAAATGAGGACAGCAAAGTCAAAGAACTGTCCAAGGGCATGAGTGAAAAGCTCTATCTCACTTTGGTGCTTTCAAGAAAATCACAGCTTTATGTTCTGGACGAACCTTTAGGAGGAGTGGATCCCACTACTAGAGAAAAAATATTGGATGCAATACTCAAAAATTATACAGAGGACAGCTCCATACTTATAACTACACATTTGGTAAGTGATATTGAAAGATTGTTTGACGATGTGGCCTTTATATCTGAGGGCAAGATAATATTATTTGGAAATGCAGAAGAACTCAGGTCAGAAAAGAAAATGTCCATAGATGAAATATACAGGGAGGTATTCAAGTAATGTTTAAATTTGTAAAATATGATCTTCAGGGATGTTTTAAGGATTTTATAATAATGATCTGCACTATAATAATTTTGAATATACTGCTGTTTACAAGAATAAATACTTGGACGTGGGAACCACAGCTTATAGTTTTTTTGAATCTTGCCATAAACTTTGCAGCGGGTATAGTAGTTATAATATGGAATATAAGGCTGTTCAGCAGGGATATATATGAAGACACTGCCTATCTTGTCTTTACTACGCCTAAAAGCGGCGTGAATATATTGATGAACAAGATCATTACAGCTATCCTTCAGTGCCTGATAATATCATTTTTTTCATTGGCATTTACGGCTATTTTGATTCAAATATTAAAGCTGACCCCGGGATTTGCACTTTATACGGGAATATCTTTCAGTCAGATTTTTAGTGCTGTAACTCTGCAATTTATAGTATATTCCATATTGATATTAGTTATAGTGTATATTTCATTTTTACTCACTGTATATTTATCTCTTGCATTGGGCAGGGTTGCCATTAAAAACAGAAAACTGGGTAAAATAGGCACATTCGGCATATTTATAGTACTGTGCATTATACAGGCCAAAATAGAAAATCTTTTTTCAAGTGTATTTCCCCAGGGTTTTATGCTGAGGATATTTAACTTTGATAATGGAGAACCATTGATAAAAAGTACAGTAAATACTTTTGCTAATCCAAGTAATATTTTTTCCTCAGGAGTGGTAAATCTGAATGTAGCTGAGACTGCTGTATCATTGATCTTCATTGCGGCCATGTTCTATGCCACAGCTTATCTTATAGAAAATAAATTGGATTTATAGTCCAAATTATTAATAATAATTTAAATTTTATAAATATTTGAAGGATTTATGTAAAAGGGGGAGAATATAAAATATAGAGAGGGGTTGGTTATATTATGGGAAAAGTACATGTTTCAAAATCACAGCTAATAAAAGATAAAACCGATAAAATTGAAAAAATATTTGGTGATTTAAAAGAAGATTCCAGCTTAGAGGGATTTATAGGAATGTTTAAGCAGAATTATCCTGAAGATTGGAATAGGATAGTGAAACGTTATGATGAACATAAAAAACTGAGGAAAAAAGGGAAGAATTATCCTATGCCTGAACCCAAAAAATATCTTGAAAATATCTACAATAGCTATATTGATAAAAAAAATTGATGGATTGGAATATTGGAAAAGAAGTTGCCTCAAAATAAATCTTGAGGTATTCTTTTTTATATAATATAAAAATTTCTGTACAAATTATTTTATTTCCTATATTATATTAATGTAAATGGATAAAATGATTTGTATTTTTAAAATAATATATTTAGGGGATATATATAAGATGAATAGAACTATTTTGATGGTGGACGATGAACAGAGGATGAGAGTTCTCATAGAGGCATATTTGAAAAGAGAGGGATTGAATGTCATTTTGGCGGAAAATGGCCGGGATGCGCTTGAAAAATTTAAGAAAAACCAGGTGGATTTGGTAGTACTTGATATAATGATGCCTGTAATGGATGGATGGGCAGCCTGTAAGGAGCTTAGAAAAATTTCAAATGTTCCAATAATTATGCTTACTGCTAGAGCTGAAGATGAAGATCAACTTTTGGGATTTCAATTGGGTACAGACAGTTATGTTACCAAACCTATAAGTCCTAAAATTTTAGTAGCTAAGGTAAAGGCGCTTTTAAAAAGAGTTTACGATGAAGATGACAGCGTGAGAGAAAATATTTATGGCGGTATTTTTATAAATGAGGAAGGACATGAAGTAAAAGTAGATGGGGAAACCGTATATCTTTCACCAAAAGAGTTTGAACTGCTGTGCTATTTAATAAAAAATAAGAACATAGTCTTGAGCAGGGAAAAAATTTTAGATTCTATATGGGGATTGGACTACTATGGAGATCTTAGGACAGTAGATACTCATGTTAAAAGATTGAGAGAAAAATTAGGAGTAAAGTCCTATTTAATAACTACAGTCAGGGGAATTGGTTATAAATTTGAGGTAAAAAATAATGAAGATAAAAAACATTTTCTGGGAAAATAGATTTATATTAAAGATAAGAAAAAATATAACCTGGAAATTATTTATAATAACCACTTTGGTGTTTATAATTTTTATAAGCAGCACTCTGATTTTTCAATCGTTATTTTTTGGAAAATTCTATATAAATAGGAAGGAAAAAAGTTTACAGAATGAGACACAAAAATTTAAAGCAGTTTATAATAGGGCAAAGGATGAAGATGAAGTAATAGATATTATAAGAAGTTTTGAAGAAGATAATAATGCTAAATTGGTTATAATGGATAAATATGATAAAATAAAATTTATAACAAAATTGAACAATGAAAATTATGATGCGGTTAGAATAAAGATAATAGATGATATTATAGTAAAATGGGCAGAAAATTCTAACCTTTTAAATGAGATGAAAAAATACAATAAAGCTGTAACTGTAATTACTGATAGAGAAATCTATGGGAGAAAAAATATCCTCACGGCTGTTCCAGACAATAAAAAGGAAGAGATAATATTTGCAGTGACTTCACTTCAGCCGGTGGATGAAGCATCTTCCGTAATAAAAGAATTTTATATATATTTTTATATAGGTGCAGTAGTATTAATACTCATGCTCTCTCTTATATATACAAATATGGTATCAAAGCCTCTGGTTAAGTTAAATGATACTGCAAAGAAGATGGCGTCACTTGATTTTTCGGAAAAATGTGATATTAAAAATGAAGACGAAATAGGAAATTTAGCAAATACTATGAACTTTTTATCTGATAACTTAGATAAAGCTTTAACTTCACTTAAAAAGGCCAATGAAAAATTGGAAAAAGACATAGAAAGGGAGAGGAGAATAGAAAAAGTTAGAAAAGAATTTGTGGCTTCCGTATCTCATGAACTTAAAACTCCAATAAATTTAATAGAGGGATATGCGGAGGGGTTAAAGGATAATATATTTAAAGCAGATGAAAAGGACTATTACATTGATGTCATAATAGATGAAAGCAACAAGATGGCAAATCTGGTAGCAGATATGCTCAATTTATCTCACCTTGAATCCGGTACGATTAAATTGGATAAGGAGATATTTTTTATGGATGAACTCATAATTTCTGCATCCAGAAAATTTTTAAAGATTATAAAAGATAAAAATATAAGAGTCGATTTTAAAATGCTGAAGAATGTTAAGGTGTATGCTGACTGGAATAAAATGGAACAGGTTATGGTCAATTTTACTACCAATGCTATAAAAAATACAGAAGAGAGTGGAAATATAAACTTTTCCATGACAGAAAGTGGAAATGAGGTTATTATATCTGTAGAAAATACTGGAAAGAATATACCAGAAGAAGATATGGATAAGATATGGAACAATTTTTATAAAATAGATAAGTCCAGAAACAGGGAATTAGGCGGTACTGGCATTGGTCTTGCCATAGTTAAAAATATATTGGAATTGCACGGTTACAAATATGGTGTAAGAAATACAGATAAAGGGGTTATATTTTATTTTGTTATGCATAAAATACATGAATAAGAAGCTTTTATTAATAATAGATTATGAATTTGTTAACAGAATGTTAAAAAACCTGTCATTTAAGTGTCACGTAAATGATATAAAATATAATCTAAGATCTAACTTATATTTAAAGTGATTGCTTAGAAGAGAGGAAATAAAATGAGGTTTATACATGTTAAAAACAGAAGAATGTTTGATGGATTATTTAATTTATTGGCTAATAATATAGATGTTATTTTATTTTTTAGCATAGTTTATGTAAAACTTATCTCCTATGAAAAGAGCATATCTTCAGGCTATATGGACAAGTCTGTGATTTTCCCAATAGCTGCATCAATATTGATATTAATAAGTTTTTCATTTCTTTTTAAAGAAAAAAATAGGACTAGTTTTTTATACATAGTCGATATTGTGTTAAGTGCAATACTTGTGGCAGATTTGATGTATTATAGATATTTCAAGGATATAACCACAGTGGCTGCTATAAGGAATGCTAAATTATTACAGGGAGTGTCATCAAGTGTAGGCAGTGTGGCTAGTGCAAAAGACCTTTATTATTTTTTGGACTTGTTTATTTTACTTCCTTTAGGAAGAATTTATAAAAAGAGGAGAAAAAATTCGAAGCCTCTACCTAAAAGAATATTGAGCTTTTTAATAATATTTGCATTGGGAATTGGAATAAATGCCGGTGTTTTTTACAGGGTTTCTAAAGAACAGCCTACACTGCTTACAGCTATGAGCAATAGAATATATTTAACCAATATGATAGGAAATATAGATTTTCATTTGGTAGATTCTTATAATTATATAAACAATGCTGTAAAAAATTCAAAAGACTTGCCTGAGGAAAGGGTAAAAGATATCAAAGCATTTTTACAGAAAAACAATAGTTCTACGGAGGAAAGTAATTTTAAGGGCATAGGAGAGGGAAAAAACCTGATAGTGATTCAGGTAGAAGCACTGCAGGGTTTTGTGATAAATCAAAAGGTAAATGGTCAGGAAATTACCCCAAATTTGAATAAATGGGTAAATAAATGCATGTATTTTGACAATTACTATTATCAGGTTGCAGGAGGAAATACATCAGATGCAGAGCTTATGTCCAACAATTCACTTTACCCAGCACAGTCCGGGGCTGCCTATTATACTTACAGTGGTAACAAATATGATTCCCTGGCAGCTGCACTGAAGGATAAAAATTATTATACTGCAGCTTTACATGGTAATAGTGAGGGATTTTGGAACAGAAATGTTATGTATAAAGCTCAGAGTTTTGACGATTTCTTTGGGGAACATAGTTTTAATGTAGATGAAAAAATAGGATTAGGGTTAAGCGATAAATCCTTTTTAAATCAATCACTGGAAAAAATGAAGAATTTCAAACAGCCCTATTATTCTTTTTTAGTCACATTAACGAGCCATTTCCCCTATGAAGCAGTAGATAAATATGGAGATTTTAATGTGGGCGAATATGAGGGAACATTTATTGGAAAATATTTAAAAGCCATACACTATACAGATGCACAACTTGGGAAATTTTTAGATAATCTTGAGAAAGATGGGATAATGCAAAACTCTATTATAGCCTTGTATGGAGATCATTTTGCCATTCCCAAAGACAATGCCCAGCAGCTTTTTAAATTTGAAAATGAAAGCAGCAGCGATGATTATACCTGGTTTAAATATCAAAAAGTACCTTTATTGCTTCATTTTCCAAATGATGAGTATGCAGGGGTAAACCATAGGTATACCTGCCAGATGGATTTATACCCTACACTGGCTAATATGTATAATTTACCCAAAAATTATATGTTTGGTAAAGACATGCTAAACGGAAACAGCCAGAAAGTTATTTTTAGAAATGGTTCTTTCATAGATGGACAAAACTTATATGTATCCTGGTCAAACACTTACTATGATTTGAAATCTGGGACTAAAGTAAATGAGACAGAAAAACTGAAGAAGGAAAAGGACGAGTATACAAAAGAACTGCAGTATTCGGATGATCTGCAGAATCATAATCTGATAAGTGAGTTCAGCCAAAAAAAATGAAAAGGGTATTGCAGTAAGTAAAAAAATAAACCACATCATAGTTAATTTTTCTATGATGTGGTATTTTATCTGCTATATTCCGTTTTAATAATTGTTGGCGATATCTTTTAATATTTGAGAACTGGCTGAGAGTTCTTGTAAAATGGCATTTATGTCTTCAAATTTTGAAACTTCATCGTTGAAGGTACCGTTTATACTATTCATATTTTTGTATATATCCGATATGGAATATTGAATCTTTTTTAAAATCTCGTCAATTTCTTTTAGAGAATCTGAACTGGAAGAGGATAGCTTTCTAATTTCATGGGCTACTACATCAAATCCCTTACCATATTCCCCAGCCCGGGCAGCTTCTATAGAAGCATTTAGGCCAAGTAAATTAGTTTGATTGGCTATATTTTTTACAAACGCCAATATTTCATCTGTTTCACTGGATTGATTTTTTGTATCTTCAATGCTGCTCTTTATGCTGCTGTTAGTTTTTGCCATAGCTTGTATATCTATTGACATGCTGTTGGTAGATTCACTGATTTTAGATAATGCATCTGAAAGAGATTGTGATAAATTAGATATTTTATAACTTCTGCTTAAATCTTTTACTATTGCGGCAGATCCTACTACTATACCCTTATCATCTATAACTGGAATGGACGTGGATTCAACTTCTTTCCCGAAAATTTTTTCTGGAATTCGTTCTGTGGCAATTTTTTTGGATTTCATTGCAGTGTAATCAGAACCTGAATTTGTTATTTTATCGCCAGGTTTTACATTTAAATTGAATTTTTCATTTCCAAATATATATGTATATTTTTCAGTGTCAGAAGTGGATATCAAGATGTCCTCTTTGAAAAAATTTTGTAAAAAAGGAGCTATGGAGGTAAATGCCTCTGATTGCTTAGTAGTAAAAAAAGTTTCCATTTGATTGTATTCCCCCTAGATATAAAGTTAGATCGTCTTGTAATTATGATTATATCATATTATATAGATATGAAGATAATATTTTAGTAAAACTGTATTAATTAGTATATGTAAAAAATTTAAAGCATATTATTTATAAATAGTACATATATAATTTTTTATTTTAATGGACATATTTTATTTATGAATTATTTAGCCGGCTGTAGTGGGGAGGAGTTTCATTTTTGAAACTGAAAAATCAGTTATGTTGATAGAAAATATATTACAGATCATTTTTGTTATATTTATATGTATTATACCTTTGAGTTTATTAATTCTGGTGTGGTGTGATGTAAGAGAATTTATTGAAGAAATACGGAATATTCATAAAAAATAGCAATTTGTAGGAGAATAATATGACAGATGGAGATTTTTTTACTTTTAGTGAATATATGAAAAAGGAATATGATGTTTTGACAGCATCTATGGAAGATTATCTTGAAATGACTTATAGATTAGCTTATAAAGAAGGTTTTACAAGGATTCATGAACTGGCAAAGGCCTTGAATGTGCAGCCTCCTTCGGCTACAAAGATGATTCAGAAACTTGCTGAGTTAAAATTTATAAAATATGAGAAATATGGTATAATAATTCTCACAGAAGAGGGCAAGAATATGGGACAGTATTTGCTGAACAGGCATAATATTGTGGAAAGTTTTTTAAAAGTTATTGGCATATCGGAAAATGTATTAGAACAAACAGAAAAAGTGGAGCATACCATAAACAATCAAACTATAATGCATTTAAAGGATTTTATAGACTTTGTGCATACAAGACCTGATGTAATTGAAGATTTTATAACCTTTAGAAATAAAAGAGCTATCTTAAATAAGAATTCTAAATGAAAGATACAATACTTTATTAAAACTTATTTTATGATATAATCAATTTATAATAATAATTATAAAGGTATAAAGGGATGAGTAATATGGATTTTATATTTAAAAATTTTTCTTTGGTTTGCAAGGTTTTGTTGGCATTAGCTGCTGTATTTATATTCATAAGGATAATACCTTTAGTTGTGATAACTGGTGTTGCTGTATTTGCTTTCTTTAATGTGAAGAAATATTTTAAAAATAGAAAAATAGATAAATTCAGGCATAAAAACGTAAATAATATAAGAAAAAAGGAAGATATACCTTTTGACATCTCACGTGAGAAAATTGTAGATGTGGATTATGATGAAATTAAAAAATAGCCAATAATAAATAAGAGAATGTTATGATTTTAAGGATTAGCTGGGAAAGGAGCTGAAAACCTTTTAGGTTATACTATGATAGAAACTGCTGTAATTACAATAAGTGATAAGGGGTCACAGGGGAAGAGAATCGATAAAACTGGACCTGAAATAAAAAATATTTTGGATAAGTCTAAATACAACATTGTATATTACAAAATAATACCTGATGAAATTGAGGATATAGAAAGTGAATTGTGTTATGTTTGTGATGAGCTGAAAGTAAATTTAGTACTTACAAATGGTGGGACAGGCTTTTCACCTAGAGATGTTACTCCAGAGGCTACTTTAAAAGTTATAGAAAAAAATGTGCCGGGAGTAGCAGAGGCTATGAGAATGAAATCTATGGAGATAACTCCAAAGGCCATGCTTTCCAGATCAGTGTGCGGCATAAGAAAAAGTACATTGATTGTAAATCTGCCTGGAAGCCCTAAGGGGGCAGCGGAGAATCTTCAATTCATATTGCCTGCACTACCCCATGGTATTGACATATTGATGGGCTGGGATTCTGAATGTGGTGAGAGAAAATGAAGAAAGGGAGAATAGCTTATGGAGTTGACACATATAAATAAACAGGGTAGAGCGAGAATGGTAGATGTAAGCGAAAAGGAAAATACAAAAAGATATGCGGTAGCTATAGCTTCCGTATATATGAAAAAAGAGACATTATCCATTGTAGCAGAGGGAAAGGCAAAAAAAGGTGATGTTTTATCGGTAGCCCAGGTGGCAGGGATTATGGCCGCAAAGAATACTGCCAATATAATTCCAATGTGTCATTCTTTAAATATAACAGGGTGTGACATAAAATTTACACTGGATTTTGAAAAGTCCAAAATTGACATAGAGGCTTCTGCAAAAATTTCTGGAAAAACGGGAGTTGAAATGGAAGCATTGGTGGCAGCCAGTACAGCAGCTCTTACCGTATATGACATGTGTAAGGCTGTGGACAGGGGAATGGTAATATCGGATATAATGCTTGTTGAAAAAAGTGGAGGTAAGTCTGGTCTATTTAAAAGAAAACTTTAAATATGTTCTGTAGGAGATGAAGAAAGAAACTATGGCAAAGGTTGTTTCGGTAAACATAAGTGAAAAAAAAGGAGAAATAAAAAAACCTATAGGTAAGGGATTATTCAGGCAAAATAATGGATTGGAAAATGACGCTCATGCTGGAAATTGGCATAGACAGGTAAGTCTACTTGGAAAAGAGAGCATTGATAAGATGAAATCCCTCGGAGTGAAAGGTTTATCCAGTGGAAAATTTGCAGAAAACCTTACTACGGAAGGTATCGTTTTATATGAACTTCCAGTGGGAACTGTACTCAAAGTAGGGGAAGTGCTTTTGGAGATTACACAGATTGGAAAAGAATGTCACAGTGGATGTGCCATACGTAAACAGGTGGGGGATTGTATCATGCCCAGAGAAGGTGTGTTCGCCAAAGTAGTTAAAGATGGATGGATAGGTGAGGGAGATCCTATAGATTTAGTTAAAAAGTAAATGAGTAAAAAAGATGGATTTTTCCAGAAATTATTTTTCGGAAAAATCCATCTTTATTTTATATATGGAAATTGCTATTCGTCAGTTTTTACACCTAGAAGATTCAATATGAAAATAAACAGGGGTATACCTATGAGAAGACCCCATATACCCATAAGGTGTTCAGAAACTATCAGCACTATAAAGGTAAAAAATATAGGAAGCTGTACTTTAGAAGACATCAGTTTAGGATTCAAGATATAGCTTTCAATAGCATGAATTATTGCAATCATGATCAATACATATACCACTTTAGTAAAGCCGCCTATGCTAAAGGCAATAATACACAATGGAATAAGGGATATTATCACTCCGGCTATTGGTATTAAGCTCAATATGAATATCATAAAGCCAATAGTTACCAGCTGAGGAAAATTCAATATGGAAAGCATTATTATAGATACAATGGTATTGAAAAAGGCTATTAAGATCTGAGCCTGAATTACCTTACCAAAAGTATTTAAAAAATTTTCCCCAAAGAAACATAGATATTCATATAATCCAGATATCTTACTGTGTTTGAATTTTTTTAAGAAGGAAATAATTTTATGTTTTTCCAGCATAAAAAATAAACTGAGCATTATGGAAATAAAAGTGTTAAGACTCCATTTTCCTATATTTGCAGCAAGCTGTATAGATATATTGAATCCTGATTTCAAATAACTTTTTATATCTATTTCACTTAGCATGTTTATTAAATAGCCTTGGACCGTATTTGAATAAGATTTCGAATTTATTTGAAAATCTGATATATTATTTATTATATATTTTGTCTGATTTATAAGCTGTGGAACTAATTTTACAACAATTAATACTATGGATACAAATAAGAGTGTATATAAAATTACAGTAATAAATTTCTCTTTTGCTACAGTTACTTTATGGACCTTTCTTAATATCAGATTTTGAAGGCTGTTCATTATATAGGAAAATAAGAAAGTAAGTAAGAATATGTCAAACACGGATTTAGACCAATAGAAAAAGAGAAGTATAGCAATAAAAAAAAGTATTCTTTTTATGGAATCTTTTGAAAAAAAATCTTTTAGGGAACTCATATCATATCTCCTTGGTATATATTATATAGTATGTATAAAGCATATAATGTATTAATAATAACCTTTTAAAGGAATATTGTCTATATAATATTATAAAAATTATCCTATGGAAATTTCAAGTGATATTTAATAAAAAATTATGGTGAATTAAAAAATATAAAAAGGTTTTGAAATTTATTATTGCATATTTATAATATATAATGTATAATTATAAAAAAGTAATTGGGGGGAAAAGCATGAGAAAAATAGGTATAATAATATTAAGTGTAATTATGGTGTTCGCACTTTTTACAGGCTGTGGCTCAAACAGTAAATCTAGTAATAATGAAACAGATAATTCACTTCAGAGAGTGAAAGATTCTGGTAAACTTTCTATAGGATTAGATGATTCCTATCCACCTATGGAATTTAGAAATGATAAAAATGAATTGGAAGGATTCGATATAGATTTGGGGAAAGAACTTGCTAAAAAGTTGGGAGTAAAATATAATCCTGTAGTTACAGATTTTAATGGAATAATTTTAGCATTGCAATCCGGAAAATTTGATGCCATATTAGCTACATTGAGTATAACCGATGAGAGAAAAAAGAATATAGATTTTGTAGGACCATATATCAATGGAGGACAGATAATAGTAGTTAAATCCGGAAACAAATCCATGAGCACTAAAGAGGATTTGAAAGGTAAAGTAGTTGGAGTTCAGCTTGGAAGCACGGGAGAGCAGGCAGCAGGGAAAATAGAAGGTATTAAAGAAATTAAGAAATATGACAAGATAACGGAAGCTTTTCATGAAGTCAATATAGGCAGAGTTGATGCTCTCATATGTGATTCTGAGGTAGGTGAATACTATGTGGCAAAGGACAAGGTAAATTACACTGTACTTAAAGATAAACTTACTAAAGAGCCCGTTGGAATAGGTGTAAAAAAGAAAGATAAAAAATTACAAGAGGCTTTAAATAAAGCACTGGATGATCTTAAAAAAGATGGTACATTATCTAAGCTCTCCATAAAGTGGTTTGGACACGATATATATAAAGAGAGTAATTGATATTTAAAGAAGGATAAAAGCTACAGATGCACTTTTATCCTTCTTTAATATGTTATAAAATAAAAGAAATAGGATAGGCAATGTTAAATTTGAAAAGGAGGGAAACTCTCTGTGATAGAACAAATAAAAAATGATTTGCAGGATATAGCGGAAACTATCAAGGCAGTAATAGACATTGATATCACTATTATGGATAGAAGGCTTTTGAGAGTGGCAGGTACTGGAAGACTCAAAAAAAAGATTGGATTGAGTGCACCTAAAAATTCCGTGTTCGAAAAATGTTTAAAAAGTGGAAAATCATATTTTATTGAAAATCCAGGAGGTTGTACTGAATGTATAATTTGTGAAACAAAGACTCAGTGTGATGAAAAGGCAGAAGTATGTTTCCCAATAATCATAGATGGTAGGGCAGAAGGTATTATAGCCATGATAATATTTGATGAAGATAAAAAGGAAATGTTTTTAAAAAAAAGGGATAGCTATAAAAATTTTGATAGGAGGATGGGAGAACTTATTTCTTTTAGGATAAAGGAAAAAAATATGCATCATAAATTGGAGTATAAATCTACCGAACTTTTAACTATAATAGATTCTGTAAATGAGGGAATTATAACTATAGACAGTAATAATAGAATATTGAATTTAAATAGATATATAAAAGAAAAATTTAAGTTAAAAGAAACCTATCTTATAAATAAGGATGTAAGTAGAATTATACCGGAAAAAATAGTAAATAAATTCCAACCCAATAATTATTATATAGAGGAAGAAACTGTAACTGTGGATTTTAATAAATCGAGATTTAATTTTTTATTATCTGTGAGACCCATAAATTTTGATAAAGGGATATATGGTGCAGTAATAACTTTTAAGGATTTTAACAAATTGCAGCAGTCTGTATTTAAGATGGACGGAAAGAATTCCATGTTTAGATTTAAGGATATAATAGGAAGCAGCGATGTTTTTGTCCAGGTTAAAGATCAAGTAAAGCAAGTGGCCAAAAAGGATATGCCTGTTTTACTTCTGGGTGAAAGTGGCACTGGAAAAGAATTGTTTGCAAGGGCTATACACTATGAGAGTTATAGAAAAAATGAGGTGTTTATGCCCATAAATTGTGGTGCTATACCTGAAACGTTGATGGAAAGTGAATTATTTGGATATGAAAAAGGAGCTTTTACCGGTGCAAGTAACAGCGGAAAGATGGGTAAATTTGAGATAGCGAAAGATGGAACTATATTTTTAGATGAGATAGGAGATTTGCCCCTTCACATGCAGGTGAAGCTTCTGAGGGCGTTAGAGGAAAAAGAGATTGTGCGAATAGGCGGCATAAGCACTATAAAGGTAAATCCTAGAATAATAGCGGCTACTAATAAAGATTTATACGGCATGGTTGAAAAAGGACAGTTTAGAGAAGATCTTTTTTACAGGTTGAATGTGATTCCAATAAGGATACCTGCCCTCCGGCAAAGGGGAAATGACATATTAGAGCTTTCGCAGTATTTCTTAGATAGATATAATAATATATATGATAAAAATATAAGAGATTTTTCTGAAAAAGTGAAAGAAATGTTTTTAGAATATTCCTGGCCTGGAAATGTAAGAGAGCTTCAAAATCTTATAGAATATGCTATAAATTTTGAAAAGGGAAGTATTATAACTTCTGAAACTATAAGGAGAAGGACAGGAAAATTTAATGACAGGGTTGTGGAAAATGAAAGCCTTAGGGATATGGTATTAAAATATGAGAGGGGGATTATAAATAGTTTTATAGAGAAGTATGGTTCAGATACCGATTCGAAAAAATTAATAGCTAAAAAGCTAAAAATAAGTACAGCTACTTTATACAGAAAAATAGGTGACGAGAAGTATCAAAAATGAGAATTAATTATCATTTTTGATATGTAAAGTAAATTTAAAGCAATAGGAGATAGAGGATGCATATGACGAATATACATCCTCTATATTTTTATCATTATTGAGAATTAATGTGTATAATATGGGTTAAAGTACTGGCATGAAAAGTGCTAATAATATTTAATAAGAGATTTTCTATATAGGATTTACAGCTTATGGGCTATGATATACATTCATCTGTATAAAGTATATAAATATTTAATTGTAGAGGAGGTTATTATCTGTGAAAGATTATGAATTGTTAGTAAATATATTGAGAGATCAAGTAGTGCCGGCTTTAGGCTGTACGGAACCGACAGCAGTAGCTTATGCTGTTGCCAAAGCCAAGGAAGTTTTAGGGGAGGATATAACTGGACTGGAGATATATGTGGATAGAAATATATTTAAAAATGGTAAAGAGGTGGGAATACCTGGTACGGATAAAAAAGGTATTTTGACAGCAGCAGCTCTATCTATGGTCATAGGTAAATCGGAATATAAATTACAGGTATTAAAGGATGTTTCAGATGAAAGCTTAAAAAGTGCACTTGATATAATAGATAGGAATATGATTAAATTAAACCTGAAAAAGGATGTAAAAGGTCTATATATAGAAGTAATTGCAAGAAAAGGCAGAAATTCTTCCAGAGTTATCATAAGAAATAGTCACTTAAATATAGTGATGATTGAGAAAAATGGAACTCAAATTTTTTCAAAAGATAGCGGAAATAACATTGCTGATAAGCCATCTTTGAGAGATAAGATCAGAGAATTTACCATAGAAGATTTTAAAGATTTTGTGGATAATGTCTCTTATGAAAAAATAAAATTTATTGAAGATGGGATAAATATGAATGAGGAAATAGGGAAAACAGGTCTAAAATTGGATCTTGGAATAGGTATCGGGCATTTATTCAATAACAGCTCTAATGCAGAGCAGTATGCTAAGGCCATTACATCTGCTGCTTCGGAAGCAAGGATGTCGGGCTATCCTCTCCCGGTAATGAGCAGTGCAGGAAGTGGAAATCATGGATTGGTGGCTATACTTCCTATAGCTATAATTGGAGAAAAAATGGGAGTTAAAAGGGAAAAGATAGTTAGAAGCGTTGCCTTAAGTCACCTTGTAACTATTTATATAAAAAGCTATACGGGAGCACTTTCGCCAGTTTGCGGATGTGGGGTAGCAGCTGGTGTAGGAGCTAGTGCAGGACTTTCTTATTTAATGGGTGGGAATCTAGCCAAAATAAAGGGAGCCATTAAAAATATGATTGCAGGAATAAGCGGAATGATATGTGATGGTGCAAAGATTGGATGTTCCTATAAATTGGCCATATCAGTAAATGCAGCTTTAGATGCAGCTAAGATGGCAAATAGAAATATCTTTATACCGTCTCAAGATGGCATACTGGATGAATCAGCGGAAAAAACCATACGAAATTTAGGAAGGATATCTGTTGAAGGAATGGCAAATACAGATGGAGTGATTTTAGATGTAATGATGAAAGAATGTAAATAGTGTAAAATTATTCTCCAATTAGATATTTTATGGTAATATTAAATTAAGGAATAGGGAAAGGTTTTATAAAAAGGAGATGTAAACGTTATGAATACAAACAATAATTGTCCAGAGAAGATCACGTATGGGTGGGATAATTTTTCTAAGATCCTAACTTTTATTGGATGCATTTTCTGTTTACTTACTGCCTATGAAGCTTTTTTAGGATTGCTTATGATATCGTATGCTTTTTGGAGAAGCCGATCTAAAAATGTCATGAAAAGAACTAGGGAAGAAAGGTCACTGCTGAAGTTTTTAAATGATGCGTTTCGTGTTATCTATAATATTAGGCATGGTAGAATATCTCTAAAAAATTTGAGGTTGAAGAATAGAAAAAGATATAAAAAATGTCCTAGATGCGGCAATCTTATCTTGTTGAAAACTACAACTAAAAATAATGTGCTATCATGTCCTAAATGCTCTTTAAAATTTAAGGCAAAATAAAGTTAGTGCAGCAGTCTGTTTATAGGCTGCTGTTTTTTATCCAGTTAATTATCAATAGTGATATATATCACTATTGATAATTGAGCAAAAGGTGATATAATTATTATGTTGTAAAAATTTAATTAAAATTTTATAAAAAGTGGAGGGAATAAAGTTTGGAAAAAATTGCATTGATAACGGATAGTACAAGTGATATGCCTAAGGATGTGGCGGATAAATATAATATAAAAATACTTCATTATAGGATAATATATAAAGACAGGGAATTTGTTGATGGGATAAATGTAGATTCAAAGTATATTTATGATAATTTAGATAGGGAAATACCTACATCTTCATTGCCTTCTATGAATGAAATGGAGAACTTATTCAACAATTTACAAGATGAAGGATATACTCATGCCATAGTTGTAACTCTTTCTGGTGGTTTGACTGGTATTTTTAATGGGGTAAAGCTGGTCAGTGAGAATTATCCTAATATTAAGACGTACATATATGATTCCAAGTCCATCTCTGCAGGAGAGGCCATGCTAGTAGAAGAATGTGCAAAACTTATAAAAAAAGGAATGACTTTCGATGAAATAGTAAATAGTTTGCCTTCTTTAAGAAAAAGACTGCATTTGTATTTTGTAGTTGGTACTTTAGAATATTTAAAAAAAGGCGGGAGAATAGGCAAGGTAGCAGGTACTATTGCAGAACTTTTAAATATAAAGCCTATTGTAGCCATTGATGTAAATGATGGAAAATATTTTACTTATGACAAAGTGAGGGGAAGAAAAAAATCTTTAAATAGAATTGTTGAAATTGCAAATAACATTCTTAAAACCAAAAAATGCAGGATGAGTATACTACATGGATGTGCTCTGGAAGATTCTAAAAAAGTATTTGATGAAATTAAAAAAAATCCAAATGTAGTTTCTGCCACTTTTGGAGGAAATATAAGCCCTGTGGCAGGAGTGCACAGCGGACCTGGCCTAGTGGGTTTAGTATTATTTGAGGAAGAATAAATTTTATGGATAAATTTGATTTGGAAAAGAGTACAAAAGAAGAAGAAAAGCGTCTATATAGAGAATACAAGCAAAAGTTAGCTGAGCTCAAGAAGGTGAAGAAAGAGAGGGAAGCTGTAGGACAGGTATTTACAAAAGGTCTTTTACAAATATATGTTCTTTATATTTTAAGCTTGGAAGCTACTAATGGAAATGATATATCCCGAAAAATAGGAGAGAGAACTGGCGGCAGGTGGATACCTAGTACGGGGGGAATTTACCCATTGTTAAAAAAACTGGAGAAAAGTAAATTAATTGAAGGAAAGTGGGATGATTCTAAAAACAAAATGCAAAAAATATATACTTTAACGGATTTGGGTGTCAGTGAATTGAAGAGTAAGAAGAAACTTTTAAAAAATAAAATAGAAGAATCATTAGAAGTGTTTAATATAGTCTATAAAGATCTGTATGGTACTTCAGAGGAATAAAAATTTCCCCTGAAGCCTATTTTTGATTCTAGTTTACTAATTTATTTGATAGAATGCTGTTCTTTAAACTCTTTTAAAGAAAGGGAAACTGGCCTGCTAGTTCTATAAACTCCATAGAGCAGTACAATTAAAGCAAAACCGAAAGATATTACATTTGTTATTATGGGAGAAGTGTAATTATGTAAAAGTCTGTCCTCTAATAGCATTTTAAAAGCTGTATGGGCAAGTATAGCACCTCCCAAGTATATTATCATAGGGTGTTTATTCATAAGTTTTGCTACGTATTGACTTCCAAAGAATATAATGGGGATATTCAACAGTAATCCGAAAATTATAAGAAATATATGACCTTGGGCCGCACCGGCAATCGCCAGCACATTATCCAAACTCATAGTAGCATCAGCTATAACTATATTAGAAATTGCAGTAAAGTATTTACCCGTTGGATTTATATGCTTCTTTTTCGCTTTTTTTGATTCGGGTTTTATAAAATTCCAGGTTATTTTTATAAGTAAAATTCCACCGATTAATTTTATGGGAAGCCATTCTATTAAGAGTATATAGGTAATAAGACATGCAAACAGTATTCTCAGGAAAACTGCAGCAAACACTCCAATCATTGAAGCGGATTTTGCATGTTTTTTTGGCAAATCTCTTGTTGCCAGAGCGATTACTCCTATATTATCACCACTTAAGACTATGTCGAGTAAAGTTATCTGTAAAGCTCCTGATAAAAAGGCAGCTAAATTTTCCATTCTAAAGTACTCCTTTTAACAGTATATTTTGATATTTAAGTTAATTTATATTTATTATTTCTACAGAGTAATATATTCTCTAAATGTGCTAAATATTACCTTAAGGTTATCACTCACATTATTGTAACATATACACTGTATAATGTAAAGTATATTATATAATATGGTTTTAATGTCTATATAATTTAGATTATAATATATGAATGTTGGAGCATTTTATTATGTGAAGTTCCGTAAATAAATTCAGATTAGTTAGAGACTTCATGAGAAGAAGGTGAATTAAAATATTAAGAGCAAAAAATACTTCAGTTATTTTAATGATTTTTATATTGCTATTTTCGAGTATATTTTCTGTAAAAGCCGTATCTGATGAATATAACAAACCCATCCATGGCATGGTTGTTAAAATAGAATCACAGGGAGACAAAAATTCTCAAAGGTTTTCCAATGTGGATGTAAAAATAATTTCGGGAAAGCTCAAGGGCAAAACGGTTACCGTGCAAAACTTTGTAGGAGGGAAGATAAAAGATGAGAACAGCAGCACTCAAAGTTTTGTGAAAGTTGGAGACGAGGTTTTGATAAATGTTGACAAATATGATAAAAGCGGTAATGTGAAGAGTGCATATATATATGAAATAGTCAGGTATAAATACCTCTATAAATTGGGAATATTTTTTATTCTGCTTTTGATAATTATTGGGGGCAAAAAAGGACTCAAATCAGTTATAACTTTGGCTATAACCGGAGTTATGGTGTTGAAGGTTTTAATACCTCTTGTAATACAGGGGTTTGATCCGGTAGTTGTTTCTTCAATTATATGCATGTTTGCGATTGTGGTAAATCTTGTTATAATAGGCGGGAAAAATGAAAAGACACTGGCAGCTATTATAGGCACTTCAGGAGGCGTGCTGATTGCAGGAATTATAACGATGTTTTCGAATTCTATAATAAGGGTAAATGGACTTACAGATGATCAAATGCAATCTATTATCTATACTGCGCAAAATTCTAATTTTGATTTTCAAGGCCTTTTGTTTGCAGGAATAATTATGGGGGCTCTGGGTGCGGTTATGGATGTGAGTATATCAATAGCTTCTTCGGTAAAGGAAATTGAAGATGCTAAACCGGATATAACAGTGAGGGAATTGATAAAATCTGGTATGAATGTAGGTAAGGATATAATGGGAACTATGGCTAATACTTTAATACTCGCCTATGTGGGAGGAGCTATGTACATAATGATTATGGTTTCTTCCTATTCCTACAGCACTTCTATTACTACTGCCATTGATCAGGACGTGATTGCTTCGGAAATATTAAAAGCTTTAGCTGGAAGTATTGGACTGATTTTGGCAATACCCATTACAACAGTTGCAGCTGCACTGCTTGTTAAAAGACATAGAGAAAAAATGCAGGGAATATCTGAAGAGGGAAAGTGAAAGTAACATTTTCTCATCTGAATAAATATAATACAGTGAAACAAATTGAAAAGAAAGGATGAAGTACAATGGAGATCACTGTAAATTTTTACATTGTTTCAGATGAAGATTCCGGAGAATCGGAAAAATTCCACAGCCAGATAAAATCAGAGAATCCTATATATTTAACTCTTCAGGAAGGTGACATTATAGTATCTGAAAAGGATAATTTAGAGTATGCTGTAGTTAAGACCGTAAAAAATCTTTATAAAAAGGAATTAGACGTATATATAACTGGTATAAAAAGTAAAGAAGAGATAATGGATGAAATAGAAAATCTGGCTAATAAAACTGTAAAATCTGTATTGGAGTCCATTAAAGATACATTGGGTTTTGATGAAAAAAAGGATTTTAGTGAGGATTAAGGTTAAAGGCACTGTTGAATTCATTTACTTTTTATGATTTCAATGGTGTTTTTTGATCATAGAAAAATTAAATTTAGGAGTATGAAATATGAATAAAAGCGCACTTAAAAACTTGGCTTGTGAAGGCAGAACTGAACTAATTGAAAAAGTACATATTAGGGCCCTGCAATGTGGCATACACGGAGATGATGCTGAAAGATTTAACCCTGAGGCTATGAATGGAATTACCCTCAGCAATGAGGAAGAATTACAGAGGGAAAAAATAATTGAGAAAATTGAGATCCTGAATAATAGAGGTGAAAATGGATATAAAAAGGTAATTGAGAGAATTGCCTATATCTGGTTTAATAGATTTGTAGCATTGAGGTTTATGGAAGTGAATGATTATCTGCCTACAGGAGTAAGAGCATTGTCTTCTTCTTTACCGGGATCTGTAGAGCCAGATTTAATGAAATACGCTTTTAAAGTGAAGCTCCCTGTAGATACTGAGAAAATATACAAGATGAAATTAAATGGTGATATGGAGGGCCTGTTTAAATATATGATAATAATTCAGTGTAATAGTTTAAGCAACTCTCTTCCATTTGTGTTTGAAAGGCTGGAAAGCAGCTGTGAATTATTGTTTCCAGAGGGAATTTTAATAAATGGAGATTTTATAAGGAAATTGACAGATACTTCCCTTATACCAGAAAAGGATTGGAAAGATGTAACTGTTATAGGGTGGCTCTATGAATACTACATATCCGAGGAAAAAAATAAGCTGATGAAGGCAAAGAAAAAGTATACTAAAGGGGAAATACCATATGTGACACAGCTCTTTACTCCAGATTGGATAGTCAAATACATGGTTGAAAATTCCCTGGGAAGGTATTGGGTAGAAGCCCATCCGGAGCATGGCGATCTAAAAAGAAATTGGGAATTTTATATTGAAGATCTACGGCCTGGAGCTTATGAAAAATTACGGCCTCATATTGATAGAAAATTAAGTATTGAAAATGTTAAATGTTTTGATCCGGCTTGCGGATCGGGACATATACTTATATACATGTTTGATGTATTGTATCAGATATATGAAAGATGTGGTTATGATCGAGGGAAAATACCAGAATTGATTATAGAGAATAATCTTTATGGAATGGACATAGATGACAAGGCATATAGGCTGGCGTGTTTTGCTGTTGTCATGCAGGGAATGAAATATAACAAAAAACTTCTCAAAAATATAGAGAGAAAATCAAGAGACGGGCAGTTTAAAAGCATTGATTTAAATATAGTGTCTATACAAGAGAGCAATGACCTTAATGAAGATGATATAGTTTATATAGCAGGAAGTAAATTTGGTGAAAATTATGTAAAGACGAAGGCATTTATAGAAACATTTAAAGATGCTAAAATATACGGATCATTAATACAACTGAGAGGATTTAAAAAGGATTTTTTTATAAATAGATTGAAATATATGATAAATAATTCAGATTACAATTTAATTCAACATAAAAGAAGGGAAAAAATCATTAAATTATTGTCTGAATTTGTAAAGCAGGCTGAGATAATGTCAGAAACTTATGATATTTTAGTGACAAATCCACCTTATATGGGGAACAGGTATTTTAATCCACTGCTAGGAAAATATATTGCTAAAAATTATCCAGCGGCAAAGACGGATATGTTTTCTGCTTTTATGCTGTATAGTTTTTCAAAAGTTAAATGTAATGGACATCTGAGTTTTATGGTACCTTTTGTGTGGATGTTTATACAGTCCTATGAAGAGTTGAGAAAGATTGTAATTCATACCAGAAATATAAGCAGTTTGATTCAGCTCGAATACTCTGGATTTGAAGAGGCTACAGTGCCTATTTGCACATTTACCTTGAGAAATTACAGTGTGGATATACCGGGAAATTATATAAGATTGTCAGATTTTAAGGGGGCAAAAAGGCAGCCGGAAAAAACCAGAGAGGCAATAGCCAATTCCTGTGTGGATTACAGATTTACTGTGGAACAGAAAAAGATGAAAAAGATTCCAGGAAATAGATTTGGATACTGGCTTACAGATAGGGAGATTGAAATATTGAATAGATCGAAAGTTGTAGCTGATGTTGCGTATCCTTGCACGGGCATGCAGACAGGTAGCAATGATAAATACATAAGACAGTGGTTTGAGGTAGACTATAATCACATAAACTTTTCTGGAGTGAATAGGAATGATAAGTATTGGATTCCATATCAAATGGGCGGCGAGGCAAAAAAATGGTATGGAAATATATCTGAGATAATTTATTGGAAGGACAACGGGCAGAAAGTAAGAGAGGAAAAAGGTTCCATCATACGAAACGAAAAATTTTTTTTCCACAAAGGCATAAGCTGGAAGAGAATAACCTCTGGAAAAAATACCATAAGAATACTGAATGAGGGTTTTATTTTTGACCAGTCTGCTGATTCAATATTTGTGAAAAATGAATTGGACTATGATTATATGTTGAGTTTTTTTAACACCAAGATAATGGCAAATATCTTTGAGTTTATTGCCCCTACGTTAAATCTCACTGCAGGCACTGTTAAGCAGATACCGATATATATGGAACATAATCCATCCATAAGAAAAAAAATTGATCTGCTCTGCAGGGAATGTATATCCATATCCAAAAATAACTGGGATTCTTTTGAAACCTCCTGGAATTTCAAAAAACATCCTCTGCTGATCTACAAGGGGAATTCAAATACCATAGAGAAAGCCTATTACAATTGGGAGAATTTTTCTGAAAAACAATTTTATAGAATGAAGTGTATTGAAGAGGAATTAAATAAAATATTTATAAAAATTTATGGTTTTGAAAATGAAATGACTGCAGAAATTGGGGAAAAAGATATTACAATAGAGAGAGCCAATAGGGAAAGGGGAATAAAGTCCTTTATATCCTATGCAGTAGGATGTATGTTTGGAAGGTATTCTCTGGATATGGAGGGAATTGTGTATGCAGGAGGCAGTTTCAATTCACGGTTTACAATTAACAATTCACAATCTGGAGATAGAATATGGCGGATCAGAAAGGTGGATAAAGATGATGAGGGCCATGTTATATCTGGTTTGTGGACAGATGCTTCCTTTGCTCCGGAGGAGGACAATGTAATTCCAGTATTGTATGAGGATTATTTCAGAAATGACATAGTATCCAGGTTTGTAGAATTTGTGGGAATAGCTTTTGGAAAAAAGAATTTATCTCAGAATATTGCTTTTATAGCACAGACTCTTAAAAAAAAGAGAAATGAAAGCGACAGGGAAACTTTGAGAAGGTATTTTATGAATGATTTTTTTAAAGATCACCTTCAGAGGTATAAAAAAAAGCCCATATACTGGCTGCTTACTTCCGGTGAATACAAAGTCTTTAACTGTTTGATCTATGTACATAGATTTGATAAGAATATATTATCCAAAATTAGAACTGATTATATACGTAAACTTCAAAGCAAATTGTATGAAAAAAAGAATGCCCTGTGTCTTGAAAAAGGAAACACAGCTCAAAAACTTTCAATTCTCCATAATCAGCTGGATGAATTGAGAGAATATGATAAAAAACTGCATCATATGGAAAACATGCAAGTAGAAATTCATCTTGACAGTGGAATTAGAGCCAACTATGAAAAATTCAAGTTGATTTTGAAATGAAATTATGAATTACAAAATAAAAGGGGGTAAGAATGTGAAAGACAGACTTGAGAGAGATTTGCTGGGAGAGAAAAAAATTCAGAGTTCAGCTTATTTTGGCATCAATACTCAAAGAGCCATGGAAAATTTTAATCTGGGCGGCAAAATAGTGAATTTGAATCTGATTAGAGAAATTGCACTAATAAAAAAGGCAGCTGCAATAGTAAACAGGGATTTAAAAGAGATGAGCTCTGATAAGGCTGATGCCATAATTAGAGCCAGCGAAGAGGTTATAGAGGGCAGATTTGATGATCAATTTAATCTGAGTGCGTTTCAGGGGGGAGCAGGTACTTCTACAAATATGAATGTAAATGAGGTTGTAGCCAATAGAGCTATAGAAATACTTGGCGGTAAAAAGGGCCAGTACACTCTGGTACATCCACTAAATGACGTGAACATGTCACAATCAACCAATGATGTGTATCCTACGGCTCTTAGAATTGCAGCTATACGACAGATAAGAAAATTGAGCAATTGCCTGACGGATTTACAGGAAGAACTGCAGGTAAAGGAAAATGAATTTTCTGATATGATAAAATTGGGGAGAACTCAGCTTATGGATGCACTTCCAATGATGGCAGGCCAGGGGTTTGGTGCCTATGCCAAAGCAATAGCAAGGGACAGATGGAGAATTTACAAGGTGGAAGAAAGACTGAGAGAAGTGAACATAGGAGGTACTGCCATAGGCACAGGTCTAAACGCCCGAAATAAATTCATATATGAAATAACGGATGTACTTCAGAATTTAACAGGGCTTGGACTTGCCAGATCCGATTATCCCATGGATATAACCCAGAATTGTGATGTATTCGTAGAGGTGTCGGGGCTTTTGAAAGCTCTGGCTGTAAATCTGATGAAGATTTCCAATGATCTGAGATTGCTGAATTCAGGACCCAGAGGGGGAATTGGAGAGGTAGTACTTCCCGAGGTACAGGCAGGATCTACTATTATGCCGGGCAAAGTAAATCCAGTCATAGCGGAAATGGTGGGTCAGGTCAGTATGAGAGTCATATCAAATGATACTGCCATCACCTTAGCCAGCGGTTCGGGACAGCTGGAGCTGAATGCTTTTACACCGCTTATTGCGGAGTGTCTGCTTGAATCTCTTGAATTGCTGGAAAGATCGGTTACCATATTTAAGGAAAAGTGCATTGAAAATATTAAAATAAATGAAAAAAAATGCAGAAATAACCTGGAATCATCTACGGCGTTGGTAACAGCTCTTGTGCACTATATAGGCTATGACAGGGCTGCACAACTGGCAAAAAAGGCATTGAGAGAAAACAAGACAATAAAAAAAGTGCTTTTGGAAGAAGAAGTGCTGACAGAGGAAAAAATAGATGAGATAATGAATCCATATCAGCTTACAAAACCAGGGATACCTGGCATATAAATATTTGGAGGTGTAATTATGAGCTTAAATGAAACCCCCCGATCTGTGAGAGTACATATAGCCCTGTTTGGAAAAAGAAATGCAGGGAAATCAAGTATTATAAATGCAATAACCGGGCAGGATATAGCTATAGTATCGGATGTAGGGGGAACTACTACAGATCCAGTTTATAAATCCATGGAGATTTTACCTATAGGACCCTGTGTGATAATAGATACGGCAGGACTTGATGATGAAGGCAAATTGGGGCATTTGAGAAAGAAGAAGACCGTGGAGGTACTGAATAAAACTGACATCTCTCTGGTGGTGATAGATTCTGTTCTTGGAATTACCGATTATGACAGATATATAATAAATGAAATAAAAGATAAGGACATACCGCTTATAGTGGTACTGAACAAAATAGATATCCTAAAGAAGGATAATAATTATATCAAAAATGTAAAAGAGGAATTTAATGCTCCGGTAATATCGGTGTCTGCTGTATCAGGTGAAGGAATTAAGAAGCTGAGAAATGAAATAGCAGGTATATTGCCCCAGGATGAAGATAGATTTAAAATAGTAGGAGATCTGATAAGCCCCGGAGATTTTGTGGTGCTCGTCATTCCAATTGACAAGGCGGCACCTAAGGGAAGGCTCATACTTCCACAGCAGCAGACCATAAGGGATATCTTGGAAAGCGATGCCATGGCGGTGGTGACAAAGGAATATGAGCTCAGAGAGACTTTGGAGAATTTGGGCAAAAAACCTAAAGTGGTGATTACGGATTCCCAGGTATTTTTAAAAGTTTCAGCAGATACTCCCAAAGATATTTTAATGACATCTTTTTCCATATTGTTTGCCAGATATAAGGGAGATCTGGTGGAACTTATAAAGGGAGTAAAAGCTGTAAAAAAATTAAAAGATGGTGACAAGGTATTGATTGCAGAGGGATGTACCCATCATAGACAGTCCGATGATATAGGAAAAGTGAAGATACCCAGGTGGATAAGGCAGATCACGGGGAAGAAGATAGATTTTGAGTTTTCTTCAGGCGTTTCTTTTACAGATGATATAAAAAAATATGCACTCGTAGTTCACTGCGGCGGGTGTATGTTGAATAGATCTGCTATGATTTACAGGATAAATACTGCAAAACAATTCAATGTACCTATAGTCAACTACGGCATTTTGATTGCATATGTTCAGGGAATATTGGACAGGGCTTTAAAACCATTTCCGCTGGCTAAAATGGCATGGGACAGCACCGAGGATTAATTATTTTAAATCAAATGTAGAAATTATTAAAAAATTATATATATATATTCTTAATTATTATTGAATAGGTAAAGCATGATTAATATCACATTAGTGAATTAATTATGCTTTTTTAAATGGGAAAAAGAAAATTTAAATTTAAAAATTTTTTAAAAGCACATGATAATTTGCAATTATGAATAAATGCCGTAATTTATATTCATTAAACGTATACATGATTGATAATATTTAAAAAAATAGAATGATTATATAAGAAAATAATAAAAAATATAACATAAAAATATTAAAATATTATTGAATTGAATAATAAATGGTGATATTTTTATAAAAACATTCATTTGAATTTGTTTTTTTAGTATAATTTTGGGAGGATGACTAGAATGAAAAGAAATAAGGGAATTAAAAGTAAAATATTAATTTCGCTGGTATGTATTCTTGCACTTATTTTACCTGCCTGTGGAAGTTCAGGTGGAAGTTCCGGAAGTTCTGGAGGAGAGAAAAAGATCATTAATATAGGAATGATGAATGCACCAAGTGGTTTCAATCCTTTGGAGTGGACAGACGTAGCCCAGGAAGTAAGCTGTGGACTATTATTTCAAGCTCTAGTAGAATTGGATGACGATATGAAATATAAGCCTATGCTGGCCGATTCCATTACAACTAAGGACAATAAGACATTTACAATTAAACTCAATTCAAAGGCGAAATGGAGTGACGGGAAGCCTGTAACAGTAGATGATGAATTGTATACTATTGGTCTTATATCCAACCCTAAAGTTCCATCCACTGTGGCATCAAATTTTAACATAGTTGAAGGTTTGGATGAAAAAGGGAAAAATGCTGCAGGGGGTACAGATATATCTGGTGTGAAAAAAGTTGACGACCACACCATGACAATCACTACAAAGCAGCCTATGGAATTGACACTGTTTGAAGATACAATTGGAACTAAGCTTAAGGCTCTTCCTAAACACGTACTTCAGAGTACTGCACCGGAAAAGATCTATCAGAGTTCTTTCATTCAAAAGCCAACAGTAAGCGATGGACCATTTACACTTGAAAAATATGTAAAAGATCAGTATGTACAGTTTACAGCCAATAAAGGCTATTTTAAAGGCACACCTAAACTTGATGGGTTGATTTTCAAAATAATGCCTGGAGCTAATATAACTGCTCAGCTGCAGAGCGGAGAAATTGACATGAATGACCCTAACTTAGGACAGATACCTTTTGAAGATTACAGCAAGGTAAAAGGTATGAGCAATTTGACCACTGATTCAAAGGGAGTTCAAAGTACTATTCAGACTTTGATGATAAATACAAAGACTATAACCGATCCAAAGGTTAGGAAAGCTATTTCCTATGCTATAGACAGAAATATGATAATAAACAGTTTATTAAAGGGTCAGGGACAAATAATCGAGCTGCCATATTTGAAGGAAAGTAAATTTGTAAATAAAGATTTAAAGCCTACTTCTCATGATACTGAAAAAGCTAAAGCACTTTTGAAGGAAGCAGGATGGGATCCAAATAAGGCAATAAACTTTGATATACCTACAGGAAACAAAGTTCGTGAACAGGTAGCAGATATTATAACTCAGAACCTGCAGAGTGTGGGAATAAAAGTTAATCCTCAAAAGTATGATTTTGTTACAAGCCTTGCTACAGCTAAAAAACATAATTTTGATATATATCTGGTAGGTATACCTGTTTATCCTATGAATCCTGATGTATCGTCTATATTAAAAACTGGACAGGGACTTAATTTGTCACAGTACAGCAATCCGGAAATGGACAGCCTGCTTTCAAACGGCTTACATCAGACTGATCCAGCTCAGGTAAAAGCAACTTATGATAAAGTACAGGAAATATTTGCGCAGGATTTACCTTGTCCATCAGTATATGTTCAGAACCAGCTGAAAGCTGTAAATAAGAGAGTAACTTATGGAAAACCTAAGAACTACGGTATGTTCATTGATGTATATAAATGGGATGTACAGAGTAAATAGTAAAAATAATTGATCTATGCAAAAGATTATACGTTTATTAAAGACTATAATCTTTTGCAATATAAAATACAGTAGAATTTATTATAAAATTATAGAAAGGATGGTAAATATTATGAGTTGTTTGCTTTCGGTAAAACACCTCCAGACGGCATTTAAGTCCAATAAAAAAGAAGTTGTATCTGTAGAAGATGTGAGTTTTGATATAAATCGAGGGGAAACAGTGGGAATAGTTGGAGAATCAGGATGTGGTAAGAGTGTAACTTCTCTATCTATAATGAGACTTTTAGGCAAAAGAGGGTATATAAAAAATGGTGAGATAGAGTTTGACAATATAGATCTCGTAAATTTGGAAGATAAAGAGATGAGAGACATCAGGGGAAATAAAATATCCATGATATTTCAGGAACCAATGACATCTTTAAATCCTATTTTTACCATAGGAGATCAGATAACGGAAGCTATAAAGCTGCATCAGAACATGAACCATAAAGAAGCAGAGGAATGTGCAGTGAAGATGCTGAAACTGGTAGGTATACCAAGGGCAAACAAAATAATAAATGATTATCCTCACACACTGTCTGGAGGAATGAGACAGAGAGTGATGATTGCAATGGCGCTTTGCTGCAAACCTGAACTCTTGATTGCAGATGAACCCACTACTGCACTGGATGTTACCATTCAGGCTCAGATTTTAGATTTGATTAAAAAGCTCAGAAAAGAAATGAAAATGTCGGTTATGCTTATTACCCATGATTTGGGAGTTGTAGCAGAAATGGCAGATAAGGTTATTGTAATGTATGCTGGACAGGTAGTTGAAGAAGCGGATGTTTTCACTCTGTTTGACAATCCAAAACACCCTTATACAAGGGCACTTATAAAGTCAATTCCTCAAATTGATGCAAAATCCGATGAACGTCTGGAATCTATAAAAGGGATGGTTCCATCTACTTATCAGGGGATAGTTGGATGCAGGTTTCATAATCGCTGTCCTTATGCATCTCAACGATGCAAGATGGAGACGCCAGCTTTAAGTTCTAATAGAGAGGGTCATAAAGTACGATGCTTTTTAGCTGAAAATGTGGAGGAAGTAGATAAGGAGGCAATATAGCTTATGATTAAAGACATAGAGAAACAGGCAGCACCAGTGCCTTTGCTTTCCATTAAAAAATTGAAGACCTATTACCCTATAAAAAGGGGCATTTTATCCAAGACAGTTGGATATATAAAGGCAGTAGATGGTGTGGATTTGGAAATATATCAAGGGGAGACTTTGGGACTTGTGGGAGAATCAGGATGCGGAAAATCTTCGATGGGACGTACAATTGTAAGACTTGAAAATCCCACTGAAGGAAGTATAGTTTTTAATAATGAAGATATTGCAGGGTATTCCAATAAACGCATGAGCAGTATTCGCACCGATTTACAAATGATATTTCAAGATCCATATTCTTCGCTGAACCCTAAAAAACGTGTCTATGATATACTGGCGGAACCTCTTAAAGTTCATAAAATTGTTTCTGAAGACAAAATATCTGAGGAAATTGACAAGCTCTTGGATGAGGTAGAGCTTCCCAAAAATTTTAAAAACAGATATCCAAATCAATTTTCTGGGGGCCAGAGACAGCGTGTGGGTATTGCAAGGGCTCTTGCACTGAGACCCAAGCTCATCGTCTGTGATGAACCTGTATCTGCACTTGATGTGTCTACTCAGGCACAAGTGTTAAATCTTTTAAAAGACTTGCAGAAGAGATTAAATCTCACCTATCTTTTTATAGCTCATGGATTAGGGGCAGTAAAATATATAAGTGATAGAATTGCAGTTATGTATTTGGGAAAAATTGTAGAACTTGCAAGCACGGATGAAATTTTTAAAAATCCCAGACATCCTTATACTAAGGCACTTTTAAGTGCCTATCCAGTACCTAATCCACATATGAGAAACAAAGAGAGAGTCATATTGGAAGGGGATGTACCTAGTCCAGCTAATCCACCACAGGGATGTAGATTTCATACCAGGTGTAAATTTGCCAAGAAAAATTTATGCGATAAGGACATACCGGAGTTAAAACAAGTAGAAGGGGCAGATGGGAAACATCTGTCGGCTTGCTTTTTTCAAGATAGTTTTTAGCTAATGTTATTTAAGGAGGACTTTTAAATGGGTAACTATATTTTACGAAGAATATTGATAAGTATTCCAGTATTAGTTGGTGTAACTATAATAAGTTTTGTAATTATAAATATGGCACCAGGCAGTCCGCTGGACAAAATGGTTGATCCAAATCTCACAGCAGCTGATATTGCGGCTAGAAAAGCTGCACTTGGCTTAAATGGACCGTTGTATGCCAGGTATTTAGCTTGGTTAGGAAATGTGCTTCATGGGAATTTAGGGTATTCAATGACATCTTTCCAACCTGTATCCGAATTAATTGGTCAGAGAATACTTCCTACTTTTGTTCTCATGGGGGCTGCACTTCTCATTGGATTTGTCATTGCCATTCCACTTGGAGTATTGAGTGCTACTAAACAGTATTCAAAATTAGATTATATTTCTACAACAGGATCACTTATTGGAATATCAGTTCCAACTTTTTTTCTAGGTCTTGTATTTATATATATTTTTTCATTGAAGTTAAAATTATTGCCTTCTGGAGGCATGATAACACTGGGACAGGATAATGGTTTTGTGGACAGACTGAGGCATTTGATATTACCTGCTGTTGTCCTTGGAGTAAATGAAGCGGGAACACTTGTAAGATATGTACGCTCCAGTATGCTTGAAGTGCTGAATCAGGATTATCTTCGTACTGCAAGATCAAAGGGCCTAAAGGAATCTATAGTTATAAACAAACATGCTTTTAAAAATGCAATACTGCCTGTTATAACTATAACGGGTGTAGAAATTGTAACTTTATTAGGAGGATCTGTAGTTACTGAACAGATATTTCAGTGGCCGGGGATAGGGCAGCTCACTATAGCCTCTGTAATGAGTCGTGATTATACTACTTTAATGGGTCTTATTCTATTTGGTTCAGTAGTTGTTATAGTAGCAAATCTATTAATTGATGTTATATATTCTATTGTTGATCCGCGTATTAGATATAACTAGGAGGTTAATATTATGAGCAAAATGGAAGCGGAATTAAAAAATGGTTCAAGCGATTTAGCTATTGAGGCCACCGAATCTAGTGAAAATTATGCGCGCTTGATTCTAAAGCGTTTTAAGAAACATAAAATGGCTGTAACCGGAGTTATATTTATAGCAATATTAGCTGTAATTGCAGTAGCTGCTCCATTGTTGGCTCCACAAAGCCCGTATGCCGTAGAGAATTCTTTTGGTGCCTCACCTTCTGCAGGACATATCCTTGGAACTGATCAGGTAGGAAGAGATGTGATGAGCCGTCTTATATATGCTGCACGTGTTTCTCTCGTTGTTGGTATTGGAACAGTGATTTTAAGTGTGGGCATAGGTACAGTTCTCGGACTTATATCAGGATATTTTGGTGGAAAGGTAGATATGATTATCATGCGTATAACAGATATTTTCATGTCATTTCCCCAGATGATGCTCATATTGGTTGTAGTGAGCATTGTGGGTCCGGGCCTTTGGAATATTATATGGGTTTTGGGTTTTCTTGGATGGCCTAGTGTAGCACGTTTGGTAAGAGGAAATGTACTTTCAATCAAAGAAATGGATTATGTAAGATCTTCTGTAGCACTGGGGTTTAGTACCCCTAGAATATTGTTTTCTCATATACTTCCGAATACTATGGCGCCAATACTTGTAAATGCCACTTTCGGAATTGCCAGGGCTATTATATATGAAGCTTCACTTAGCTTTCTAGGTATGGGAGTACAGCCTCCTACAGCAAGCTGGGGAAATATGCTTACAGATGCCCAGGCTATTACGGTTTTGACTACAAAACCATGGCTTTGGTTTCCACCAGGAATTATGATTGTAATTACTGTTTTAGCATTTAACTTCATTGGTGATGGGTTGAGAGATGCCTTTGATCCGACAAATGAAAGATAACTAATTTTTAAGAAGTGAGGCATAATTTTATGGCAAATAAAGATGAAATAATAGATATTGTAGAAGAAAAAAGGAATTTATTTATTGATGTAAGTGATAGAATATGGGAATTTGCTGAAAACAGCTTTAGAGAATTTAAATCCTGCCAGCTTTTATATAATGTGCTTGAAAAAGAAGGTTTTACAGTTCATAGAAATGCAGCGGGAATTGACACTGCATTTAAAGCGGTTTACGGTAGTGGCAGTCCGGTAATCGGAATCCTGGGCGAATATGATGCACTGTACAATTTAAGTCAAGGAGGAAAAATTGCCACAAAGGAACCCATAGTTGAAAATGGAAATGGACATGGATGTGGACACAATGCACTGGGGGCGGGCTCTCTAGCGGCTGCAGTGGCAGTTAAAGATTATCTTAAGAAGCACAATATGAGCGGGACTATATGTTATTTTGGATGCCCTGCAGAAGAGGGTGGCTCAGGTAAAACCTATATGGTTCGTGAGAAAGTATTTGATGGAGTGGATGCAGTCTTTGGATGGCATCCACAAAGCATAAATACAGTACTGGGCAGCAGTATGACTGCTAATATAGAAGCTTATTTCAGATTTTATGGTGTAAGTTCCCACGCGGCCGACTGTCCCCACCTTGGAAGAAGTGCACTGGATGCAGTAGAGCTTATGGATATAGGCGTAAATTATTTGAGAGAACATGTAATTCAGGACGCCAGGATACACTATGCCATCACAAACAGCGGCGGATCTTCACCTAATGTTGTACAATCCTATGCAGAAGTACTTTATCTGGTGAGAGCACCTAAAGTGGGCCAGACAAAGGATATTTACGAGAGAATTAAAAGTATTGCCAGAGGAGCCGCACTTATGACAGGTACCAGAGTGAAAGTGATTTTTGACAATGCTCTTTCAAATCTCATCATAAACAGCACTTTAAGCAAGATAATGTATGAAAAGATGCTGGAAATAGGACCTGTTGTCCCAGACGAAAAAGATCTCAAATATGCTGAAGCCATAAGAAGTACGTTGACAGAAGAGCAGAAAAATTATTTTCCCGTCTCCCTGGATGATAAACTCAAAGACAAATTGAGAAAAAAAGCTATTGCGGATTTTATTATACCTTATAGAGAGAGCCAGAATATAATTCATGCCTCTTCAGATGTGAGTGATGTGAGCTGGGTTGTACCCACAGCACAGTGTTTTACAGCCTGTTATGCATTTGGAACACCGGGACATTCCTGGCAGGTGGTAGCTCAGGTAAAAGCCGAGTTTTGTCACAAAAGTATGCTGATGGCAGGAAAAGTTATGGCACTTTCTGCATTGGAGCTATTTGAAAAACCTGAGCTAATTGATAAAGCTAAAAGAGAATTAAAAGAAAGACTTCACGGAGAAAAATATATATGCCCCATACCTCCAAATATTAAACCTTCTTTAAATAAAAAGAATCGTCAAAGTTTTAATGAGAATTATCTAGTTCGGAGATGATAAAAATGGCCATCATGGAAGAAGCTCAAAAAATTAAACCCTGGATGGTGGACCTCAGAAGGGATTTTCACATGCAGCCTGAACCTTCTTTTGAAGAAGTGAAGACCTCAAAAATTATTGCTGAGAAACTCAGTAAAATGGGTATAAAAACAGTACTTACGGGAAAAACTGGAGTAATTGGACTATTGGAAGGTAAAAGGCAAGGCAGGGTCATTGGACTTAGGGCTGATATCGATGCATTGTCAGTTACAGAGGATACAGGGCTCCCATACAGTTCAAAAAATCCGGGCTATATGCATGCCTGTGGACATGATACACATATCACAGAACTCCTGGGGGCCGCAAAAATATTATCTGATTTAAAAGATGAGTTGTCGGGAAGTGTCAAGTTCATCTTTCAGCCTGCAGAGGAAGCTGGAGCTGGTGCTGCATATATGATAGAACATGGAGTTCTTGAAAATCCAAAGGTGGATATGATTGTTGGCATGCATACTTTTGGATTGATTGAAACCGGAAAAGTAGTAGTTCAAAAAGGACCTCTAATGGCTTCTATAGATGTATGGAATCTTACTATAGAGGGGAAATCATGCCATGGTTCTTCACCCTGGCAGGGAGTGGATGCAATGCCCTGTGCAGTAGCCATCATGGAAGGATTCCAGACCATTGTCAGCAGATTCAATGATGCCAGGAATCCCATAGTTATAAATGTGGGAACTGTAAAAGCAGGGGAGAGATTCAATGTTGTTCCTGGAAAAGTTCAAATGACTGGAGCAAACAGGGCATTTTCAGATTATTCCAGAAAAATGATACCTAAATGGATGAAAAGAATGATAGACAATGTATGTGATGCCTATGGCTGCAAGGCTGAATTTGAATATAAAAATGGCTGCAGCCCTACGATTAATGAGACTGATTCTACTGAGCTGGTTAAAAAGTCTGTAGTCAAAGTAATAGGAGAAGAAAATGTAATTCAAATACCGCCCGTCATGGGCTCTGAAGATTTTTCAACCTACCTTGAGAAAGTACCTGGGACTTTTATGATACTTGGTGGAGGAAACAAGGAGAAAGGGTGGATGTATTCTCAGCATTCCAATCATTTTATTGTCGATGAAAATTGTCTTGTCGTGGGGTCCTCTGTTTATGCTCAAACAGCCCTGGATTTTTTGAAGAATTGATTGAGTTATTATAAGAACTTTTTCTGGATTATCTACATAAATTAATATATGAAGTGATAATAGGAGGCTTTTTGTGCTTATTTATGTAGTTAAACCGGGGGATTCACTTTGGACAATATCAAATTATTATAATGTTTCAACTGCTCAAATGATCAGCGCTAATGGACTTCAATATCCTAACAGTCTACTTGTTGGACAGTCATTGATAATTCCTGTGGAGGATACTGTTCATGTTGTAAAAACAGGAGAATCCTTATGGCAGATTGCTCAAAACTATGGAATTTCTGTGCAGGCCATTGTAGATGCAAATAGGATAATCAATCCGCAAAATATTTATCCTGGGCTTCAATTATATATTCCTGCAACCAGATATCAGATAAAACAAGGAGAAACTTTAGAGCAGATTGCTGAAAGATACGGTATTTCATTGGAAAGGTTAATGAATACAAACAATATCCAGGATTCATCTCTTATATACCCAGGAGCTGTAATTGTTATTCCAAGGCAAAGACCTTCTATATATGTAAATGGTTATATTTATGATTTTACTGAAAATTCTTCTAATGTTGTAAGAGAAGTGGGAGATTATCTAACCTATTTGAGCCCATTTGCTTACAGAATCAGAGAGGATGGCAGCTTAGAGACCATAGATGATTCTGCACTAATAAATGCTGCCTATGCTGAAAATATAGTTCCCATGATGGCTATAACAAATTTTACAGCTACGGAACTTGGCCATAACCTGGCACATGTGGTTCTGTCCAATGAGAGCATCAGAGAAAATCTTATCACCAATATACTTGATATAATGAGAAATAAGGGGTATTTAGGAGTGAATATTGATTTTGAAAATGTGCTTCCATCAGATAGAGAAAATTACAATACATTTCTTGAACTCACAGTCGAAAGACTTCACAGGGAAAATTTTTTTGTATCCACTGCATTGGCTCCCAAGACGGGGCCAGGACAGCAGGGATTGTTGTATGAAGCCCATGATTATGAGGCTCATGGAAGGATTGTGGATTTTGTTGTACTTATGACTTATGAATGGGGCTACAGGCTTGGACCACCACAGGCTATTTCGCCTTTAAATAGAATAAAACAGGTGCTTGACTATGCAGTCACTGTTATACCGAGAGAAAAAATTTTATTTGGTTTTCAACTCTACGCCAGGGACTGGATTGTTCCTCATCTACCGGGTATGGAGGCGGAGACCTTTAGCATGCAGGAAGCTGTGGCAAGGGCAGTCAGATATCAAGTGGCTATACAATTTGATCCAGTCAGCCAGACACCTTTTTATAACTATATCGATGAACAGGGAAGGCAGCATCAGGTGTGGTTCGAAGATGCAAGAAGTGCCCAGGCAAAATTTGATACGGTTAAGGATTATAGGCTGAGAGGCATTAGTTACTGGGCTCTTGGTTTCCCATTCCCGCAAAATTGGACTTTGCTTCAAGATAATTTTGATATTATAAAACTTTTATAAAATGATTTATTCAAAATGATAAAAAAGAGAAGTACTGCAAAATTACTTTAAAAAGTGGTTTTGCAGTACTTCATCTGGTAAAATGTATGGAGAAGAAAGATTATAAGTTATAAAATAATTAGACAGGTGAATGGAAAAATGATAAAGAGTTTAATCATATTGTGCAGTATAATAAGTGTCTGTGGTGTTGTAGTGGTGATAATTGTATTTATTACATTATTTTCTGGAAAAAAATGAATAATAAGATATCTGTTATATTTCATGCATTTGCCTGGACAAGCAGGGGCTGATCAAGTCAAAAAATTTGCTCAGTCCCTTTTGCCTGTGAGAAAGTTATCATCTAAGCTAATTAATATTGCTACGATTTCTTTTAATCCTATTGTTATAGAGTCTAAAACCTGTTAGACATACTCCTATAATACAAAATAAAGCTGCAGATATATATACATATTTCATCCCGTAGATGAATACATCATCTCTTCCCTTTATATAGTCAATTACTCTGTATCCCATTTTATGACTCATTCTATTGTATAGAAGGAGGGTAGCAAGAGATGTCCCGACAACAAATCCCAAATTTCTCACAAGTGCATTTACGCTGCCTGCAATACCAAGTTTGTCCTTTGATACAGTAGACATAACGAGTACGTTGTTAGGTGACTGGAACATTCCGTTCCCTATAGTCATGATAATTATGTAAATGACTATCATAGTTAAGGGTGAAATTTCACTTATGGTGGATATTAAAAACAATCCTAGGCTGGTAATGGAAAGTCCCAATAATGTGAGCACTTCCGAACCAATTTTATCTGACATATGCCCGCTTAAAGGTGCCACTATAGAAAGTACTATAGGTGATACCATCATAAATAGTCCTGTGGCTGCCGGCGAGAGCTTCATTGTATCCTGAAAATAAAAGGGCAATATTATATTGGAGGCACCTATGGCACAAAACGAAATAAAAGCGCAGATTATGCTTATGGAAAACAGGCTGTTGTGGAAAATGTTTAATTGCAGAAGGGGCAGTTCCGTTTTACTCTCTATAATAATAAATATGATGAAAGTTATAGCAGATATTATGAATGCAGAGATCATAATTGGATTGTTATATCCTGTGCTCTGTCCCTGAACCAAGGCGCCAAATAACAGTACAGTGGATATCATAAACAAAAGAGAACCTTTTCCGTCCAGGCTTTCATCTGTTCTATGAGATTTTGGAAATATCTTAAGACCTATTATAAATACGGCTATTCCTATAGGCACGTTTATCCAGAATATATATTTCCAGCTGAAAGCCGAAACGATAAAACCTCCTAGAGGTGGTCCTGCCATAGAACCTAAGGCCACAAATGTTCCCAATATGCCCAGTGCACTGCCCCGTTCATTGGGAGGAAAAACCTGGGTTATAATTCCCTGGTTGGTAGCCATGGTTGCAGAGGCGCCAACAGCCTGTATGCACCTGGCGGCTATTAAAAATACAAGCGAATTGCTCAAACCACATAGAAAAGAACCAAGGACAAACAGTATTACTCCAAAACTGAATACCCTGGTCTTACCCTTTATATCACCTAGTCTTCCAAAAATTAAAATAGTGGCTGCAATAACTATTAAAAATCCCGTCACAACCCATTCAATGCCTGCCATAGGTGTGTGCAGTTTGGAAGACATATCCGGCAAGGCCACATTTACAATGCTTCCGTCTAAAGTAGACATAAATGTGGCAGAAAGAACGGTGAACAGAATTATCCACCTTCTCTTGTATGTCACTTTGTCAGTATTATTCAAATTTTATTCATCCTTTCACAGCATTTTTCTCTATATATAGTCCCATTATTCAAAACTCGTTTTAAAAATTCTATGGAAATTGCAGTTTCCTGATCATCGGCTCCCTCTACTAAAATATGAATCCATTCCTGTATGATTTCAATGATTTTAGGTATCACGTCTTCTGCTTTATTTGTTATATATAATTTATGGGCCCTTATGTCCTCTTTATTTTCCTCCAACCTTATATAATTCAACCCTATCAGCTTTTTAACAGTTCTGGAACAAAGAGACTTGTCTATATTGAGTTCCCTGCTCAGTTCATTTTGGTTTATGCCTTTACATCTTTTTAGCACGAGCAAATAGGGATATGTACCTGTAGTCAGGTTGAATTTTTTAAGCCTTTTGTCAACATACATTTGTGTACACCTGTATATATTGTTGGTCAATTTAATCAAGACTGATACATTACTGCTGTCCATAATATCTCCTTCCTGTTTCCACAGTATACAATAGCATAATATAGTTGATTAGTCAACTATATATGCTTTCTTTGTCTTAACAAGTTGAAAGTGTTTTAGCTTGTAGTCAAATTTAAAGGAAAATGCATTATAAATGTGTTTGCATGACTAAAATAGGATGATTTGTAAATAAGTGTCTATCTTACTTTTGAAGTTAAGGTTTACATTATTTTTTTCGAAAAAATTTATAAAAAAATATTGACAGGATAATTGTAGCAGTGTATATTAAATATCAATAAATAAATATGAAATGTGATAGACATAGACAATGAATTTTAAAAATAGTTAAAAAATTTCTTATCTAGAGAGACAGAGGGACTGGCCCTATGATGTCCGGCAACCGACATTTTTCATTAGAATGTGTGGTGCCAATTCCAGCAGGTGGAGAACCTGAAAGATGAGAGAATACAAGGATTGAAACTTCCTGCATTTTCTCAGAGGGAAGTTTTTTTATTTTATAAAATTTAGTTTAGCCAAATTAGTCGACTAGATAAACGAGAGACTGATCAAATCAAAAATTTGATCAGTCTCTTTCATTTAATCTCTTGTGCTATTTAATTATTTTAGCATAATCTACAGATAGAAAAACCCCAACATAATGTGTTAACCTTTCATTAAAAATGACCAAATAATTAAGAAAGATAACATATATTATGTCAGAGCTTTTTAAACACGACATTATTATACCATAGGTATCAAATATTTAAAAGACTTTAAAAATCGAAATAATGAAAGTACATGCTTTAAATTTTAAGAGTACAAGAGATTAAGTTAAGTATAAAAATTATATTATAAAATAGGAGGAATAATTATTATGGCAGGTAAGGAAAAAAAGGAAATAAATCTCGATCAAAGCACTAGCCCAATTAGAGAAGATCGTTTAGGAACTGTTAAGGCTTTTTCGGGAAAAGTAAGTGATTTGATAAATGGCAGACATCTTGGTGACGAGCTGCCTTGGCGTGAACGTAAATTTCAACAAGGAACTGGATGCCTTTTAACTCAAACTGTGGGAAGACTTGTAACAATCAGGGATTCCGCTCTTATAGTTCATGGACCTGTAGGGTGCGCTCAAGGTACGAATGCATATAAAGAGATATACCAGGGAATTCCTGAAAAATTTAGGGCATGGAATGGAGATGTGGAGCTTCATGCAGTGAGCAGCAACCTTACAGAAAGTGATATTGTGTTTGGAGGTGAAAAAAAACTCAGATTAGCAATAACAGAAGCAACTGAAAGATATAATCCAAAGGCAATTATAATTGCTTGTTCCTGTACATCAGGAGTCATGGGTGATGATATAGACGGTATAGTGGCATCGGCTCAACATGAAGTGAAACCTGTACTTGTACCTGTTCACTGTGAGGGTTTCAGATCTCAGATATCCCAGAGTGCTTTTGATAGTTCTTCTCATGCTATAGTGAAGTATATAGTTCAAAAGCCTAAGAAGAGACAAAAAGATGTTGTTGGTATTATAGCACCGATGAGTGTAACTCTGGGAGATAAAAATGATTTAGTGAGAATGTTCAATAAAATTGGTTTGAAAGCAAGGTTTATTCCTGATTTTGCCACAGTAGACGAATTGAAGGAAATTTCAGAAGCAGCAGTGATTGCTCCTACATGTCAGTCATATGGAGAGTATATGCAGAAAGCTCTTTATGAGAATTATGGAACTCCTTATTTTACGGATCCTGCTCCACTTGGTATTGAAAATACCAAGATATGGTTTAGAAATATAGCGAAATATACAGGTAAAGAAAAAGAAGTGGAACAGCTTATCAAAGAAGAATTGAATTTTGTATTACCCAGATTAGAAAAACTTAAAGAATCAATTAAAGGTAAAAAGACAAGAAGCATTTATGTCTCAGCAGGGCAAGCTAGGGCTGTGTTTATTCCAAAATTTGCTACTGAATTGGGTATTAATGTGGCAGCTGTAAATACACTAGAATTGGATCACAATATAGTGGATGAATTTGAACAGGTATATAATGAAATCGGTGATTTTGAAGTACATGCTTCAGACCATCAGCCTTTTGAACAAAGTCATTTGATTAATAGGCTAAAACCAGATATTCATACAGTTTGTGCATTTATGGGACTTTACAAAAGAGAGTGCAGTCAGGCAAGGAATCATTCTTTCCTTTCTGATTTTTCACCTCAGTCAAATCAGTTTTTCTTTAGGGGAGTATTAAATTATGGATATATTTTACAGCGTGCTTTAAATAATCCTTCATTGAATAAAACATTGCATAGAGAGACGCCAAGTCCATATAAGTCATGGTGGTATGAACATGATATTGATACCTATGTTAAAGAAAAGGTATATTCTGGAAAAAAGTCTGTCTAGGGGGTTTTAAGATGAGCGAAGAAGCAGTTGAGAATATTTTACAACCCGATTTCAACACTGATGTCAAATTGCAAGTTAAAAATATTGTGAAAAAATTTGTTATAAACAAAAAGAAAAGCGGTGAAAGTTCTACTGTAACCATATTAGATGATATCAACCTTGAGGTAAGAAAAGGAGAGTTTCTTGTGATTGTGGGCCCGAGCGGTTGCGGTAAGACTACGCTTCTTGATATTTTTGCTGGACTTTCCAAACCAACAGAAGGTGCTGTCAGTATTGATGGTAAAGCAGTGGATGGGCCAGGTCTAAATAGGGGAATAGTCTTTCAGCAATATGCATTGTTCCCATGGCTTACAACTGCTGAGAATGTGGGATTTGTACTAGAAAGTCTAAATGTGAAAAAAAAGGAAAGAGATAAAATTGTAAATAGACTTTTAGCACTGGTAGGACTTTCAGGGTTTGAAGATCATTACCCACATCAATTGAGTGGTGGCATGAAGCAAAGGGCAGCTATTGCAAGAGCATTGTCTTTTGATCCTGATATACTGCTTATGGATGAGCCTTTTGGGGCTCTGGACTCTCTTACCAGGGAAATTTTACAGAGAGAACTTCTCAGAATAAGAAATGAAACAAATAAGACAATAATATTTATAACTCACAGCATTGATGAAGCGGTATTTCTTGCGGATAGAGTGGTGATTATGACAGCAAAACCGGGTACTATAAAAAAAATTGTAAGAATATCATTGTCCCGTCATTCCAGGTTGCAAAATGAAGATATTAGATCGTCGAAAGAGTTTGTACAAATTCGTCAAGAATTGTGGAATTTGATAAAAGAAGAAGTTATAAAGTCAAAAAATTTTTAAACTAGTGGGGTAAAAAGAATGCAAAAAAATGGATTTTCGGAAATAAATAAAAGCATTGACAGAATTAAATCAATATCTTCAAATATTTATCAACGAACTATTGTTATTATTGTTGTTTTAGTTGTATGGGAAATTGCACCACGTTTAAATCTAATTGATCCCGTATTTATTCCGCCTCCATCTACAATTGCGTATGCATTTATAAAACTCATTATATCAGGCGAATTGATAAGGGCAATAATTATTAGCATGAGTAGAGCCATATGTGGATTTGGTATAGCAATGATTCTAGCTATTCCACTAGGCTTTTTTATGGGATGGTTTAAGAAATTTGAAAAATATATGGATCCTTTGTTTTCTACTTTGAGACAAGTAAACACTATGACTATTTTACCACTATTTATTCTTTTACTTGGAATAGGGGAGGCATCAAAAATAGCCATAATAGCTTATGCCAGTTTTTGGTCCACTTTTTTAAATACAGCTAGTGCAGTTAGAAATGTTGATCCACTATATATAAAGTGTGCCAAATCTATAAAACTCTCCAATGGTAAAATATTTAGAAAAGTGGTTTTACCATCGTCCATTCCATCTATTTTTACTGGATTAAGATATAGTGCTTCTGTATCACTTATATTATTGGTAACTAGTGAAATGCTTGGTGCTACTAATGGGCTTGGATATGCGATCAATAATTGGCAAATGCTTTTTCAAACAGACAATATGTGGGCAGGCATTGTCACAATGGCTTTAATTGGATTGATTATTAACAACATTTTTGTATGGATTGAAAAACGATTGACACATTGGAAATATGTATAAAATTTAAGAGGTAATTGAAATTATAAAAAATAGAGGAGTTTATTATGAAAAACAAGTTTAAATATCTAAAGTCATTTAAAATTTTAGTAGTTTTTGTAGTATTGGTGTTGGGGCTAACGGCATGTGGAACAAGCAGTGTAGAAAATTCGAAATCATCGTCTGGTAAGTCAAATAAGGTTGTGACTATAAATGTAGCAGGATATTGGGGAACATCAGGAGGTATTACAACATATGATCCGTTAGTAATTGCGCAAAAACTTGGATATTTTAAAAACATTAAAATTGTAGATTCAAGTGTACCCACAGGGCCTCAGACTCTTTCAGCACTTACATCTGACCGTATTCAAGCAGCTATGCTTCAATACTCTATTGCTGCTAGTGCGACAGCAAAAGGAGCGAAATTAAAAGCAGTTGCTACTGCCCACGGAGGAAAAAATGATTCTAATTTTCATTTTTATGTTCCAAAAGATAGCTCAATTCATAGTCCAAAAGATCTAATAGGAAAATCGGTTGGTGGAATTCAAGCTGGTAGTACCGAATATTATGCTTGGGTGGATTGGTTAAAAAAAGGTGGAGTATCTCCAGATGATGTTAAATTGGTTACAGTACAAAAAGGAACAGTATTTCAAGTCTTAGAAAAAAAGCAGTTAGCTGGAGTGGGAACTTGGAATGATTTTGAGCAAAAGCCTGTAGAAGAATCAGGAAAATATCGTCTTTTATTTACTACTTATGATGTTTTTCCAGGAGATCTTAATCATTGTGGATTATTTCTTACTCAAAAATTTATAGATGAAAATCCTGAAGCTGTTAAAGAACTTGTTACCGGATTTGTAAAAGTAAATAATTGGCTGAAGAAAAATCCAGAAAAAGGAAAAGAAATGCACATTCAACTTGCAAAGGAAAGACATGTAGATTCATCGTTAGTAGAAAAATATTATACTGTAACTGATATTAGAGCTAATTGTTTAGTTAAAAAAAATGATGCCCAGTATTTTATAGATAAATTAGAGGAGTATAATTATATTCCCAAGGGAAAAGTTAAGGCATCAGATTTATATACAAATGAATTTAATCCTTATGCTAGTCAGGGTGATAAATAAGTAGGCAATAAAATTATTCAAGGCTAGGTGTTGAATTTAATTTCTATAATTAAACATAATAAATAAAATATGGTTTTTCTTAAAATCTTGTATTTTCAATTTAGTAAGAGGAGAGGGTAAGTTTGTCAAATAGTATTCAAAAAACAAAATTACAAGAAGTAGAAACTGATAAAAAAATTTTAGAAAATCCTAAATATACTTGTGCACTGGGAGGGGCACTGTCGGTAATTACAAATATCCATAGGGCTATACCAATAATCAATTCGGGAATAGGTTGTGGAATGAATCAAATGCTTAACTATAGAGTTGCTGGAGGAGAGCAAGGGATGGGATATATTGGGGGGTTGAGTATACCCTCAACAAATCTTTCTGAAAGAGATGTTGTATTTGGAGGGGAAGCAAGACTTAGGGAAGAGATTCGCTCTACAATAGATCTAATTGACGGAGATTTCTATTTTGTGGCAAATGGATGCATTGCTGGGATGATTGGAGATGATGTGGAAGGAGTTGTAAGTGAATTTTCAGAGGAACCAACTCCTGTATTATACGTCAATTCAAGCGGGTTTTTGGGGAATACCTATTTTGGCTATGAAGCGGTATTTGAAGCTGCTGTTGAACAGCAGCTAGTTAAGTCCTTGCCCAAGGAAAAAGGACTGGTAAATATACTGGGTTTTGTACCCTATCAGGACATATTCTGGAGAGGAAATCTGCGTGAAATAAGAAGACTGCTTAATAAGATTGGGCTTAGAACAAATCAGGTAATAGGGGATTTCAGCGGACTTGAGGGTTTGAAAAAACTTTCTGCGGCAGAATACACCATAGTGGTGTCTCCCTGGGTGGGGAGGAAAACCGCAAGGCTTTTGAAAAAGAAATTTGACATACCTTATATAAATTTTCCCAATATACCTGTAGGACCCAGGGATTCGAGTGAGTTTTTGCGTGTAATAGGTGAAAGATTGGGTATATCCAGATCAAGAATTGAGAAAGTAGTGGCAAAAGAGGAGAGAGAAGCTTATGAAGACCTAAACATCATAGGAGATGTTTCCTCACGATTTTCAGCATCGCTTCCCTTTGCCGTAGTCTCTGGTTCAGCTACAGCAGTGGGAATTACCAGATTTTTGACAAATGAAGCGGGGTTTACTCCAAAGATTGTGATTATAAACGACAATCCACCAGCTGATACCAGAGAAGGAATATTAGATAGGCTTAAGGGCCTTGGCGACAAAGACACCGTGGCTGAGACTGGAGGAATTAGCCCTAAGGTTATTTTTGAAATAGATTCTTATAAAATACATGAACATTTGAGAAATACTTATTTCAGAGTACTTTTTGCAAGTTCTCAGGAGAGATACGAAGCTGAGAATAAAAGACAGATACATTTAAGTGTAACATTTCCGGCAGAGAATCGCGTTGTCGTAAGGGATACTTACACAGGATATGGTGGAGGAATTTCACTTATAGAAGATTTCTTGAGCAAATTTGTGCGACCATAATGTGGAGGAGGTTAATATATGGCGAAAGTTGCTGTAGCTAGTAGCGATGGTATTTTTATAAATGAACATTTTGGGAAGGCGGATAAATTCTTTGTTTATGAAATTCATCAGAATGAAGAATATGAATTCATAGAGACGCGGGAAGTTCATCTCAATGATTCCAAAACTGGAGAGGATAAGTTAAACAAGATTATAAAATTGCTGGGTGACGTAAAATTAATATTGGCCAGCGACATTGGCTCTGGAGCAGTAAGTGTACTTCATGACAGGAATATTGTAGCTATAAGTTTGAGTGGTTCTATAGAAAAGGCGCTTAAATCCTATGCTAAAAGAGGAAGGATACTCGAATATCTTGTGGAAAAGGATACCTTTGGAAGTTCAGCAAATAGGGATGATTGTCCAATTAGGGCAGCAAAGATTCTGGCAAATGTACATCGCTTTGATGATTAAAAAATTGAATCTGACAAATACAGTAATATTAGGAGGAATATTTACATGAGACAAATAGCAATTTACGGCAAGGGCGGAATAGGTAAATCCACTACAACACAGAATTTGACAGCAGGATTGTCCGAACTTGGCAAAAAGGTTATGGTGGTAGGTTGCGATCCCAAAGCGGATTCTACCAGGCTTCTTTTAGGGGGACTTGCACAAAAAACAGTGCTGGATACTCTAAGGCAGGAAGGAGAAGATGTGGAACTAAATTATATTTTAAAGGAAGGATTTAATGGCATAAGGTGTGTTGAGTCAGGAGGACCTGAACCAGGAGTAGGTTGTGCTGGGAGGGGAATAATAACTTCCATAGACATGCTTGAAAGGTTGGGAGCATATACGGATGATCTGGATTATGTATTTTATGATGTACTTGGAGATGTTGTATGCGGCGGATTTGCCATGCCTATTCGTGAGGGAAAGGCCAAAGAAATATACATTGTGGCCAGCGGTGAAATGATGGCACTTTATGCTGCAAACAACATATCCAAAGGGATAAGGAAATATGCCAAAAAAGGTGGAGTGAGACTGGGGGGAATTATCTGCAACAGCAGAAAAGTAACCAATGAAAAAGAATTACTGGAAGCATTTGCAGAGGAGTTGGGTACTCATCTTATTTATTTTGTCCCAAGGGATAATGTGGTGCAGAAGGCAGAAATTCACAAGGAAACTGTAATACAATTTGATTCAAATGCAGATCAGGCTGAAGAGTACAGAGCACTTGCCAGAGCGATAGAAGAAAATAATGATTTTTCTATTCCAAAACCTATGTCTCAGGAAAAACTTGAGAAGATACTTTTAGAACATGGTGTTGTAGAATAAATTATTGTCTGTAAATATAGAAGAAAATGTAATTATGAGGATATTAGTAATAAGAGTCTGAGAGTATACTTAGACTTTTATTACTATATAATAAGTTGTAGAAAAAGGAGTTTTACCGTGGACAAAAGTAAATTGAAATTATTACTTGTGATAGTTTTTATGGTGGAAATTATATTGCTTTTTATTATTTTAAAATATATTCTATATAATGCCCTACCGATGAGCGAAAATATTTTTTTCGTTGTGATTATAATTGTAAGTGTAATTTTGTATAGGGTGATAATGGACTTGATATTTAATTCTTTGAACAAAGAAAGAAAAATATAAATTTATTAAAAGAATTTTTACGTTTATCAGAATGAAACAAATATATCATTATGAAATAAAAATAATCTCATAATGATATTTTTCTTTATTTTTTTAACTGGTTTAAATAATACAATTTGTCGCTATTTTCATAATGGTAGAGATATAGTACTGTATTGACAAAATTTCTGTATATATTTGTGATTTTGGCATGAGTATTGCTATTTAATTAAAAGGGGTTATCGTAATTTTAAACAATTTTATACTCAGGATGACAATGAGTTTTATATATATGTGGGAAAAAAGATTTTAGATAGGGGGGAATTTGGTGGAGACGATTATTCAAGATTACTGGGACAATAGGGCAGATACATACAGTGAAATGATAAGTGGAGAGATGAATAGTTTCAAAAGGAATAGCTGGAGTGAAATTATTAAAAACAAGGTTGCTTTGAAAGAGAATATAAAAGCACTGGATGTGGGAACTGGACCGGGTTTTTTTGGAATTATCATGGCTCAGATGGGATATCAGGTAACTGCAGTGGACGGATCGGAGGCCATGCTTCAGGAAGCTGAAAGAAATGCAGAAGTGGCGGGAGTGAATATAGATTTTATAAGAGGGGATGTGGAAAATCTTGATTTATCTCCGGAAAGTTTTGATTTGATTATCAGCAGAAATGTCACCTGGACATTAAAGAATCCCGTTAGAACCTATGAAAATTGGTTTAAGCTTCTAAGGACTGGAGGAAAGCTTATTATATTTGATGCAAACTGGTATCTTAGATTATGCTGCACTGAGCTGCAGGATAGATATGTCAGGGACATGGATGCAGCTTTGAAACTGGGCTATGACTGCAAAATCCATGAAAAGCAGATTAAAGTATGTGAAAATATTGCGAGGGATCTTCCGCTGACTTATAAGCTGCGTCCTGCATGGGATGAAGAGGTATTGATGAAGTGCGGGTTTTCAAAGGTTGATCTGGAAAATGATATTTCAGAGAAGATATACACTGAAGAGGAAAAAATGGCCTATAGAACTACGCCTATGTTCAGCATATGTGCATGGAAATTGTAGAATGCAGCCGCTGTATTCGAGACATTGAGGGAAAGAGGCGGTGAGGTGGATGCGTAAATACATATTTAAAAGATTGTTGTATTTGTTTCCAGTTCTATTTGGAATTACATTTTTAACATTTGCTCTTACATATTTTTCACCGGGTGACCCTGCAGTGCTTATGCTGAATGCTACAGGGGTAACTCCTTCTCCTGAACTTGTAGAGAAAGTGAGGGGTGAATTGGGACTTGACAGACCTTTTCTGCTTCAGTATTTTAGCTGGCTGTCCGGTGTGATTAGAGGAGATTTTGGCATTTCCTACAAGTACAATAAACCGGTGCTGGATTTGATATTTGAAACACTTCCGGCTACTTTTAAACTTGCGGTCGTGTCCATCTTTCTGATGCTGCTCATAGCACTTCCGCTTGGCATTTTATCTGCACTTTATAAAAACAAGCTGGCTGATTATGTAATAAGAACTGTATCATTTTTTGGCATATCCATGCCTGGATTCTGGGTTGGTTTATTGTTAATGTATATATTTTCATTGAAGTTAAAAATTTTACCGGTCATGGGTGACTCAGGATGGACAAGTATTATACTGCCTTCGGCAACTTTGACTGTTGCAATGGCATCAAAATATACAAGGCAGCTGAGAGCCTCCATACTCGAGGAAATATCCCAGAATTATGTAGTTGGCGCCAGGTCGAGAGGAATTGGTAAATGGTGCATATTGCTTAAACATGTACTCAAGTGCTCTCTTTTATCAATTATAACTTTGCTGGGCTTGTCTCTTGGATCACTTCTTGGAGGAACAGCTATAGTTGAAACTATTTTTTCCTGGCCAGGAGTGGGGAAACTTGCCGTGGAGGGTATATTTACCAGAGATTATCCTCTGATACAGGGATATGTGGTGTGGATGACATTGATCTATGTATTTGTCAATCTTGCTGTAGATATTTCATACTACATTTTAGATCCTCGTATTCGATTGGAAAAGGGGGCTTGATATGAAGAGATTTGAAACATTTTTAAAGGATAATAAATTGTTTGTATTTCTCTGTATACTGGCATTGACTTTGATTGCGGCAGCTGTCACAGCACCTTTTCTGGCACCTAATGATCCCTTTAAAACGAATATGGCAAATTCCCTTCGGGAAAGCGGCGGCAGATTTCCACTGGGTACTGATAATCTTGGCAGGTGTATTTTTTCGAGACTGCTCTATGGAGGTCAGAATTCTCTGAAGATGACTTTCAGCCTTGTTGTATCCGTATTTATAATTGGCACGGCGGTGGGAACAGCAGCGGGGTATTTTGGAGGACTGGCCGATAATATTATAATGAGATTTTCCGATGTTTTTCTCGCTTTTCCTGGAATTATTTTTGCCATTGCCATTGCAGGAGTGCTTGGACCTAGTTCTATTAATACAGTTATAGCTTTGATTGCAGTAAATTGGGTAAAATATGCCAGGGTGAGCCGGAGCCTGGTCATGGCTGTAAAAGAAAAGGAGTATGTTAAATTGGCAAAAATGGGGGGTGCCAGAGAATATCAACTGATCTTGAAATATGTAGCGCCCAATATAATACCATCTCTTGTGGTAATGGCCACTATGGATATAGGCACTATGATGCTTGAAATATCGTCCCTGTCATTTTTGGGACTGGGTCCGCAGCCGCCTACTCCAGAGTGGGGTTATATGCTCAGTGAAGGCAGAAATTATATGCAGACCTCACCAGAGCTTATGATATATCCGGGCATTGCCATATTTATAACCGTCATGATATTTAATTTACTGGGAGATAGTATGAGAGACATACTGGATCCTAAAAAATAATATTGAGGAGGACTTGGTGAAAATGAAAATAAAAAAATATCTAGCAGTTATACTTTCAATGATTTTTTTATGTGCAGGTTTTATAGGGTGTAAAAGTGAGAGTACTGCTGAAAAAAATGACAATGGACAATCAAAAAATATTGTATTTGGAGTAAATCAGTTTCCCAGCACTCTGGATCCGGCAGAAGGATTCAACGGCTGGTTTGTTTCCATGTATGGTGTAGGAGAGACACTGGTGAAGCTTGATAAAAATATGAAAATAGAACCACTGCTTGCCGATTCATGGAAAAGAGTGAATGATTTAACCTGGAAGTTTCATATTAAAGATGGAGCTAAGTTTCAAGATGGTACACCTGTCAACGGTAAAACTGTAAAGGCTTCTCTGGAAAGGTCCCTGAAGTTAAATCCAAGAGCAGAGTCAATATTACCTATAGACTCTATAACAGAAGATGGACAATATGTTAGTATAAAAACAAAAACTCCCTATGAGGCATTTTTGGGAAACATTGCAGATCCGGTTGCCATAATAGTAAATACCGGTGCTTCAAAGGATACATTTACCAAAGCCCCCGTGTGTACAGGACCTTTTAAAGTTAAATCCTATGTTCCAGATTCAAAAGTGGTGGTGGAAAAGAACAAAAACTATTGGGGAGATGAAGCCAAAATAGACGGAGCAGCTTTCAAGTACATCAAAGATGCCAATACCCGGGCAATGGCGCTTCAGTCGGGAGAAATTGATGCGGCACAGAGTATTTCAAGCGACAACATATCCTTATTTGCCGACAAGTCCGAATACAATACAGATAAGATTACCAGCCTGAGAATAATAATGTCCTATGAAAATCTGAACAATGAATTTTTGAAGGATCCTGCAGTCCGCAAAGCCATAGCTCTGGGAGTGAATAGAGAATCCTATGCCCAGGATGTTTTAAAAGGCACTGCTGAAGCTGCAGTTGGACCTTTCCCTAAATCCCTGCCCTTTGGAGAAAAAAAACTTACGGCATATAAATATGACAAGGAAGGGGCAGCCAAACTTTTAAATGATGCAGGATATACGGATACTGACGGAGACGGCATAAGAGAAAAAAACGGGAAAAAGCTGGAATTGAACCTGGCATTTTACACAAGCCGTTCCGAGCTTCCGGTAATTGCACAGGCAATGCAGTCTGAGCTTAAGGAAATCGGCATAGCTGTTAAACTGCAGTCCTATGAATCAGTGGCCAATGTGCTTAAAAGCGGCAGCTTCGATCTCTGTTTGTATAGTGTGAATACTGCAACATCGGGAGATCCTCAGTCTTTTCTGGAATTGTATTTCAAGACCGGAGGAAGTGAAAATTATGGTAAATACAGTGATCCTGAAGTTGATTCTCTTATTGACAAGCTAAAAAATGAAAAAGATACTCAAAAAAGAAATTCTATTGCCATAGATGTACAGAAAAAATTGCTGGAGGATAATTCCGATATATTTTTAGTTACGCCAATGCTCAATCTGGTAAGTAAAAGTGACGTGAGCGGGCTGACAATGTATCCTGTTGATTATTATCTGCTTAACAGCAGTGTGGATATAAAATGATAGCTAAAAGTGTACTGGATATAAAAAATATATCTATAAAATACGGAGAACAGGCACCTGCAGTTGAAAATGTAAGCATGACAGTTAAAAATAAAGAAATAGTTGGAATTGTAGGCGAAAGCGGAAGCGGAAAATCCACGATTATAAGGGCCGTACTTGGACTTTTGCCTGCAGGAGCAGCTGTTTCCTCGGGAAATATAATTTTTGAAAATGAAGATATTCTCAATTATTCTGAAAAAAAATGGAGAGAAATACGGGGAAACAGGATGGCAGTGATATTTCAGGATTCAGGCGGATTTTTGACTCCTGTAAAAAAAGTAGGGAATCAATTTGTAGAAACTATAAGGAGTCATTTTCATATTTCAAAAAAAGAGGCTTTTGATAAAGCTGGTTTCATGATAAAAAAAATGGACATGGCAGATGCAGCTGCTGTAATGAATTCATATCCCTTTCAGCTGAGCGGCGGTATGAAACAGAGGGTTGCCATAGCCATGGCCATGGTTATGAAACCTGAACTTCTTCTGGCAGATGAACCTACCAGCGCTTTGGATGTAACTGTTCAGGCCCAGGTTGTGAAGCAGATGGTTGAACTCAGAAAGAATTTTAATACAAGCATAGTGCTGGTTACCCATAACCTGGGAGTGGCAGCCTATATGTGCGATAAAATAGGAGTAATGCAGGAAGGAAGGCTGGTGGAGTGGGGAACTAAGGATCAGGTGATAAATAATCCCAGGAACAAGTATACTATGGAATTATTATCGGCGGTACCTGAATTGGAGGGATGTGATTTTGGAGGAAAAGAAGCAGCCTATACTGGAGATTGAAAATCTTACAAAACAATTTCAAATGGAGGATAAAAGAAGACTGACTGCAGTGAATGATGTGAGCCTGAAGCTGTATGAAGGGGAGTGCCTGGGTCTGGTTGGAGAAAGCGGCTGCGGTAAAAGCACCCTGGCAGATATGATAGTTCATCTTGAAGAACCTACTTCCGGAAAAATTATTTTCAGAAATCAGGATATTACCAATTTAAGAGGAGAAAAATTGAGGCAGAACAGGAGGAAAATTCAGATGATATTTCAAGATATCTCTGAAACCTTCAATCCCCGGATGAAGGTCCGGGAAACTATAGCTGAGCCTCTTTTGAATTTTAAACTCATAGATAAGCACAGTGCCCGTAAAAAAGCGGCAGAGCTTCTTGAAGCAGTTGGCATGAGTGAAAATTTTGCAGATAGATATCCCCATCAGCTGAGCGGAGGACAGCGGCAGAGAGTGGCAATAGCAAGGGCGGTATCCTTAAAACCTGAAATTATAGTATGTGATGAAGTCACTTCAGCCCTGGATGTTTCCGTACAAAAGCAGGTTCTTTCTCTCCTCGAGGATCTGCAGAGGAAAGAAAAATTGTCCTATATTTTTATCTGTCATGATCTGGCAGTGGTAAAAAATATAAGTCATAGGGTTGTGGTTATGTATCTTGGAAAAATTGTTGAAATTATTGACAGCTGTAAACTCATTTCAAGTGCATGCCATCCTTATACAAAAGCCCTGCTGTCATCCGTGCTGTCTGTTAAAAAAGCTGATAACAGCAGAATAGAAATAATTAAAGATGAGCCGCCAAGTCCTTATTGTCTACCTCCAGGATGCAGTTTCAGCTCCAGGTGTGAAAGATGCAGTGATGTATGTTTGAAAGAAAAGCCTGAATTAAAAGTAATAGGAAAAAGTCATTTAGTGGCTTGTCACTTATTTGATAAATAATGTATAGGCTGCGTACATATTATGAAGAGTTAATGCCTTATGTATATTATGTGGGAGCAGCTGCAGCGGAAGTTGTTGAAAAATCAAAGGCCATGGCAGAAGTGGTGGATGTTCCCTGTTTGGTACGTTCTCCACATGGCAGCGGGGGTTCCTATAATTATGCAGGCTCCTGTGGTATTCCGAGTATTTTGATTGAGAGAGGATGTACAGGTGTCTGGTCAAAAGAAGAAGTGGAATTGGGAAAAGAAGATGTTAGAAATGTGCTGCGTTATCTTAAAATTCTGGAGGGAAAGATCTCTGGGAAAATCTATAAACCTGTAGATGTAGAAAATGTAATTTACAAAAATGCATCACACACGGGATGCTGGTATCCGACAAAAAGGGCAGGAGATACCTTGAAAAAAGGAGAAATATTAGGCTGGATTAAGGATTATTTTGGAAATGTACTGGAAATATGTGTTGCTGAAGCAGATGGAATTCTGCTCTATCAGGTTGTCAGTTTGTCTATTATCAGGGGTGGCCCCATGGTGGCTTACGGAGAGAATGTAGATTGTGGCCAGATAGATAAATGGTGAAAGAAACAAATATTTCGGAATAGTTATTGCTATGATGTCTTTTTCATGTAAGTATTTATGTTCTTGTTTATGCTGGACCAGGAATGTTTGCAGAACATTACTGTGATATTATTTCGTTTTGATTGTTGTTTTACTATTTCAGCCATATTATGCCCTATGTAGTCTATAAGAACCACAACTATATCCGTATTTGATGGAATTTTTATTTTTCTGTCTCCTTTTTTTCTCCCCGTAACATGTACTATTTTATTAAATCCGTTTTCCCTCAATTTGTTTTTTATTTTTTCAATTCTGTCTCCGCCTACCACTAAAATCCCCATCAGACATACCTCCAATTTTTATTTTGTAATATAAAAAAGCTATTTTCCTTTTATAAGAAAAATAGCTTTTGATAGCAGGTTATAGAATTAGTATTTTTCTTATCTTTCAAAGTGACTTAAAACAGTTTAATTCACTTTGCAGGAATTGACACCGATACATCTAAAAATTGATGCCGGTTGTCGGGTTTCAAAGGGCCAGTCCCTCCACCGCTCTTGATAAGAGAACCTTATTAAGTTATATGAGCTTTATTATACTACAATATGATTGATAATGCAAATAAATATTGAAAATAAGTCAGAACCTTTTAAAATTGAATTTTTTCAAAAAGTATTGACTCTGACTCCGCGTCATAGTGCAATATATATGTAGAGATTATTTATATCAACAAAGATTACAGCCGGCAGAGTATTAGACAATAGTGATAGTTCTAAAATCAGATTTTGAGGTGTGGAAATGAGAACAGTAAAACAGGTTTCAGATTTGACGGGAATAAGTGTGCGCGCACTGCATTACTATGATGAGATAGGATTGTTAAAACCAAGTAAAATTACAGAGGCAGGTTACAGGCTTTATGATGACAGGGCTCTTGAAGCTTTACAGCAGATCTTATTTTTTAAGGAGCTTGAATTACCTTTAAAGGAAGTAAAAAAAATCATGACAGAACCAAGCTTTGATAAAATGGAGGCACTAAAAAATCAGAAAAAACTGCTTGTTTTGAAACGCAATAGATTAAACGAATTAATTGGACTTATAAATAAAACGTTGAAGGGAGAAAGCACGATGAGTTTTAAGGAATTTGATATGACCGAATATTATAATGTGTTAGAAGAATTTAAAACAGAAAATAAGACTAAAGTAATTAGGCAGTGGGGAAGCATAGATAAATTTGATGAATTTATTGAAAAAGTTAAAACTAAGGAAAGTGAAATTGCTAAAGACGCTATAAAGCAGTATGGAAGTATAAAAAAATTCACTGAAGCTTTAAAGAAAAATTTAAATAGTGATGCTTTAACTAAAGCAGAACAGATTGATGAGTTTAAGAAAGATTGTCTTTATGACGGGAATCCTAAATTAAAAGAACTATATAAAAAACTTGTATCTGATTTAAGTAAAGATCCTTCTTCGTGGGAAATTCAACGGATTGCTGAAGAAATAACTAATACAGTTAAAAAGGATTATGAAGTTTTTAAAGCTGATATGGGAGATTATTACTGGCACAGTATGGTGCAAATTTATTTGGTATTTCCTAAATGGATAGAAGAAGTTGATAAGAAATATGGAAGCGGTGCGTCTAAATTTATAGGAAAAGCTTTGAAAATTTATTCTGAAAATAATTTGCCTAAAATAGATACATTATATAAAAAGCTTGTATCTGATTTAAGTAGAGATCCTTTTTCAAGAGAGATTCAACAAATTGTTTTTGAAATAGCAAATGAAACCAGGCAAATAAATGAAGCTTTGAAAGTAGATGAAGGAGAAAATTATTTTGGGTATATGGCAGATTTTTATTTATCAAGTCCTGAATTTATAAAAGCAACAGATAAAAGATATGGAAGCGGTGCATCAAAATTTATAGGAAAAGCCCTAAAATTTTATTCTAAAAACAAGTTGAACTAGGGTAAATTTCTATTATATATTTCATTGAAATGTACAAACTATTGTAGAGGAGATGATAATTTTATGTCCAGAAGAAATAAGATATTGGTTCCCGAAGCTAGAATTGGCATGGAGAGATTAAAAATAGAAGCGGCCAGGGAGCTTGCTGAAAAGAACAGAGATCCTAACGCAGTAAATAATTTTTCAGTAGGTGGTCAGATGGTTAAAAAAATGGTTGAAAAATATGAAAAAAAATTAAAGTAATATCAAAAACCCCGTCCGAAAAGGATGGGATTTTTTAACTCCATTCAATTTATTTATAAATGTGAATTAAGTTAGCCGGAAAACAATTTTAGCTTTTTAGCTGTCTTCCATTGCTTTCTCAATATTTAAAATAAAATCGCTGGCCTTTATATCTAAACTTTTGCAGATTTTAAAAATGATATTTAAAGTAGGATTTCGTTTCTGACACTCTATCATGCTTATATAAGTCCTATCAATATTACATTTATGAGCAAGATCTTCCTGCGATAATCCACATTTTATTCTGCGGTTTTTTAAAGTTACAGCAAGTGCATTTTCTAATGTCACATAAACCACCTCTTGAATTTAATTTTAAAAAAAATGTTGCAAATTATCAGCATACTATAGTCTACAATAGAGGATTTTTATGCTATAATTTAAAAGTGTTTTGAATTATAAACTTTAATTTGTTATTTATAAGAAAGGCGGTTTGAAATTTACGTGATGGATGATAAGGTAAACGATTTAAGAGAGAGATTACATAAATTGATTGAGGAAAGGGCGGATTATAGGGAAATATTAAAGGCAAGCCAAAAATTAGATAAATACATAAATCAAATCATAAAAAGTACAAGCAGTTAATTATATAAAAAGCAGAGATCTGCCTTTTTTGAGGTATAGGCAGACATTAAATGTACTGGATTCAGCGGCAGGAAGCGGACTTATTAAAAATAATGTTAAAATAGTGAAAGGTCTCATCTCAAAAGGATGGGGCTATATTTCAAATATCAAATTTTAATTAAATCTTAATCAGTTCAATAAGTGTTTCTTTAGAAATTAATATTAGAATTTATATATAATAAAAATTAAAAAAATAGGGAGATATTTCTACATGAAGAAAAAGTATAAAATTCTAATCATAGTGTTTATATTGTTTATTATAAGTATGATATCTTTAAATGTGCTGATAAAACCCAATAATGCATTAAATAAAGGTACTGCTGGAATTGCTGTAAAAGTGACACCGGCAGATTGGAAGGTTGGAAAATTAAATAAGCTGCCACAGTTGAGCTCAAATTTTAAAAACAGTAAAGGAATGGACTTGCGTTCAAAGGATTTATCGGAAGCTGATATTGATGGAAGGGAAAAAGAACTTTTAAATTCAAGCTTTGATAGTAATACAAAATGGCCAAAAAATATTACATCAGTTTTTTCACCTGAAAAAATTATGTCATTAGGGAAAAATCCAGGACTTGGCATAAGAACTCTCCATAGTTTAGGAGTGAATGGGAAAAATGTTGGTATTGCAATAATAGATCAGCGTCTTCTTGTAAATCATGCTGAATATAAAGATAATGTCAAATCTTATGAAGAGCTCCACTGCGGACGTGAAACTTCAATGCATGGAGCTGCAGTAGCTTCAATAGCTGTTGGTAAAAAAACGGGTATCGCTCCAAAATCTGATTTATATTATATAGGACAAGATCCTGTGGATATATGCCAAAAATCAAAAGTCAATTTTAATTACATTGCTCATGCCATAAACAGAATAATAGAACTCAATAAAAAGTTACCTCAAGGTAAAAAGATAAGGGCTATTTCCATTTCAATAGGATGGAGTCCTAGAGATGTGGGGTACAGTGAAGTGATAAAAGCAGTGGACAGAGCCAGAGAAGAAAATATATTTGTAGTTTCATCATCACTTAAAGATACTTATGGATTTAAATTTAACGGGCTTGGAAGAAACCCTCTGTCTGATCCCGATACCTCTTCATCCTATACTCCGGGCTTATTCTGGCAGAAGGAGTATTATGAAGGAAAATATAACTTGAATAATACACTGCTTATTCCCATGGATTCAAGATGTACAGCAAGTCCAACAGGATATAGGGTATGTTTTCTACCGAGAAGGTGGCTGGAGTTGGTCAATTCCTTATATAGCAGGTGTTTATGCTCTTTCCTGTGAAGTCAAACCAAGTATAACTCCCGATGAATTTTGGAAGACGGCATTAAGAACTGGAACTACTGTTGAATTTAGAAGAAATAGTAAATTACATAGTTTAGGTAAGATAATTAATCCTGTAAAATTAATTCAAAGTTTAAAAAATAATTCATGAGAATTTTCTTTGTTATAGTTCTGATAATTTACAGCTTAAATATTATGACAAATGAATTCAGCAGATAAATTTGAGAAAATATATTGACAAAGAAGAAATTATTGCTAAAATAAAATTAGCACTCAAGTAATATAAGTGCTAACAAAAAAATATTCAGGTGACCATGAATCCGGGAATCACTTGACTGTATGATAATTGTGACAGAGGTGTCGTGCCCTGCCATTAGTATATTATATATAATTGAAAGGAAATGATAAAATGGCTGTAAAAGAATTTAAGGCAGAGTCGAAAAGACTGCTTAATTTAATGGTTAACTCAATATACACAAATAAAGAAATATTTTTGAGAGAACTTATATCAAATGCCAGCGATGCAATTGACAAAAGTTATTATCGATCACTTGTTGATGAAAATGTTAATTTCAACAAAGATGACTTCTATATCAGAATTGCTGCAGATAAGGATAAGAAAACACTTACAATTACAGACACGGGTATAGGCATGACAGAAAAGGAGCTTGAAGATAATCTTGGGACTATTGCAGAAAGCGGCTCTCTTGCGTTTAAGAATGAAAATGACATAAAAGATGGAGTAGATATTATAGGTCAATTTGGAGTTGGCTTTTATTCCGCATTTATGGTGTCTGACAAAGTAACTGTAAAAAGTCGTTCTGCTGATTCGGATAAGGCCTATAAGTGGGAATCAGAGGGGGCTGAGGGATATAGTATTGAGCCCTGTGAAAAGGAAACTACAGGTACCGAAATTATCTTAAAAATTAAAGAAAATACTGAAGATGAAAAATATGATGAGTTTTTGGATGAATACAAAATAAAATTGCTGGTTAAGAAATATTCTGATTTCATAAAATATCCAATCAAGATGATGGTAAAAAAGAGCAGGCCTAAAAAAGATAATGAAAAAGAATATGAGGATTATTTTGAAGATGAAACTTTAAACAGCATGGTACCTATCTGGAGAAAAAATAAAAATGAATTAAAGCCTGAGGATTATGATCAATTTTATATGGATAAGCATTTTGGATATGATAAACCTCTCAGGGTAATACATTCAAGTGTAGAAGGTGTGGTCAGCTACAAGACACTGCTCTTTATCCCGGCCAGAGCACCTTATGATTTCTATACAAAGGAATTTGAAAAGGGGCTGGAGTTATATTCAAATGGCGTTTTGATAATGGAAAAATGTGCTGATCTTCTTCCGGATTATTTTAGCTTTGTCCAGGGTCTTGTGGATTCAGCAGATCTTTCCCTTAATATTTCAAGAGAACTTCTGCAGCATGACAGGCAGCTTAAATTCATTGCAAAAAAGATAAAAGATAAAATAAAGAGCGAACTTCTTTTGATGCTTAAAAACAATCGTGAAAAATATATTGAATTTTACAATAGTTTTGGAAAACAGCTTAAGTATGGAGTTTATTCTGATTTCGGGGCCAACAAGGAAGTACTGCAGGATCTGTTGTTGTTTTATTCTTCTACAGAGAAAAAACTTGTAACTCTTGACGAATATGTTTCGCGAATGAAAGAGGATCAGAAATATATATATTATGCAGCAGGTGAGAATGTAGAAAAAATCGAAAAATTGCCTCAAACTGAATTGGTTAAAGACAAAAATTTTGAAATATTGTATTTTACCGACGATGTAGATGAATTTGCCATTAAGATGCTTATGAAATATAAGGAAAAGGAGTTTAAATCTGTTTCCAGTAAGGATCTAGGTTTTGATTCTGATGATAGAGAAAGTAAAAAGGAAACTGAGGAAAACAAAGAGCTATTTGATTTCATGAAGGAAGTATTGAAAGATAAGGTAAAAGAAGTAAGGGCTTCAAATAGACTTAAGACTCATCCTGTGTGTTTGGCAAATGAAGGGGAAGTATCCATTGAAATGGAAAAAGTACTTAAAATGATGCCAAACAATCAAAATATTAAAGCCGATAAAATTCTTGAAATCAACACAAACCATCAGATGTTCAAGGCCATCAAGAAAGCGTTTCAAGAGGATAAGGATAAATTAAAGGTATACTCCAATCTGCTGTACAATCAAGCGCTTTTAATTGAGGGACTTCCCGTGGAAGATCCAGTGCAATTTGCAAATGATGTGTGTACTTTGATTAAATAATTGATGTTCTACTTTCCTTTTGAGGAAGAAGAATACGGCAAGTAAGAGACATAGTATTTCTGTGTCTCTTTTTTGCTTTGAATATTGAAATAACAGCTAATTGTTTCACGAGTATGAGAATTAGAAAACTGTTAGAATAATCAAATTGCAACAGTGAATATAACAAATAATCTCACATTTTTAAATTAATCTAACAGAATGTTTTAATGGATAATATAAGTAAAAGCTTTATCTGTGCATTTTAAAAGAATTGCTATAAAAAATAATCAGTTGGTATGATTATTGCTGAATAAAATAATTATAATGGTTAAATGTTTTTATCTGATATGAAAACATTTAATTAGTATACTTAGCCATAGTAGTAAATTTACTACTTTATATATAAATAAATAGCATTTTTTACTACTAAAGGTCAATAAAGTTTCTCTAGAGGAATTATATTGGTATTTCATATTGATTTGTACCTGGCATCGAGTAAATGATATATATGTAAAATTTCTGAAAACGGTTTATGCAATTGCAAATTATATTTTGAGTTTTAAGTTTTCAAAACAGATGATATGCAATTTTTAAAATTTTACTAAAAACACTGAAAAGGAGAGTAAAAAAATGATAAAAAAGATTTGCAAATTGATTACAGGGTATTTTCCAGTGTGGGTAGTTATTGGCTCGGTTTTAGCTTTCTTATTTCCAACGCATGTTAAGCCTTTAAGTGCTTATACTGCTTGGTATTTGGGAACCGTAATGCTTTGTATGGGGCTTACTATGACGACTAATGATTTTAAATTGGTATTTTCCCGCCCCCTTGATGTACTATGGGGTGTTGTGCCGCGTTTTTTAATTATGCCTTTCGTCGCATTTGCTATATCGAAGATTTTGCACTTGCCAGCTCCTATAGCTGCTGGACTTATTTTGGTTGGATGCTGTCCTAGTGCTGTTGCTTCAAACGTTATGACATTCTTGTCCAAAGGTGATGAGGCACTTTCAATTACAGTTTCAAGTGTAAATACTGTTTTGGCGCCTGTACTTACACCGGCACTTTTCTTATTTCTCGCAGGATCGATGGTCAAGGTAAATACAGCATCGATGCTTTTAAGTATATTAAAAAGTGTAGTCATTCCGGTTTGTTTGGGAGTATTAATTCGCAGGATTGCAGATAAACCAGTACAAAAGGTTGTGGAATATGTGCCGGTTATATCGACAATTGCTCTTATGTTTATCATAACTACAGGCATTGCAGTAAATGCAGAGAATTTGGCTAAGATAGCATTTATAGCATTTTTGGCGGTAGCACTTCACAATGCAACCGGATTATTCCTGGGATATAATGCTGCTCGTAGATTGGGCAAACTCAGCAAACGTAAATCCAAGGCAATTGCTTTTGAAATAGGTATGGAAAATTCAGGACTTGCAGTTACACTGGCTTTAATGAATCTAGATCCTCTATGTGCTATTCCTGGTGCCATTTTTAGTGCTTGGCACAACGTTACAGGATCTGCGTTGGCATCCTACTGGGCTAAGAGAGCAGATAAGGATGATGCTTTAGATTCTAAAAAAATCAAGAGTGAGAATGGTACGGCTTAAGAAAATGTGTGTTATATTAAAAGAAATATTGGTATTTTGCGAAATTATATAAGAATTTATGCAGGTGATGTAATTTAAATTGAAATTTATTCTTGTAAGGAGGTTTATTATGCTTGATATAAAAATGCCGGTAATTCATAAAATAATTACTGAAGAGAGCTGCAGCTGTTTGTCAGAAAAAGAGATAATTGAAGCAGTTCAAAATGGGATTGACAGAGAAGTTGCAGGAAAAGACATTAAGGGGAAAAAGGTAGGTGTATTGGCAGGAAGCAGAGGTATACGTGACATTAAACTGATTATCAAACAGGTCATAATTAACTTAAAGGCACGTGGAGCCGATGTAATAGTTTTACCCGCTATGGGCAGTCACGGAGGTGCAACAGCAGAGGGCCAGCGTTCCATTTTGGATCATTATGGCATCAATGAAAAGGAGCTTGGAGTTCCCATAGTGTCAAATATGGAAGTGGCAACTATCGACCATATAGGAAAGCAGCCAGTTTACGTGGATAAAAAGGTGCTGGATCTGGACTATATAATTCCAGTGAACAGGGTCAAGGCCCATACTGATTTCCATGGGGAACATGAAAGTGGAGTTGTAAAGATGTTGGTTATTGGAATGGGAAAACAGGCACAGGCGGAAGCAGTTCATCAGCATGGTGCCAGTGGACTTAAAAATCTAATTCCAAAGGTGGCCAAAAAGGTGTTAGAACATGTTCCACTATTGGCTGCAGTGGCCATTGTTGAAAATAAAAGGGATATGACAGCGGCTGTAGAAGTATTGAATGCCGAAAATATTTTTGAAAGGGATGCAGAACTTCTAAAGTATTCAAAGAAATTGCTGCCTAAGCTGCCATTAAACAATCTGGATGTTCTAGTAATTAAAGAAATGGGAAAGAATATTTCCGGTGTGGGAATGGATCCGAATGTAATTGGCCGTATGAGAATTAATGGCATTCCTGATGAGGAGGGAACTGCAAGTAGAATTGCCATACTGGATTTGACAGAGGGATCTGAAGGAAATGCACTAGGTATGGGTATTGCCGACGTGACTACAAAAAGACTTTATGATAAAGTAGATATTCAAAAAACTTATATGAATACTATAACTTCCGGATTTTTGGAACGATGTTTTATTCCAGTAGTAGCTCCTACAGATAAGGAGGCAATAAGAATAGGGTTACAAACTTGTGGACGGGCTGTAAGTGAGAGGACAGCACGTATTATGCTGATAGAGAGCACTCTTGAACTTTCACAGATATATATATCTTCAGCACTGCTGCCAGAAGTTCCTCCAGAATATAAAATTTGTGAAACCGATGTTACAGATGTATTTGACAAAGACGGTAATTTAAGATTGTTTTAAAAAATTAAATCCTGTTAAAAATTATTTTCCATGGGATATTGAAAAGTGGCTGTTTCAAAATTGACGAATTTTGAAACAGCCACTTTTAACATTAAAGCTATTCTATCATTATGCTATAATGATCAGTATACAGATATGATGTTATTTGATTTGGAGGAAAAATCAATGAGAATTTTACATACTTCTGACTGGCATCTGGGCAAAAATTTGGAGGGGCACAGTCGTATGGATGAACAGGAAGCTTTTCTTGAAGACTTTGTAAAGATAGTAAATGACAATAGTGTGGATTTAATTATTATTGCTGGGGATATTTACGACAGTTATAATCCACCGGCCAGGGCTGAAAAAATGTTCTATGATACATTAAAAAAATTGTCCTCGAATGGAAAGAGAATAACTTTGGTTATATCGGGTAATCATGATAACCCGGATAGGTTGGTGGCAGCGGGTCCTTTGGCAAGAGACCATGGCATTATAATGGTGGGTACGCCAAAGTCAGTGGTACCTTGTGGTGATTATGGCAGTCATAAGGTTGTAAATTCCGGTGAGGGTTTTGTTGAAGTTGAAATAAATGGTGAGAGAGCTGTAATTGTTACAGTGCCTTATCCCAATGAGAAAAGGTTAGATGAAGTTTTATACAGTGAAATGGAAGAGGAAAAGGATAAAGTTGTGTCCTACGGTAATAAAATTAAAACCTTATTTGACAATTTGAGTAAAAACTATAGAGAGGATACTATAAATATTGCGGTTTCACATCTGTTTGCAATGGGAAGTGCTCAGGCTGGATCAGAGAGAAGTGTCCAACTTGGAGGAAGTTTTATTGTAGATGGGAGCTGCTTTCCTGTTAAAGCTCAATATATCGCCCTAGGACATGTCCATAAACCTCAGATAGTGCCTGGAACGGAAAGAAGGGCAAGGTATTCAGGTTCTCCCCTTCAGTACAGCAAAAAAGAAATTGGCTTTAAAAAAAAGTGCTTTGTAATAGATGCAAAGGCAGGAGAGGACTGCAGGGTAAAGGAAGTTGAATTTAAGGTATATAAACCCATAGAAGTTTGGAAATGTAACAGTATAGAGGAGGCCATTTCAAGATGTAGGGAGAATAGTGAGAGAGACTGTTGGGTCTATATGGAAATAACCACTGACAGATATATAGGGGAAGATGAAATAAAATTGATGAAGACCGCTAAAAAAGACATATTGGAAATTGTTCCTAAAATATCAGATGATAATTGCAGTGATCTTGATATAAATAGTTTTTCACATAAATCTTTTGAAGAGATATTCAGGGAGTTTTATATAAAAGAAAGAAAAGTGGAACCTGAACCGGAGGTATTAGACTTGCTGCTGTCCATTATTAGGGAGGAGGAAAATAATGAAACCAATTAAGCTTAAAATAAAAGGATTGAACAGCTTTATGGATACCCAGGAAATTGATTTCAAAAAGTTGACCTGCAGAGGTATATTCGGCATATTCGGACCTACGGGAAGCGGAAAATCCACGGTGCTTGATGGAATTACCCTGGCACTTTACGGTGAGATCGCAAGAAAAAGTTCCAATTTTATGAATGTGAACTGCACAGATTTGATGGTGAGCTATGAATTTCAGATATCGGATAGGGTAGTGAGGATATACAGAGTGGAGAGGGAATTTAGGAGAGAAAATAGAACCGGGAAAGTGAGAAGTAAATCTGCCAGAATATTGGATATTACAACTTGTTCAGAAAAAATATTGGAGGAAGGGGCCAAAAGCGTAACTGAAAAATGCGAGGAAATACTAGGACTTAAACTGGAGGACTTTACCAGAACCGTGGTGCTTCCTCAGGGAAAGTTCAGTGAATTTTTAAGGCTTGAGGGAAAAGACAGGAGAAATATGCTTGAGAGATTGTTTGGACTACAAAAATACGGAGATGAACTGTCTTTTAAACTTGGATCAAAAGTAAAGAAAGAGAGAGAGAAGGAGAATCTTATCCAGGGACAGCTTACTGGCTATGAGGGAATTGATGAAAAAATTCTGAAGGAGAAAGAAAGCAGCCTTGAGGAAATAAAAAAACAGTATCACCAGTGCGAAACTGAGTACAATGATGTGGAAAAAAAATTTAATATTGCAGGAGAACTCTGGAAACTTCAAATGGAATTAAATGAAAAAATAAATCAGCAGAAGTCCATGCTGAAAATGGAAAGCTATATAGGTAAATGTGAAAGAAAAGTGACACTGGCTGAAAGTGCATTGAAAGTAAAACCTTATATGGACAGCTGTGAAAATACTCTCAGACAGGTGGAGATTTTAAGAAAAGAACTTTTGGACTTAAATGGAAGTATGGATAGTATGACACAGTACAAAAATGAAATGGATACCAGATTGAGTGTCATTGAAGAGAAAAGGCACAGGGAGCTGCCAGAATTGAAGGTGAAACAGCAGAAGATTTTGGATGCCATAGCTGAAGGTGTGATTTTAAAGAAGCTTCAGAGTCAGGAAATGACTTTGAGAAAAGATATTGATTTTTTGAAAGGAGAGCTGCAGACAAAAAATAATGAAGGAATGGAGAATAGAAAACATATTGAAAAATTATTGGATAGTATAAAATTCAAAGAAGAATTAGTGAACTGCCTTAAAATTTCTGAAGAATATAAAGAGAAAATAGATGATGGAATTATTGTCTTAAAGGATTATGAAAATATACAGAATCGAAAAAACAGTTTGCTTGAAGATATAAAAGACAGCAGTACAAATATTGAAAATGAACGTAAAAAAGGCAAGACTATGCAGGAGAATATGGATGAGAAGCAAAAGTTAATAGATAGAGCTGAAGATCAATTAAAAGAGCTCATGAAAAATTGTCCGGGAGATGAAAATACACTTCTGGATTTTCAGAAAAAGGTGGTGGAAATAAAAAGTAAATGGGATAAATACGGAGATTACAAGAATATTATAGAGAAAAATAAAAAAATTTTACATAATTTGAAGAAAGAATTAAAAGATAAATCCAGTACAGAATCCGCTCTGAGGTTTAGAATCCACAAATTAGATGAAGAAATAAAAAAATGTGAAAGACATAGTATGGCAAATATTCTCAGAAATACGCTGTCAGAAGGTGATTTATGCCCTGTATGCGGTTCTGTTTACTGTGGTGGGAGAACTCTGGATGAAATTGATACAGGTTCTGTGGAAAAATTGAGAAAACATTTGGGGGAAAAACAGCGAGATCTCGAAAATATGTCTGAGGAGATAATAAAGATACGAACAGTTGTTGAATCAGAACAGAAAATCATAGGAGAAAATGGTAAAAAACTAAATGAGCTGGGAGAAAGTTTCAAGTCAACTCCGGTTGAGTTTATTCAAAATGAATTCACTCAGTTGAGAAACAGAGTTTATCTATTTAACAGCAGAAAGTCCGAACTTGATAAAAAGATCAAGAGTTTGAAGGAAGAAAAGAATTTTTTGAATATAGAATATAATAAAATTAGTGCGGCACGAAGTCAAAATGAAATCCAGATGAAAAAATTAAAACAGAATCTCAAGGAGGAGGATGAAAAATTTAAAATAGAAGAAAAAAAGTTATGTTCACTCAAAGCTGAATTGGGGATTGTAGATTTTAAAGGCAAAAAAAATGAGATAAATGAAAATGAAAGGAAAAAAGCTGATCTGGAAATTGAAATAAGAAAACTCAGGGACAATTTAACTGCAGCTCAATTGCAGGGAGAAACACTCAGCAGCGAAATTGCAAGTTTGAAGGGAAAATTGAATGAGAGGCAAACTGAATTTAGGGAAAAAAATAAAAATATGCTTGAAAAGAAAAGAAGTATAAAAAATAGAGTGGGAGAAGTAGAGGATCTTGAATATCTCAATAAACAAGTATCAGCACATATAGAGAAAATAGAAATGGAATATGTAAAAGTTAAGGGAGACAGTAAAAAGGCACAGGTGAAATACGATGAATATAAAAATAAGATAATAGCATGCCAGAGCAATTTGGTAAGTTCTAATGAAAGAAAGTCAGATGAAAGTGAAAAACTTGAAAGAGTTTTAAATGATCAGCATTTTGAAAACACTGACCAGGTCAAGAAGAGTTTTATAAATAAACTTGAGATCAATGAGCTCAATAAAAAAATACATGAGTACAGGGATTCACTGGTTAAATTAAAGGGTACCGTAGAAAATCTCCGTGAGAAGATAGGTGGAAAAACTTTGACGGAGGAGCAGTGGCTTGAGATACAAAATATTAAAGACAAAAAAAGTTGTCAGTTGAAAAATTTATATGAATGCAAAATAAGGTTACAGGAAGAGGTTAATTCAATAAATACAAAGCTTCTTCAATTAAAAGATGTTCTAAAGAAAAAGGAAAAAGTTGAGCATAAACTGGCGCTCCTGGATGATCTTGAGAAGTTATTCAAGGGGAAAAAATTTGTGGAATTTGTTGCAGGCAATCAACTGAAATATATATCCCTGGAAGCAGATAAAAAGTTAAAGGAAATCACATGCGGGAACTATGGGTTGGAAGTTGATGAAGATGGCAGATTTTTTATAAGGGATTATAAAAATGGAGGCAAAAAAAGAGATGCGTCCACTTTGTCGGGAGGAGAGACTTTTGTGACCTCATTGGCACTGGCGCTGGCATTGTCATTACAGATACAGCTAAAAGGCAGGGCGCCTCTGGAGTTGTTTTTTTTAGATGAAGGCTTTGGAACACTGGATGAAAATTTACTTGAAACAGTCATGGATTCACTGGAAAAGATCCATAATGACAAATTGTCAATAGGTATAATAAGTCATCTAGAATCCATAAAGGAAAGGATGCCGGTGAAGCTCATCGTTACTCCAGCTGAATCTGGAATGGGCGGGAGTAAGGCTAAAATTGAATTAGGTTAGAACATTTTATTAAAATACAGAGAGTATTCAGTATAATGATAGGGGGAGTTTATGGTGAAAAGTATAAAGAATATATCTGCTATAGGGATGGGAGCTATTGGCTGTGCCTATGTTAGCAAGTTGTACGATCTGAATCCTGGGGGATTGAAAGTTATAGCAGGCGGTGAAAGAGCTGAAAGATATAGAAAACATGGATTTATAATAAATGGTAAAAGATATGATTTTAAATATGTAGCACCAGAAGAGAAAACTGAACCTGCAGATTTGATTATTGTTTCCGTGAAAGCAAATCAACTTTCCCAGGCTGTGGAGGATATGAAAAATCAAGTTGGGGAAAATACAATTATAATATCTCTCATGAATGGAATTACCAGTGAAGAGATAATAGGAAAAAGATATGGAATGAATAAGATGCTCTATTCTCTCTGTATTGCCATTGACGGAAACCGCAGAGGAAATGTCATCTCTTTTTCCAGTTATGGAAATATAGCTTTTGGTGAAAAAACAAATAGTACTTACTCAGAAAAAGTACAGATTGTAAAAGAACTTTTTGACAGGGCAGATATACCTTACAGCATTCCAAAGGATATGATTCATTCCCTGTGGTATAAATTTATGATCAATGTAGGAATAAATCAGGCTTCAGCAGTTATAGGGGGAAATTATGGAGTATTTCAATCTGTAGGTGAAGCGAAAGAATTGATGGAGTCAGCTATGTGGGAAGTGGTAAGATTGTCTCAGAAAATGGGCATAAATTTGAGTGGACAGGATATTGAAAAATGGAATGAAGTACTTGCCACCATGCCTCCTCACAGCAATACTTCAATGTGTCAGGATATTGAATATGGAAGAAAGACTGAAGTTGATATGTTTGCGGGAACCGTATGCAGACTGGGAGGAAAATATGGAATAGACACTCCGGTAAACAGGACACTTTTAAATATAATAAAAGCAGTGGAGTCGAAAAATGATTTAAAGGTATAGATTTTATACTTTATAGGAGAAAATAGATGGAAGAGGATTATAAAAATCTTAAAATTGCAGAAAAGAGAACTAAGGTAAATGTGGTAGTATATGTGTTTTTATCTTTATTTAAACTCGGTATAGGATATTTTTTTAATTCCAAGGTTCTTTTTGCAGACGGCATTAATAATTCCACGGATATCATAGCCTCCCTTGCCATTGTTATAGGGCTTAAAATATCGAGGAAACCTGCCGATGAGGACCATGCCTATGGACATTTGAGGGCACAGACGGTATCTACCCTGGTGGCCTCTTTGATAATGATAGCCGTTGGAGCAGAGGTTTTTTACAATGCAGTATACTCTACAGTTTTTTTTAAGACCAAAGCACCGGATATGATGTCTGCAGTAGTTTCCATTATATGTACTGTACTGGTATATGCAGTGTACAGGTATAACAGGAAAGTGGCAGTTAAAATCAAGAGCCTGGCACTTATGGCTGCTGCAAAAGACAATCTTTCAGATGCTTGGGTCAGTTTTGGGGCCGCCTGTGGAATTATAGCTTCGCAGTTTGGTCTTCCCTGGATAGATCCACTGGCGGCGGTAATAGTGGGAATACTTATAATAAAAACAGGTATAGGGATCTTCAAGGAGTCCGCCCAAAGTTTAACTGATGGTTTTGACAGCAGGCAGCTGGACAAAATAATTGGAAAAATAAATCAAATTGAAGGCGTAGACAGCGTCAAGGATGTAAAGGCTAGGGTACATGGAAATAATATTTTACTTGATATTATAATAAGTGTCAGCTCTAAATTGACCGTACTGGAAAGTCATGGTATTACGGAAAAAATAGAAAATATGCTGAGCAGTGAATTTCAGATAAAATATGCAATTATACATGTAGAGCCGGCTTTGAAATAGGCCGTCATATCCAGATATCAAAGTTCAGAGTTGAAATATAAAACTCTGCAGATTTTCAAATTTGTCTGAAAACTGTTATTTTTGCTATAATGATAATAGGTAAAGGGGTGTGATATCGTGAAAGATAAAGAATTCTTTAAGAAGTTCAGGGAATATGCCTTTTACATTATTCTGGCTATTGGACTGGCACTTGTATGCAGAAGTTATGTTTTTGCCCGGACTGATGTAATAGGATCTTCCATGCAGCCGACTTTTAATGATAAGGATGTTATATTTATGGAAAAGATAAGCACTGAAACTGGACATATAAACAGAGGAGAAGTGGTCGTTTTCAACTCTCATGACGAGAATGAGGACAACTATATAAAAAGGGTTATAGGAATAGCTGGAGATAAAATTGAGATAAAGTCCGGAGAGGTTTATTTAAATGGAAAAGTTCTCACTGAAAGTTATCTTCCAGAAGAAGTTGTAACTGAGGCCAATTCAGCTGTTGCGGAGTATGTTGTGCCCGAAGGTTATATTTTTGTGCTTGGGGATAATAGGAAAAATAGTACCGACAGCAGAATAATAGGGCCTGTAAATTTAAAGGATGTTAAGGGACATGTAATTTTAAGAGTGTATCCTTTTAAGAATATAAACTACTTTAAATAATTACAAATGGAGTTTGCTTATTATTTTAATGAGGGCGATTTGATAATTGATAATTTAAGTTACGAAGTTAAAAAATCAGGGGAAACAGTCAATCTTACCCCCATAGAATACAAAATACTTTCAGTTATGGTAAACCATCCTGAAAAGATTTTTACAAGGGAGGAACTTATATCTATTGCGCTGGAGAAAAATTTTGATGGATACAACAGAGCCATTGATTCACATATAAAAAATTTAAGACAGAAAATAGAAACTGATTCCAAAAAGCCTGCATATATTTTAACTGTAAGGGGAATAGGATATAAGTTTGGAGGAATAAAGGGCAAAGCTGAATAATTGATTACAGGTTTAACATGATGTATAATGAGTTCTACAGGAGGCGATATTGCATGGATAAAATTTCAAGTTTCACTGTCAATCATTTAAAATTAATACCAGGTGTTTATGTTTCCAGAAAAGATAAATTTGGAGATGTAGTTCTAACCACATTTGATATAAGAATGACAAGCCCTAATGACGAACCTGTTATGAATACAGCTGAAGTTCATACTATTGAGCATTTGGGAGCAACTTTTTTGAGAAATCACAGCACTTATGGAGGTAAAACCGTATATTTTGGACCCATGGGTTGCAGAACCGGATTTTATCTGATTTTGTATGGAGACTATGAGTCAAAGGATATCGTGGATTTGCTGGTGGAAATGTATAAATTTATCTTGAATTTTGAAGGTGACATACCCGGTGCTGCTCCAAAAGACTGCGGAAATTATTTGGATATGAATCTTCCTATGGCGAAGTACTGGGCAGATAAATTTCTCAAAGAGGTCTTGACAGACATCTCGGATGAGAGGTTGAATTATCCTGAATAATACAATACAATTTATAAAAGGTTGCTTCTATCTATTTTGAGCAGAAGTAACTTTTTTAAATTTTATATGTAAAATTATACTTGATTAATTAAAGTTTATGTAGTATTATCAGATTGTAGATTATATAAATGTAATGATGGGAAGAGTAGATTGTACGATGCTATTTTAGAGAGAATTTTCGTGTGGTGTGAGAAAATTTTAGCGGGAGACAATTGAAATGCATCCTGGAGCACTGAATTGAACTTGAGTAGGTTTCAGCGGAAACAGCCGTTAAAATGTTAAGGTATGATTGTACCGACAATGAGTTTTTCTTTCCTGCATAGGTTGTTTTTATGCAGTACTTGAGGGATAAACAGAGTGGAACCGTAGAAGTAAAACCTTCTGCCTCTGTAAGGGGCGGAAGGTTTTTTGTTTTTCATAATTCCGGAATTTGAAAAATATTAAACAACAGCTTCAACAGCGAAAATTTGTAATTTAAAGGAGATTGTTATATTATGGAAGTTTTTAATGATATTAAGGAAATGATAGGAAAAACACCTATACTGAAAATAAACAAATTTGATCTAAAAGATGGAGTTAATATATATGCCAAACTTGAAAATTTTAATCCAGGAGGCAGTGTAAAAGATAGAATTGGCGATTATATGATAAAAAAGGCAGAGGAAAGCGGTAGATTGAAGAAAGGCTACACTATAGTTGAAGCTACTGCAGGCAATACTGGTCTTGGAATTGCGCTGGGAGCTTTAAACAGAGGATACAGGGTTATATTTGCAGTACCGGAGAAATTTTCCATAGAAAAACAGGTATTGATGAGGGCGCTTGGAGCGGAGATAATTCATACTCCAGAAGAAGATGGAATGAGAGGTGCTATTGAAAAATCCAAGGAGATTTTAAATCAGATACCAAATTCCATAGCTTTGGGACAATTTGAAAACAATGATAATCCCGAGGCACATTATGCTACTACAGGTCCTGAAATATATGAACAGTTAGGTGGGAAAATAGATTATTTTGTGGCTGGAGCAGGTACCGGCGGAACTTTTACAGGTGTGGCAAAGTATTTAAAGGAAAAGGACAGCAGCATAAAGACCATACTGGCGGATCCGGAAGGTTCTACCCTTGGCGGTGGTACTGAAGAGCACGGTTATGCTATTGAAGGCATAGGAAATGATTTCCTGCCGGACACTATGGATATAAAATTGGTTGATAAAGTTATAAAGGTAAATGATGATGAAGCTTTTAGATTGGTGAGAGAGTTGGCAAAAAAGGAAGGCTTGATAGTTGGATCTTCCTCTGGTGCAGCTCTTGCAGCAGCGTTGAAATTGGCAGATACCATAGATGGAGGAAATATAGTAACTATATTTCCAGATAGGGGAGACAGATATTTCAGTAAAAATTTGTATGAATAGAAAGATTTCTATTGACAAAAAGAATAAAGAATTGTATATTGAATATAAATTAAATATAAGTGATTTACAATATTTGTAGACTTTCTTATCGAGAGAGGCGGAGGGACTGGCCCTGTGATGCCCGGCAACCGATTGTAATTTGTACAGTAAATGGTGCCAATTCCAGCAGGTAAAACCTGAAAGATGAGAGATAATGGAATTTATACTTCCTGTGATTTCTCACAGGAAGTTTTTTAATGTAATTATATAAAATCAAATATTATAATTCTTATCAAGAGTGGTTAAGGGACTGGCCCTATGATACCCGGCAACCAGATATACATTTAGTTCGTACATCTAGGTGCTAATTCCAGCAGGTATATCCTGAAAGATGAGGGACAATGGAATCTATATGTCTTCTCACATATAGATTTTTTACTTGGAGGTATAAATAAGATGTACAATAATGCAGGCAATAAATTACTAAAAAAAGATCTTAAAAATAGGCATATTCAGATGATAGCTATTGGAGGTGCCATAGGTGTAGGATTGTTCTATGGCTCTGCAGATGCTATTAAGACAGGCGGACCTGCCATTATTCTGGCATATTTAATAGGAGGACTGTTCATTTTTTTCATTATGAGGGCCTTGGGTGAGCTGGCTGTAGATGAGCCAAATTCGGGTTCCTTCAGTGCTTATGCTACTCGTTACCTTGGAAATTTTGCAGGATTTTTTTCAGGCTGGACATATTGGTTTCAGGCTACAGCTACTGTTATGGCAGAACTCACTGCCATGGGGGTATATGTTCAATTTTGGCTTCCCCAGTTTCCAAAATGGATTACTGCACTTATATTTTTGATCATACTCATTGCAGTCAATTTAGTTGGAGTTAAAGCTTACGGTGAATTTGAATTTTGGTTTGCCCTTGTGAAAGTGGTTGCCATAGTATGCATGATTATTTTTGGAATGCTTATTATATTATTTGGATTTAATAATGGAGGGCATTCTATTGGATTTTCTAATATATGGAATAATGGAGGATTTTTCGCCAATGGATTTAAAGGGTTTGTGCTTTCTTTTGTTTTTGTGAGTTTTGCATTTGGAGGGGTGGAACTTATTGGCATAACGGCGGGAGAGGCAAGGGATCCACAAAAATCCATTCCAAAAGCTATCAACGATGTATTTTGGCGTATACTTATCTTCTATGTGGGTTCTGTGTTGGTGATGCTGGCACTTTATCCCTGGAATAAAATTGGGGTTGCAGGAAGTCCCTTTGTATTGGTGTTCTCTAAAGTAGGTATTCCTGCAGCTGCTTCAGTCATAAATTTTGTAATTTTGACAGCTGCTCTTTCAGGCATGAACAGTGCCCTGTATATAAATGGCAGAATGCTTTACAGTCTGGCACTAAATGGTAATGCTCCCAGAGTATTTGGAAAGTTGAATAAATCCGGGGCACCCTATGTGGGAACACTCTTCAGTACGGCTGTGGCATTGATTGCCGTAATTTTAAATTATTTCATACCGGAGAAATTTTTTACATATATTTCCTCAACAACAACTATAGCCATTTTGACTGCCTGGGGTACGATTCTTATAACACAATTGAAGTTCCGCAGAAAAAAAGCTATGGAAGGGCAGAAAATTGCTTTTAAAATGCCTTTTTACCCTTTTTCTTCATACATTACAATAATTTATCTGCTGGCTATTGTTGTTACAATGGCGTTTTTGCCAGCTACCCGCATTGCCCTTTATATTGCGCCTATATGGGTATTGGCCATGGTGGGAATATATAAATTACTTCATCATAGTGAACAATCAAAATTATCATATATAAATAGTAAATAGAAAAGTTAAATAAATTGGAGGGATAAAGATGAGTAGATTATTTACATCAGAATCAGTTACAGAGGGACATCCTGATAAAATTTGTGATCAAATATCGGATGCAGTTCTAGATGCTGTTATTGAACAGGACAAATATGGAAGAGTAGCTTGCGAAACAGTTGTAAATACAGGGCTTGTGCTTCTAGTTGGAGAGATATCCACTAAAGCCTATGTGGATATACCTAAGATAGTGAGGAAAACTATCGAAGAAATAGGATATACAGGTTCAAAATTTGGATTTGATGCCAGCAATTGCGCGGTTATAACATCAATAGATGAGCAATCTTCAGATATTGCCTTGGGAGTAAATGAATCACTGGAGGCAAAACTGGGAGAAAAAGATGATATAGAGGCAATAGGTGCAGGGGATCAAGGGATGGTGTTTGGATTTGCCACAAATGAGACACCTGAATATATGCCACTTCCAATAGCACTGGCTCATAGACTTTCGAGAGGATTGGCCGATGTCAGGAAAAATGGCATTATTCCATATTTAGGACCAGATGGTAAAACCCAGGTTACAGTAGAATATGAAGGAGAAAAACCTGTGAGAGTAGATACAATTTTGATATCCTCACAACATGAAGAAAATGTGGAACATGACCAGATTGAAAGAGATATAATAGATAATGTCATAAAAGAGGTAATACCTGAGAAATTTATAGATTCCAATACCAAATATATTGTGAATCCTACAGGAAGGTTTGTAAAGGGAGGTCCGGAGGCTGATTCAGGACTTACTGGAAGAAAGATAATAGTTGATACCTACGGTGGATATGGAAGGCATGGAGGAGGAGCTTTTTCGGGAAAAGATCCGACGAAAGTCGATAGATCCGGAGCCTATGCGGCAAGGTGGATAGCAAAGAATTTGGTGGCAGCAGGTGCTGCGGATAAGATAGAAGTGGAGGTTGCCTATGCTATAGGAGTGGCAAGGCCTGTGTCCATAAGTGTCGATACTTTTGGAACAGGTAAGGTATCTGATGAGAAAATAGTGGATATTGTAAAAAAGCTTTTTGACTTGAGGCCGGCAGCCATTATAAGAGATTTGGATCTTAGAAGGCCAATATATAAAAAGACAGCTGCTTATGGACATTTCGGAAGAACCGATATAGAGCTGCCCTGGGAAAGCCTTGATAAAGTGGATAAGATAAAAGAAGAATTAAATAAGGTGGTTGTATATTCTTAAGCCACAAATGCTGTGAATTTTTATGAAAGGTTGACCAGAAATACTGGAGGCCAGGCAAACTAAATTTTTAAGTTTGTCTGGCCTTTTTATATTTTAATTATGCAAAAAAGGAGATAATAAGATATGCCTATAAATTTTGCAAGGGAGATTGAAAAAAAGACATTTCAACATCCCTGCTATAACTGTATTGCACATAAGTATGCTAGAATGCACATACCTGTAGCTCCAAAATGCAATGTAAGCTGTAATTTCTGCAATAGAAAATATGATTGTGTAAATGAATCCAGGCCTGGAGTTACAAGTGGAATTCTATCCCCAGAGGAAGCAAGAGATAAATTCAAGATAGTAAAAAATAAAATAAAAAATTTGACGGTGGTTGGAATAGCTGGTCCAGGAGATCCACTTGCAAATTTTGAAGAAACCAAAAAGTCCATAGAACTTATAAAAGAAGAATGCCCGGATATTACATTTTGCCTTTCCACCAATGGATTGATGCTTCCTGCTTATGCGGAGGAACTGATAAAATTGGGAGTCACACACGTTACAATAACCATAAATGCTGTAGACCCTGAAATAGACGCACAGATCTATAAATATATAAACTATAGGGGAAGCACTTTTGTAGGGCCGCAGGCAGGAAAAATTCTACTTGACAATCAGCTTACAGGTCTTAGATATCTTACAGAAAAAGGTATTGTGTGCAAAGTAAATATTGTGATGATAAAGGGAATCAATGATGCTCACATTCCTGAAATAGTAAAAAAAGTTAAGGAATGTGGTGCCTATATGACAAATATAATGCCTCTTATACCTGTAAAGGGAAGTGTATTTGAAAACAGGGATACTGTAGATGAATCTGAATTGAAAAGCATGAGGAAAAAATGTGAGCCCTATTTAAAACAGATGTATCACTGCAGGCAGTGCAGGGCAGATGCCATAGGGAGTTTGAATGAGGATGTATCGGCTCAATTTAGGAATTATAAGAAAAATGTAATTTCTATTGACAAATCTGAGAAAATATATAAAGATGACAATAAAACAGGTAAGGTGAACAGAGGTTATAGATTTGCAGTGGCCAGCAGTTCCGGAGATTATGTAGATGAACATTTTGGGCATGTATCTCAGTTTTATATATATGATGTATTAGATGAGAATATTAAATTTTATGAGAAAAGGGATGTGGAGAGGTATTGTAATGGCCAACAAGAATGTACTGGACATGATGATAGGATATCGGGTATTATAAAGTGCATAGAGGACTGTAATGGAGTGCTTGTACTGCGTATTGGCTTCGAACCTGTAATTAGGCTTCATGAGAAGGGGATAAAGGTATTTCAGATGTACAGTACTATAGAAGAGGGCATAGAAAAGGCAGTAAAATTGATGAGTCAGGTTGATAAATCAAGCGATTCTTAGATTCAGATGGAGGTTATGATTTAATGAAGGGAAAAATTTTGGTGAGTGCGTGTTTACTTGGAGAGAAGGTACGTTATGACAATGGAGATGTAGCCTGTCATGATCCGCGATTTTTAAGGTGGGCTAAAGAGGGGCTGCTTATAGGAATTTGTCCAGAAGTATCTGGAGGACTTCCTGTGCCGAGGCCGGATTCCCAAAGAAAAGGAGATAGGGTAGTCACTGGCAAGGGTGTTGATGTGACTTATGAATATAAAAGTGGAGCACAGAAAGCTCTTTCTCTTGCAAAAGAAAATGATGTTTCCGTTGCTATTTTAAAACAAGACAGCCCTTCTTGCGGGAGCTTGTATATATTTGATGGTACATTTAAGGGTGTTAAAAAGTCAGGCCAAGGTGTTACTGCTGAATTGCTGAGAAGGAACGGTATTAAAGTGTTTGGCGAAGATCAGCTGGATGAAGCTGAAAGAGAAATTAAAAAAATTACCTCAAATTCTTGACAATATGTGTATTAGATTATATAATTAGCCTTATATAGAAAAATAAACAAAATTCTTATCAAGAGAGATTGAGGGACTGGCCCTATGACGTCCGGCAACCTAAATTTATTTAACGGTGCTAATTCCAGCAGATTATATGTCTGAAAGATGAGAGAACAAGTACTTTCTTGTATTTTATCTTTGCAGGAAAGTTTTTTATTTGCAGGAGAAATTAGTGTGTATGTATTTTGTAAAAATTGAGATTTGATAATAATATTGAAAAGAGTTGACTAGAAACACTAGAGACTTATTTCTTGTTAGATGTAAGCTTCTGGTGTTTTTTGTATTTTGAAATATTTAGATAAAAAGGAGGATGATAATGAATGGATATAGATAGTAAAACTTATCTGGAAAATAAAAGTCATGAAAAAAATGCAGGGAAAATACTGAGCAAAATTTTTAGAAAAAGTATAGCTGTAGTGCTGTTTCTGGTTTTCTGGCAGGTTGCACCTATACTCGGGATAGTTGATCATCAATTTATACCTACTTTTACAGAAACAGTGGGTACTATTGTGAGTCTTACGCTCAAAAATGAAATGCTTGTTCATGTAAAAGTAAGTCTTTTAAGAGCTGGAGTGGGATTTTTGTTGGCCGGAATTATAGCCGTGCCTCTGGGATTTTTACTTGCAGGAGGATTTAGAAAGCTGGAGGAAATACTGGATCCGTTGCTGCAGATTCTGGCGCAGGTAAATCCTTTCTCATTGTTCCCGGTTTTTATACTTCTTTTTGGAATAGGAGAAGTCGCCAAGATCTCTATAATATTCTGGGTGTCCATATGGCCTATATTATTTAGTACTATAACGGGAGTGAAAACTATAGATCCGCTGTTGGTTAAGGCAGCTCAGGACATGGGCACATCGAAAATAAAACTTTTTTGGAAAGTAGTTTTGCCGGGAGCTGCTCCAAGTATATTTTCAGGACTCAGGATGAGTGCAGGTAATGCATTTTTGATGCTCATAGCTGCGGAAATGATAGGAGCAAGCGCAGGACTTGGATGGATGGTGCTCAATTCAGAAGTTAATTTCCAAATTAACAGGCTGTTTGCAGCAGCGCTTACAATTGCCCTGTTGGGTATATTTATAAATAAAGCCATAGGTTTTGCAGAAAAAAAGTTGTAGTGTGGAAACAGGATTCTTTTGTATCTTAAAAATTTAATTATTTTGGGGGGATTTTCAATTGAAAAGTAAAAGGTTAATTTCAACAGTGGTTTCAATAGTTTTGGCAGCATCGTTTTTTTCCGGCTGTGGAGGAGAGAAGCAGGCTTCAACGAAAAAAAGCGGAGAACTTCAAGTTCTTAAGACCTGGAGCAGGAAGGATTGTACAGCTGCACCTATTATAGTGGCAGATAAGCTGGGATATTTTAAAGAACAGGGATTAAAAATACAGTACACAGGAGATACTCAACCGGCACAGCGTCTTCCTTCAATATTAAATGGAAATAATGATTTTGGAGATGCTCATCCTAACAATCTGGCAATTGCAGCTGAAGGAGGTGCAAAGGTGAAAGGGGTGGCCAGATCTATTGTGGAACCTCCGGACAGCGTAACTGACACCCATCTTCAGCATATGTGGTGGATAAGTAATAAAAACGGGCCTATAAAAACATTGGCAGATATCAATAAGTATCCAGGGAAAGTAAAAGTAGGTGCCAATTCAAGAAATTCCTGCGTAGATTTCCTGTCAGATATATTATTTGCTAAAAACAACATCTCCCTGGATAAAATTGAGTGGATTCAGATGCCGGATATAGAACAGGTATTGTCTTTAAAAAAGGGACTTATTCAAATTGCAGTAGTTCATCCGCCTTTTTATAAATCCATCGAGGAAAGCGGCATAGGGAATATATTGACTACAAGCAGACCTATAGCTGGTGAAAACGGAGGAACTTATCTCTACTATTTTTCTGATAAATTTATAAAACAGCATCCAGATGAAGTTGCCAAATTTATAGTGGCGGTTAAAAAGGCAGAAAGGTATATAAACAAAAGCATACCTGTTCCAAAGGAACGTGCTAAAGTCAACCAATGGGTATCAGATGCCATAGGAGTACCTGTAAGTGCCAACCACTATTATGCAGATGACGGGGTTATAAAGGACAAGGATATACAGCAGTGGATAGATGGAAGTAAGACAAGCGGTGCACTTCCTAAAAATGCAAAGGTGAAAGTCAGTGATATAGTTACTCATGAGTTTGACAAGTATGGAAATTTAGGGTCACAGCCAAATTATGTAGTTAAAGAATAATGTAATCATACTCAAATTTATAGAAGGGGAGTTTTAAATGAGTAAGATAATTGAAAAGTCAAAACAGGAAAGTGTAAATCTGAAGGATAAGCAGTATAAAATTGTTGTAGATAATATAAGAAAAGTCTACGATGTAAGGTCACAAAATGGACAGGGCAATGAAAAGTTTATAGCAGTGGATAATTTTAATTTAAAGGTGAGAAAAGGCGAATTCATTACAGTGGTGGGACCCAGCGGCTGCGGGAAATCAACCTTTCTGGACATACTGGCAGGATTGTCAAAACCTACTTCTGGAAATGTATATATAGATGGAAAATTGATCACAGGACCTGCACTGGATAGAGGAATCATTTTGCAGGGGTATGCACTGTTTCCATGGAGGACTGTAGAAAAAAATATTGAATTTGGCCTTGAGATAAAAAAGATACCTAAAGAAGAGAGAAAAAAGATAAGTGAAAAATTCATAGATTTAGTGGGACTAAAGGGATTCGAAAACAGGTATCCACATGAACTTTCAGGAGGAATGAAGCAGAGAGTTGCTATTGCCAGAGCACTGGCCTATGATCCTGAAGTGCTGCTTATGGATGAGCCTTTTGCTGCGGTGGATGCACAGACAAGGGAATCACTTCAGGAAGAGTTGTTGAATATATGGGAGAAGACCAATAAAACCATTGTATTTATTACCCACAGTATAGAGGAGGCTGTTTTTCTTGCAGACAGGGTGGTTGTTATGGCAACTAATCCGGGAAGAATCAAGGAAATCATAAATGTAAAACTTCCTAGACCAAGAATCAATTCTCAAATCAGAACTTCCCAGGAATTCAATTCCAATAGGAATAGGATATGGGAACTGCTTCACGGAGATGCTGATAAAAGACAGGCAGAAGTTTCTGTATGATGATTTTAAATTGAGGGGAGTAATATAAGACCGTGCATGAGGAAATATATGAAATTAAAAATGGCCTTCATTATTATATTTTGAAATATTTTGGAGTAATAGTGATTTTGATTCTGTGGCAGGTTCTTCCTGAAATTGGCATACTAGACTCCCAATTTATTCCCTCATTGTCAGAAGTACTGGTTCAATTATACGAGATGTGTCTAGAAAGTGAATTGCTAGTACATGTTGCTGTAAGTCTTTGGAGGGTACTTATAGGACTTATTATAGCAGCTGTCATTGCAATACCTCTTGGATTTCTACTGGGAGGATGGCTGACTCGGGCAGCGGATATACTGGATCCACTTTTTAGAATATTTTCTCAGGTGAACCCATTTTCACTGATGCCTGTATTTATATTGTTTTTTGGCATAGGGGAAGCGGCAAAATTAGCAGTGGTGGCGTGGGTGTGTCTGTGGCCTGTTTTGTACAATACCATATCGGGAGTAAGGAGAGTGGATCCTATTCTCATTAAAACTGCATTGTCCATGAATGTGTCCAAATCCGAGATGCTTAAAAAGGTGATTGTGCCGGGAGCAGCGCCTTCCATATTTTTAGGACTTAGAATAGGAGTTGAAATGTCGTTTTTTATGCTTATAGCAGCGGAGATGATAGGTGCTACTGCAGGAGTGGGATGGCTTTTCCATAATTCTGCCATGAACAATCAAATACCAAGAATGTATGCAGCAGGTGTTTGCATTATAGTTCTGGGAATTATTTTAAATAGATTTTTGATATACATCCAGAATAAATTGTTTTTCTGGAAGGATTCAACACATGTCTTTAGTTTTGCCAGATGGAAGAAAAGCGTAACTAGATTTAACAAAATGCAGGTGGTATCCATAGTTTCAATTGTTGTTGTAGTTATAGGTATTGGAAGTTATGCCGCCCATATTTCCAAAGTTACGGACATTGACAGTGATACCCAGATGAATCATATGAAGATGGATGAGGATAAGCACATGAATATGAAAACAGATGACAATATGAAGATGGATGAGGATAAGCATACAGACATGAAGACAGATGATCATATGAATATGGACAAATAAGTTATATAGGTGGAGATTTAAGTGAAATATAACAGAGATATTTTTTATAAGCTGTTGGTGATATTTGCATTTATTGCAGTATGGGAAATTGCAAGTAGACTGGAAATAGTAAATCCTCTTTTTATTCCGCCATTTTCAAGTGTGATTTTAACTTTGAGGAATATGTTTATATCTGGAAATCTTGCTGCAAATATAGGCATAAGCGTGGAAAGGGCACTAGTGGGTTTTATTATATCCATTATAATTGGAATACCGCTTGGATGCCTGCTTGGAGGATGGTTCTCAAAAGTTGATTTGATGGCAGAGCCTGTTATAGAAATATTTTCACAGGTAAATCCGTTTATATTGTTTCATGTACTTATCTTGTTTTCAGGTATTGGTGAAATTCCCAAGATCGTCATAATTGCATGGACATGTACTTGGCCTATAATGTTCAACACAATATACGGAATCAGACATATGGATTTTTCCATAATAAAAACTGGAAGGGGATTTGGACTTGAAAGGTGGAAACTTTTTTGGAAAGTAGGTATGCCTTCAATTTTACCTTCAGTGTTTGTGGGAATCAGAATAAGCGGCGGGTATTCATTTTTTATGCTCATAGCAGCAGAAATGATGGGAGCAAGTTCAGGACTTGGATGGCTGATTTTAAACAATCAGGAGAATTATGCCATAAAAAACATATTTGCAATTGCCATTATAATAGCCTTCCTTGGGTTGCTTATGGATACTGTAATAAAATTTGTTGAAAATAAATTGTTGGGGTATAAAAGCGAAAAAATGTCCAATGGTATCAATTTGAATGGAGGGTATAATTTATGAAATTTGATTTAAATACTTCTGTAGTGAAAACAAGGGAAGAACGACTGGGCACTATTATAGGATGGAAAACTGGAAAAGCTTCAGAGCTTTCCAGGGATTCTGCCTACACTTGTGCAGGGTGCAGAGGAAATGGAGGGAAAAGACTTTGTGAGACCATAGGACCCTTTACTCAGGGTTCAGGATGCAGTGAACAGATGGTGGAGTGTCAGGCGGGAAATATAAGAGATGCGGTTTTGATTCAGCATGCTCCCATAGGCTGTGGTACAGGACAGGCGTGCTATAACTCCATATACAGAAATGGGCTGGCTATTAGAAATCTGCCCGTGGAAAATATCAAGATAATAAATACAAATATAAAAGAGACCGATATGGTGTTTGGGGCACTTGGAAAATTGGAGCAGTCAATAAAAGATGCTTGGGACAGACATCACCCAAAGGCAATCTTTATTGCCACATCCTGTGCTACGGGAATTATAGGAGAGGACGTAGACAGTGTGGCATCTAAAATGCAGGAAAAATTAAAAATACCTGTCATTCCAATGTACTGCGAAGGGTTCAGATCCAAGCACTGGAGTACGGGTTTTGATGCAGCACAACATGGAATATTGAGACAGATAGTACGTAAAAATCCCAAAAAGAAACAGGAGGATCTGGTGAATGTAATAAATCTGTGGGGCAGTGATGTCTTTACACCAATATTGTCTAGACTCGGGCTAAGAGTCAATTATGTAGTGGATATGGCTACAGTGGAGGATCTGGAGCAGATGTCAGAAGCTGCAGCTACGGTTTCATTTTGTAATACGCTGTCTTCTTATCTGGCAGCAGGCCTGGAACAGCAGTTTGGAGTTCCAGAAGTAAAGGCGCCTCAGCCCTATGGAATAGCTGGAACTGATGCATGGATAAGGGAAATCGGAAGGGTTACTCACAGAGAAAAGAGTGCAGAGATATATATAGAAGAAGAACACAGGAGAATAACCCCTAAAATTGAAGAGCTCAAAAAATCTTTAAAGGGCAAAAAAGGTTATGCAGCTACAGGTTCAGCCTATTCCCATGGACTTATTGCAGTGCTTAAGGAATTGGGAATTGAGGTTGATGGTTCATTGGTATTTCACCATGATCCATCTTATGATGACAATGATCCTAAAAAAGATTCTCTGAAATTTGTAGTAGATAATTATGGTGATGTACCAAATTTTAGTGTTAGCAATAGACAGCAGTATCAATTTTATGGACTGCTTAAGAATATAAATCCTGATTTTATTATAATAAGACACGGTGGACTTGCACCACTGGCTGCAAAGATGGGAATTCCAGCAGTCCCTCTGGGAGATGAACATTTTGCAGTAGGCTATCAGGGTATTATAAATTTGGGAGAAACTATATCGGATATACTTGCCCGTAAAAAATTCAATGAAGATCTTAGACTGCATGTGAAGCTGCCTTATACGAAATGGTGGCTTCAGCAGAAGGATCCTTATATACTTCAAAAACAACATTGATATTTGTAGAATAGGAGTGAATAAATTGCCAGATATAAAACTGAAATGCGAAGATAAAGGTTCTAATAGAGCTGTGAAAAAATCAAATTCCATTGAACAGATAAGATATGGCTGTGCTCTTGGAGCCATGCATACTGCTTTTGCAATTCCAAGGGTTATACCAATTGCCCATTGCGGTCCTGGCTGTGTTGACAAACAGACGGCCAATATAGCTTTTTATAATGGCTTCCAAGGCGGCGGCTACGGCGGGGCTTCTGTTGTACCCAGCAGCAATATCTATGAAAAGGAAGTGGTGTTCGGAGGAGAGGACAGACTTCGTGAGCTTATAGATGCCACTTTTAAGGTACTGGATGCAGATTTGTTTGTAGTGATGACAGGTTGTATACCAGACACTGTAGGAGATGATGTGGGGTCTGTGGTAGGAGAGTTTCAGGCAAAAGGTCTTCCTATAGTTTATGCGGAAACAGGAGGATTCAAGGGGAATAATTTTATAGGACATGAGTTGGTTACAGAAGCTATTATAGATCAATATGTTGGGGATTATAGTGGTCCTCTTGAAAAAGGGCTTGTAAATGTATGGTCTCTTCTGCCTTTTCACAATACTTTTTGGAGGGGTGATCTGGTGGAAATAAAGAGGATATTGGAAGGTGTTGGGCTTAAAGTAAATATTTTATTTGGCCACGAATCCCAGGGGGTATCGGAGTGGAAAAATATAAAAAAGGCCCAATTTAATCTGGTCTTATCTCCATGGCTGGGACTTAAAACTGCGGAACACTTAAAAGAGAAATATGGTCAGCCATATCTGCATATCCCCACGATTCCAATAGGAGCGAAGGAAACCAGCAGTTTTTTGAGAAAAGTAGTTGATTTTGCAGGTATTGATAAAAGCAAAGCAGAAAAATTCATAGAAAATGAGGAGAAAAAATACTATGAATATCTTGAAGATTTTTCTGATTTTTATGCTGAATACTGGTGGGGACTTCCGGCGAAATTTTCCGTTATAGGTGACAGTGCGTATAATCTGGCACTTACAAAATTTTTGGTAAATCAGCTTGGGCTCATACCTGCCAGGCAGATTATCACTGAAAATCCACCTGAGAAATACAGAGAAGCCATTAAAAATGAATACAAGCATATAGCAGATGATGTTTCTACAGATGTGGAATTTGATGAAGACAGCTATGTTATTCATGAAAAGATAAGAAACACTGATTTTGGACATAAGCCCCCTATTATTTTTGGAACCACCTGGGAAAGGGATCTGGCCAAAGAATTAAAAGGATTTATAGTGGAAGTCGGATTTCCTGCATCCTATGAAGTTGTACTATCTAAATCCTATATAGGATACAGGGGAGCACTTACTTTAATTGAAAAGATATATACAACCATAGTCAGTGCCAGTGCGTAATTTGTTATTTTGCAGTTTATTAAAAAATTTAAAATAAAAAAGATAGAGATATGGAGGAATAATATATGAGACAAATAGCTATTTATGGAAAGGGCGGCATAGGAAAATCTACAACTACACAAAATCTCACAGCAGGATTGTCTGAAATCGGCAAGAATGTCATGGTAGTGGGCTGCGATCCAAAGGCAGATTCCACGAGGCTGCTTTTAGGAGGAGGGCTGGCACAGAGAACAGTTTTGGATACTCTGAGAGAAGAGGGTGAAGATGTAGATTTAGATTATATAATGAAAAGAGGCTTCAATGGTATAAGGTGCGTTGAATCCGGAGGACCTGAGCCGGGAGTTGGCTGTGCAGGAAGGGGAATTATAACTTCTATAAATATGCTGGAAAGACTGGGTGCATATACGGAAGATCTTGATTATGTTTTCTATGATGTGCTGGGTGATGTGGTGTGCGGAGGTTTTGCTATGCCTATTCGTGAAGGAAAGGCCAAGGAAATATACATTGTGGCCAGCGGTGAGATGATGGCACTATATGCAGCCAACAATATATCGAAGGGTATAAAGAGATATGCCAACAAAGGCGGAGTGAGACTGGGAGGAATAATATGTAACAGCAGAAAGGTAGATAATGAAAAGGAACTGCTGAAGGCATTTGCTGAAGAACTTGGTACACAACTTATTTATTTTATTCCCAGGGACAACGTGGTGCAGAGAGCTGAAATTCATAAGCAGACTGTAATACAGTTCGATCCTGATTCGAATCAGGCGGAGGAGTACAGATCTCTTGCGAAAGCAATAGAGGGAAACAAGAAATTTGCGATACCGAAACCTATGTCGCAGCAGAGGCTGGAGGAAATATTTCTGGAACATGGACTTATAGACAAAAATCTAAGTGCTGTCTAATTTCCATATGAGATAGGTGATAATAGTATATTGATAGAGATGAGCTTGATTAACGTTAAAATTAAAAAATTATTTTGTCATCAAGTAATTATGACGCCTATGGTAATCTATTTTTTAGCACAACGAACTAAACTAAATATTTTATAAAGTTGACTAGAAATGCTAGAGACTGTTCTTATTTTAAATAATGAGGTCTCTAGCATTTTTATTAGGTGAGTTATTTACAAAGAATAATGATGATATATGGGTATAGATTCCGAGAAATTATGGTTCAGCTTTTGGACTACAAATTTTGAGGGAACTATTCCCTAATTTTTATGCATTATTAAAAAAGAAGGAATAATCCTTGGAAATAACTCCTGAATAGATATTCCTACTTCCTGAGAAGGAAGATTGCAGAATAAATAATTTATTTGCGGCAGCTCCTTTTTCTTTATGCCTGAAAAGTAGTTGGAATTTGAAGGATTAGTTACCAAAACTAGTTTGCCGGTTGCAAAATGATTGCACTGATACTCTATTTTTGTTAATGGAATAAATGAATAAACTATATCTAAAATTTCATCTTTCAACATCTGAAGTAAATCAAGAGAGTGAGCAATTGTTATTTTTATGGATATGTCATTGGTGCTTTTTAGAAAACAGCTAATTTAACAATTCTTTTTGCATTATACAGATGATCTCAAATATATATATAATATTGGAGTGAAATAAAGGAGTGATTCAAATTGGAATCAAATATTATTCTATTGGTAATATTGGCAGCTTCAATATTAGGAAAAGCTAATTCTGTGGCAATTGCAGCCTGTATACTATTAATTATTAAACTCTTAAATATAGATAAGTATACTTTCCCGTATATAGAGAATCATGGAATGTTTATAGGACTAGTATTGCTTATAGCTGCTATTTTAATTCCAATTGCAAATGGAAAGGTTACATCTACAAATATAAAAAATGTATTTACTTCCTGGGTTGGTATCGCAGCATTATTGGTTTCTCTATTTACTACCTATTTAAGTGGACTTGGACTACAGTATCTTACTGTTCAAGGTCATGGTGATGTAATGCCAGCCCTAATATTAGGTGCAGTAATAGCTGCTGCTTTTCTGGGTGGAGTACCAGTAGGACCTTTGATTACTTCTGGTATACTTGCATTGGGACTCAAGTTATTTCATAGATAATATGAACTCATGGAGGTTATAAAAAATTGTTTTGTTGGCAATCCAACACTTAAGGTGACATTATCACAAGTTAATAACACATATATTAATTAAATTAATCTGTTTTTTAAACAAATTTGACATAATTAAAAAGGCAAGAAATGCGCTATCACTGATAGAAGCCTTTCCTGCCTAAAATTTTACATTCCCTCCAGCTTGACAGCTGTTTCAGTATTAATTTCTGATATACTCAATCTTGCCGTCAATCATGGTCATATCAACATCTAGGTTGTAAATATCCATTGGATCAATGGATAGGATGTCCCTAGATAAAATAATCATATCTGCTAATTTACCTACTTCAATGCTGCCCTTAATTTTCTCCTCAAAAGAAGCATAAGCTGCATTATAAGTAGAGCATCTGATGGCCTCCGGAACGCTGACAGACTGTGTTCTGTCACACTGAACATTTTTATTTCTGTCATAACGGTTTACCGCACCGTCAATTGCCTTCAGTCCATAAGGACCTGAAGGTGCATCACTGTGTAAAGAGCACGTAATCCCCGCATCCAGCATACTCCTAAGGGCTCCGAAATATTTCATTCTTTTTTTCCCATAGAATTTTTCATAATTTGCACCAAATGCTGCCACTAATCCGGCATTTACACTGGGACAAATGTTCATTTTTGCCATACGGTCAATCAAATCTTGATCAGTTAATGTGCAGTGTTCTATTCTATGCCTTAAGTCAGGGCGTGGATTAGTTTTAAATGCTTTTTCATATCCTTCCACCATAAATTCTACGGCCATATCTCCGATGGCATGAGCAGAAGCTTGACATTCGGCATCATTTATTTTTTTGATATACTCTGCAACTTCTTCCCTCTCCCAGCCTCTTTCACCTTTTAATTCAGGATCATGGCTGTATGGTTCTCTGGTAGCACATGACGGTGCTCCGCTGCCTCCGTCAATCATGAATTTGCAGGTACCGATCTTAAAATGTTCATCTCCTAAACCCGACATAAGCCCCAGATCCATCCAGTGTGCATTTTGTTCAAGAGAATACGGCTTTCCGAAAATGCTGTGAAGCATCATGTATGAACGTACTCTAAAGATTTTATTCCGGCAGAGCTTCTGCATGGTGTGATAAGATGAGGGCCCGCATTCCCCACAATCATGAATTGAAGTGATACCGGCTTCTAAAAGCTGCTTGTGGGAAATCATTGCTGCCCTGATTTGTGCTTCTTCAGTATAATCCACCTGACCCCACAGCCAAAAATGTGTATGTCCACGAACCAGTCCGGTTAATTTTCCATCTGCAACTTCCACTTCACCATCAGGATACTTTTTTGCATCCTCCGGTTTGTATACGTTTAGATAAGCCAATGCCTTGCTATTATACATGCAAATATGTCCGCCAACATGCATGCAGTGAACAGGATTGTCCGGAGCCGCTGAATCCAATTCCTCTAAAGACGGAGGACGCTTCTCCTTCAAAAGCAGCGGTTCATATCCCATCATAGATATCCACTGTCCCGGCTTTTTCAGTTTCACAGCTTGACGAATTATATCCAGTATTTCTGAGACTGATCTGCGATTACGAGTATCGATCATTGCCGCATCTATTTTTGCTTCCAGCAAACCATTAAGGATAGGATGGTAATGAGAATCAATAATTCCAGGCATCAAGGTACGTCCTTTCAGGTCTATGACCTTTGTGCCTTGGTCTATTATTTTCTCCAATCCTTCGTCGGTTCCTGTATAAACTATCTTATTACCTTTCACTGCCACGGCCTCAACTATTTCATCTTTTTCATTAACTGTGATTACCTTTCCATTTTTGAAAGCGTAGTCAGCATAGGAATAATCAAATTTCATTTAGCTCCCTCCAATTTTAATGTGCTTTAGTAATTTCTACGTTGTTCAGTTCTATCTGTTTTTTGCCCTTTTTAAATGCTTTAGACGGGAATGCATACATCATGATGACCATTATTATAAGTGAAAGAATGATTCCAGTTGTCTGTGCATTCAATATCTTGAATAATTTAAATGCAGGAAATATATAAGTGATTATAAGTGTAAGGGCAACACCTGCTACTGCCGATACCGAAGCCGCAGCTGCAGTTGGCCTTGTTGAAAAAATACCGAAGAGCAGTGGTGCCGTTAGTGATACTGACATCAATGTATAAAATATTGTAAGTGCCGTTATTATATTAGGAAGAAATAGCGCAAGTATTACTCCGATAACTCCACTTGCAAATGTAACGCCTCTGCTCATTTTAAGTACTCCTTGATCCGACAGGTCTGGGTTTACAAAAGTCTTATAGATATCATTTGTAAATGAACCATTGAGCATATAAAGTACTGTATCTGCAGTACTGATTTCTGCAGCAAATACTGCTGCAAGAGCTATAGCTGATATTCCTGTAGGCAGCAGCTTCATCATGGCAGTAGGCAATGCTGAGTCCTGTGAAGCCAGATGAGGGAACATTGCAAATGAACACATACCTATTATTGCCGGTATGAATGCGAATAAAAACTGTACTACTGCATTGTACATCGTTCCTTTTCTTATAGTTGATTTGTCTTTTGCACCATAAACTATGCCTACCAGACCCGGGGATACAAAGAATGAAGGCGTCAGCATAAAGAAATATCCTAGTATCACAGTGGCTCCTAACCCGAAGAAACTGAAATATTTTGTGGTACTAACTGCGTTATTTAGATTAGCTGCAACTAAAGTCTCAAGTCCGCTAAAACCTCCCACGTGAGACAGCGCAAAGGGCACAGCAATGATAAATCCGGTTAATACTACTACTAATTTCAACACTCCAACATAAGCTGAAGATACAAGCCCTCCGAAGGCAAAGTATACGGTTACAACTATGGCACCTACGATAATTCCGGTTGTTTTAGGAATGCCGACGGTTACATTTAATATCCACGAAACACCCATTAATTGTGCTGCAAACAAAGCCAGGGTTCCTACAAACATCATAGTAGAAAATACACCTTTGAAATATTTTGAATATCTTTTATCCAGGAAGTCACCGCAAGTCATCAAATTATATTTGGTGGACAGCTCCCAGATTTTAGGCCCTACAAAATAAGCCAGAACCACACTGCCAATAGCAGAAGTTATCATCCACCATACGGCAGAAATACCTGATGTATAAGCAAGACCGGTGATACCAACTGTAGAACCGGCACCGATGTTCCCACCGATAAGCGTTGCAAACAGCAACCCGGGACCAAGCTTTCTTCCAGCTACCATAAAATCGTTTCCGCCCTTGACCCTTTTGGAAGCAACATAACTTATTAAAATAAGCGCCGCAATGTACAATACGATGGCTAAAACATAAATATTCATTAACTAATTTCCTCCTTTCAATTCATAATCCAGAATAAATATGAATTGAATATTAGTTTTTAAATTTAATATCCTTCTACCTTAGCATTAAAGCTGTATTCAGGTGAAGGAAAAGTTCCGTCCAAGGTTTCCTTATGAAACTGATTCAAACCCTCTACCATACTCTTCCTGATCTGCGCAAATCGTTTAACAAATTTTGGTTTGAAATCTCTATACATCCCCAGAAGATCCTGGGTAACCAGTACTTGGCAGTCAACATAAGGGCCAGCACCTATTCCAAGTACAGGAACTTTTATTGCTTTACTTAAAGCTTTTGTAACACAACTTGGAACACATTCAACCACCATAGAAAATGCACCGGCTTTTTCTATTACCTTTGCATCTTCAATCAGCTGTGCGGCACTCTCAGGAGTTCCTCCCTGAATTCTGAAGCCACCAAGCTGACTGGAAGTTTGGGGAGTGAGACCTATATGGCCCATAACAGGTATTCCCGCTTTTACAATAGCTCCAATTTTATCTGCCATTTCCACTCCGCCTTCAAGCTTTATACAGTCACAGCCTGTTTCTTTCATAAGCCTGTTTGCATTCATAATAGCCTGCTCACAGCTTACATTATATGACCCAAAAGGCATGTCACCTACAACAAAAGTATTCGGGGCACCTTTTACAACTGGTTTTATATGATGAACCATATCATCCATTGTAACACCTGCAGTTTCCGAATAACCAAGCATAACCATACCAAGAGAATCTCCTACAAGAATAACTTCAGACTCGCTATCGTTTACAATAGATGCTGTAGTGTAATCATATGCCGTAACATAAGTAAACTTTTTTCCCTCATCTTTATACTTTTGAAAATCCAATACAGTCATTTTTTTTTTCATTTTTTATCTCTCCTCATCTTATAATAATTTAGGCCTGACCTCATAATATAATTAAATTTACCGACAATAATTTAGTTATACATGAGGGACATTTTGGTTCTGTATAATAGAACTAAGTTCTATTTTATCTCATAATAGATTATATTCTACACAAAACTCATTATTCCTTCTTGAAAAATAAAAATTTTTTAAATATTTCAATACTTATTTTTAAGAATATTCATAAAATACTTGGTAAAATAAAAGAACCGACACCATTAAAATAGTGCCGGCTATTATGAACAATACTATTCTTTTATTATACCTATCTTGTACACTATTTCCTGAAGCAGTTTTATAAACTGTTTTTTCCTCTCATCGTTCATTCTTATGGTAGGCGTTGCAATACTAATTGCCGCAACTGATTGATTAAACTGATTTTTTATTGGAACTGCTATGCATATAAGACCCTCTATATATTCTTCATATTCAATCGCGTACCCATTTTGCTTGACAGCCTTTATTTGTTCCATTAATTTTTCGGGTGAGTTCACTGTATTATCAGTTATTTTTTCAAAGTTCAATTTTGTTATATCCACGTCCCCGGAAAAAGCAAGAATTGCCTTACCCAAAGCGCAGCAATAGACAGGAACCCTCTTTCCGATCTCCAGTTCAATTCTTAAAGGCTCTGCCGTTACTATTTTATCTATGAATACCACTTCATCTTTATCCAAAATAGCGAAATTTACTGTCTCATGGGATTTTCTATAAATTTCCTCCAAATAAGGCCTTATAATTTTCTTTAGTGGAATTCTGTTTGCTACCTTTGTTCCCAACTCAAATATTTTTAAAGTTGGATAATACTTGTTGTTATCCTTATTTTGATCTACATAGCCCATCGTCTTAAAGGTGCCCAGTATCCTGTGAACCGTGCTTTTTCCAAGCCCCAAGTTACTAGACAGCTCAATTATACTAATTTCACCATGCTCTATGAGATCTTCTAATACATTTAATGATTTTAGTAATGAATTAATGTTATAATCGTTTTTTCGAGCCATTATTTGCCTCCCTTGGATATATTAAGAATATTTTATTTGCTTTTCTCCAAAGCTTTAACAAGATTAGTCAATATTAAATTAACAGGGGTATCAATTGAAAATTTTTCTCCTTCATTGACAATAGCTCCATTAATTGTATCTATTTCAGTTTTTCTTCCATTTAGAATATCCTGCAGCATGGAAGATTTGTTTTCACTGGTAGCAAAGGCCACATCCATTACCTTTTTTACCATGTCGCTGCCATTGAATTCTGTCCCTTTGGCTTTAGCCACTTTTACAGCTTCATTTACGGACATTCTCATTAAATCCTTCGTTTCATTTCCAGCCAAAAGATCTCCATTTTTAAGCTTTAATATGGCTGTAAGAGCGTTGATTCCTACATTGATAATCAATTTTGACCATATAAGCTCCATAACATTATCCGAAACAACTGTTTTAAAACCTGCACTATTCAATACCTCTGATATTTCATATATTCTTTTATCATTTTTACTTTTGGCCCATCCAATATTAGTCTCGCCACAGCCTGCGTGCTTAATATGTGCCGGCTCTATCATAGTTGCTCCATGTGCAGTAGTGCCGGCTATTATATTATTGATATCTGCATACTTCGCTATTTTTTCAATGTTACCATATCCGTTCTGTAAGCTAAGTATTAAGGTATTTGGTCCAAAAATGACTGCATTCTTTTCCATAGCCGCTGGCGTATTGATGGATTTTACAAATATTATTGCCAAATCCACAGGACCAACAGACGCTGCATCATTCACAGCCTCAGGTTTAACGATTACAGCATGGTCTTTTTCATCAATTTTTAAGCCTTCTTCATTTATAGCATCTACATGCTGCTGCCACACATCTACCAGATAGACTTTCGAAGAAACCCTTGAAAGATATCCACCATAAAGACTCCCCATGGCACCTGCTCCTATTATTGCTATTTTCATTTAAATCCCTCCACATATTATTATGTATGCTCTCGAAAGCTCAGAGAGCTTGATTCTTATATATTACAAGGTTTAGCATTTCTGCTTCACCTATAATATTCTAATAAATATCCACCAACTTAGTTGGTGGTTTTTCCTAAGCCCTATAAGGGCATATTACTAGCATTATGCCTTAGGGCAAAAAATCCCGCTAGCCGCAAATTATATTACTTGATGTATTCTTTTATACTTAATTTCCAGCTACCTTTTGATTATCTTCTATTCTGCATAGAGAAACTATATTCTATTATATATAATATTCTGCATAACTCGAACAATTCCTTTAAGAATGGGAACTAAAATTTATATATGAGTAAAATAAATATCCCAGTCAAGCTCAACAGTATAAACTCAAGAAAATTTGATTAACATTTTTGTTTATTTTGGGTAAATTTAAAACAATCAACTCATTTATGACTCAATAATTCAATATTGGGTTATAGAAATAATTCAATATTGAATTATAGAATCAAGATGACAATGGCTTTTTAATAGCTCTTATTTTTGAAAATGGTTGCGATTGCTGGTTTCATGTATAAAAAGCTATATTTGAACTGATGAATATTATAATTGGTACGGAAGTTGCTCTTATTTGTCAATGAGCATAAAATAAAAAAATTTAGAAGGGAGTGCTTTTAATGAATTTTGAGTTAACTGATCAACAAAAGCAGATCGTTGATACAGCGAAGAGACTTACCGAAGATCGTTTACTTCCAGGTGTTTTAGAAAGAGATGAAAATAGCGAATATCCTATAGAAGTATATAGAGAAATGGGTAGAATTGGATTAATTGGTTTGCCATATGCTAAAGAATATGGCGGATCAGGAGCAGGATATATGGAATATGTGCTTGCTGTTGAGGAAATATCCAAAGTTGATGGATCAATGGGAATTTCTTACTCTGTAGCTACATCCCTATATGGTGGACCTATAAATAATTTTGGGTCGGAGGAACAAAAGAAAAAGTATTTACCGCCAGTTTTATCTGGAAGATCATTGGGAGCTTTTGGATTGACAGAACCAAATGCAGGTTCAGATGCGGCAGGGGTTATAACGAGAGCAAAAAAAGAAAATGACTACTACATTTTAAATGGATCAAAATGTTTCACCACAAATGGACCATTGGCAGATTACTATGTTGTGTTTGCTTCTACGAATCCGGAAGCTAAAACTAGGGGCTTATCTGCATTTATTGTTGAAATGGATACACCAGGAATAAGAATTGGAAGAATAGAAAATAAAATGGGTATACGTTCTGCACAAGTTTCGGAGGTTTTCTTTGAAAACGTAAAAGTACCTGAAGAAAATTTAATAGCAGAAGAAGGTAAAGGATTTAAAATTGCCATGAATACATTAGATGGAGGTAGAATGGGTGTTGCTGCCCAGGGAATAGGAATTGCAGAAGGAGCGTTTGAAATTGCAAGAAAATATTTAATGGAAAGAGAACAATTTGGCAGGCCTTTATATAAAAATCAATACCTGGCATTTAAAATGGCAGAATTAAAAATAAAGATTGAACAAGCAAGACTGATTTTATATAAAGCAGCTTATGAGAAAGATGCAGGAAGATCATATACTATTCCGGCTGCCATGGCAAAGTATGCTTGTACAAATACCGCAATGGAAGTTACAACTGAAGCGGTACAGATGCTTGGCGGAAATGGATATATGAAGGGTTACAACGTGGAGAGAATGATGAGGGATGCAAAAATAACTCAAATTTATGAAGGGACTAATGAAATTCAAAAACTTGTTGTAAGTGGAAGTATTTTTAAATAAAAATTAGATTAGAAGGAGAGGATTTAAAATGATAGGTAAAAAGGTAAGTTTAAAAGTGAGAATGTCTGCAGGAGAAGCGCATTATGCGGGTGAGCTAGTAAATGGATCGCACATAGTGGATTTCTGGGGGGATGTAGGAACAGAATTGATGATAAGAAGTGACGGAGATGAAAGTTTGTTTGCAGGGTACAAGGATATTGAATTTACAGCACCTGTGTATGCAGGCGATTTCATGGAATATGTAGGCTGGATAGAAAAGGAAGGGAAAACTTCAAGAACATGCAAATTTGAGGCATATAAATATATTGAGCTTACAAGAGATAAAAACGACGCTATTTCAGCAGCAAGGGTGCTGGAAAAACCACTTCTTTGTGGCAGGGCAACAGGGACCCTAGTGGTTAAGAAGGAATTCCAGAGAGGAGTTCAAGATGAGGCATTTAAAGTAGAAAAGTAATATTTAATGTGTGTAAAAGATTTGCCTTTGTTTAGGCAAATCTTGAATTTATAAAGTTTAAATTATTTTAAGAGGAAGGATAAAAATGACTAAGGCTTTAGATGGAGTTAAAGTGCTGGAGTTATGCCATGCCTATAATGGACCTTTCTGTGGAATGATACTGGCGGACCATGGGGCACAGGTTTTAAAAGTTGAATCTCCAAAGGGAGATCAATGTAGGACTTGGGGACCTTTTGATAAAAAAAGTGGTGAAAGTGGTTTTTTTGCTTTTTTAAATAGAAATAAAAAAGGAATAACTCTGAATTTGAAAAATGAAAAAGCTCTCGAAATGTTTTATGAATTGGTAAAAGATGCAGATGTGGTTATTGAAAATTATAGAACTGGAGTGGCAAAAAAATTGAAAGTGGATTATGCCGCGCTTAAAAAAATAAATCCAAGGATCATATATGGTTCCAGTTCAGGATTTGGGCAGACAGGACCACTCTCAAACAGACCCTGTTATGATATAGTGGCCCAATCCATGGGTGGAATGGTAAATATGACGGGATTTCCGGATGGACCCCCTACCAAAGTGGGGCCTTCAATTGCGGATAACGTTACAGGAGTGTTTCTGTGTGTAGGAGTTTTGATGGCACTTTATTCAAGAGAAAAGACAGGCGTGGGACAGCAAATTGACGTTGCTATGCTTGATACTATTTTCAGCTTGCTTGAAAATGGAATAGTGAACTATACCGTTGCAGGTAAAATATCTCAAAGACAGGGGAATATAGATCCTTCTATTGCACCTTTTGATATTTTTAAGGCCGAGGATGGATATATAGCTATTGGAGTGGGTAATGATAAGCTGTTTAAAATATTTTGTGAAACCATAGGACATGAGGAACTTTTAGAAAATCCAAAATTCAGAACCAATGATCTGAGATGCAAAAATTATGTGGGAAATTTGCAAAATATTATACAAGAATGGGTATCTGCTAAAAAGAGAAAATATATAGAAGAGCTTTTTGATAGTGCAGGACTTCCCTGTGGACCTGTACTTGATATGAGAGAAGCTATTGAGCAGCCCCAGATAAAG
>NZ_JAJJPB010000012.1:0-107240 GCF_020908015.1 Clostridium aromativorans
TGCTTCATTCCGGTGCTCATTTACCTAAGTAAACTCTGCTCCTCATTCGGCCTTTTCCTTGCTGTACTCGTTACTGTCAATTTCAAGCATATTACTTACGAAATTACTTTCTTTGCTGCTGTCGCAGCTCAAAAGAATTGCTGGTTTATTCTCATATAAGTTTCCCTATATTTATTCTGTTCAATTTTCAAGGATCATCCTAAATATCAACAACTATTTTATTTTACCATATTAGTTTAAGATTATCAATACCTCACAAATATAAACTTTCAATGCCTTTTTAATTAATACAGCTTTTATATTCTAACATCTTAATTGAATAGAGTCAATACATTTTTAAAATTTTTTATCAAAGCTTAATCACAATAACCAGTGGTATATTTAAGTCTATTAAATATACCACTGACAACAATTATAAAAAACTATTTATTTTCAATATCATCACTACAATTTATTTTGGCAATAGCAACTACTCTTTGTTCCTCTCCCGTTTTCATAAGTGTAACACCCATAGTGTTCCTACTCGTAGTAGATATTTCAGATACATTGAGTCTTATAGCCACATTACTGCTATTTATGAGCATAATCTCATCTTCATCTTTTACAATTCTAGCTCCAACTATTAATCCCGTTTTTTCCGTAACTTTATATGTTATCATGCCCTTTCCACCTCTCCTATGGATAGTATATTCATCTATAGGAGTTCTCTTACCAAATCCATTTTCGCTTACGACAAGAACATCTTGACTCTCATCGACAATATCCATAGAAACAGCTATATCACTATCTCTCAATGTTATTGCTTTTACACCTGTAGTATTTCTGCCTGTAGGCCTCACATCTTCCTCGCTAAATCTTATTGCATAACCATTTTTGGTGAAAATAATTATTTCGCTTTTCCCCGTAGTCATTCTAACCTGTATAAGTTCATCTTCATCTTTTAAATTTATAGCATTTAGACCATTTCTTCTTATGGAAGTATATTGATCTATTTTAGTTTTCTTAATTAAACCGTTCTTAGTTGCCATTATGAAATAATTATCCTTATCAATTTCTTTAAAAGCTATAACGGCTTGAATTTTTTCATCTATATCTAAAGGTAGTAAATTAATTAAATTTGTACCTTTAGCAGTTCTACCTGCCTCAGGGATCTCATATCCTTTAAGCTTATATACCTTGCCCTTATTTGTAAAGAATAAAATATGACTGTGAGTTGAAGTAATAAATATATGCTCTACAAAATCATCTTCTTTAGTAGCCATTGCCTGGATTCCCCTTCCACCTCTTCTTTGAGAAGAATAGGTATCTGCTGGGATTCTTTTTATATAACCTTCATGAGTTAAGGTTATAACCACTTCTTTTTCATCAATTAAATCTTCGATATTTATGTCACTATTACTTACTTGTATTTCAGTTTTTCTTTCATCACCATATTTATTTTTTATTTCAATAAGTTCGTCTTTAATTATACTCAATAAAATAGATTTATTTTCCAAAATTTCTTTTAAATGCCTAATTGTTTCCATCAACTCATTGTATTCATTCTCAATTTTTTCTCTTTCAAGACCTGTAAGTCTTTGAAGCCGCATATCCAATATAGCCTGGGCCTGTTTTTCAGAAAGATCAAATTCAGCCATCAAACCCTTTCTCGCAATTTCTGTAGTTTTAGAAGATCTTATTAAATTTATTACTGCATCAATATGATCTAACGCTATTTTCAATCCTTCAAGAATATGAGCTCTAGCTTGTGCTTTATCTAAGTTAAACTGAGTCCTCCTGGTTACAACCTCTTCTTGAAACTGCAAATAATAAACAAGCATTTGTTTTAAACTCAATACTTTTGGTTCATTATTTACAAGAGTCAGCATTATTATTCCAAAAGTATCTTGCATTCTTGTATGTTTATACAACTGATTGAGAGTAACATTGGGATTAGCATCTCTTTTTAATTCTATTACAACTCTCATTCCATCTCTATCTGATTCATCTCTAATATCTGATATTCCATCTATTTTTTTATTTTTCACAAGATCAGCTATATTTTCTATAAGTTTTGATTTATTTACCTGATATGGAATTTCAGTTATAAGTATTCTATTTCTCCCATTTACCTCTTCAATTTCAGTTCTAGCCCTTACTAATATTTTCCCCCTTCCAGTTTTATAGGCATCTTTTATGCCTGAGGTACCAATTATTATACCCGAAGTTGGAAAATCAGGCCCCTTTATAGATGTCATCAATTCATCAATCGTAACTTCTGGATTATCTATTATCATTATCACACCATTTATAACCTCAGTGAGATTATGCGGTGGTATATTTGTAGCCATGCCAACAGCTATCCCCGCTGATCCATTTACAAGTAAATTAGGAAATCTGGATGGTAATACAGAAGGTTCCTTTTCTTCACCGTCAAAATTGGGAACAAAATCTACCGTATTTTTATTTATATCCCTTAACATTTCAAGAGTTATTTTATTCATCTTTGCTTCAGTATATCTCATAGCTGCTGCACTATCCCCATCTACTGAACCAAAATTTCCATGTCCGTCAACTAGAGTATACCTTATTGAAAAATCCTGTGCCATTCTGACTAAAGCATCATAAACAGCTGAATCTCCATGAGGATGATATTTACCAAGCACATCCCCTACAATTCTAGCACATTTTCTATAACCCTTTTCTGGAGTCAACCCAAGTTCATGCATAGAATATAATATTCTTCTATGAACTGGCTTTAATCCATCTCTTACATCTGGAAGAGCACGGCTTACAATAACACTCATTGCATATTCTATATAACTTTTTTTCATTTCTTTACTTATGTCTACTGGTAAAATTTTACCTTCATCAAACATCAACTACACCTCTCTACTATATATCTAAGTTTACAACTTTCCCAGCATTTTCTTCTATAAAATTTCTACGAGGTTCTACCTTATCACCCATAAGTATAGTGAAAATTTCATCAGCAGCCATAGCATCATCTACATTTACTTGAATAAGTGTTCTAGTACTAGGATTCATTGTAGTATCCCAAAGCTGCTCTGAATCCATCTCTCCAAGACCTTTATACCTTTGTATATCCACGTTGCTATCTTTTCCACCTAATTCATTTAACACTATTTCAAGTTCCTTATCCGAATATGCATAGTATTCCTTTTTATTTTTATATACTCTATACAAAGGCGGTTGAGCTATATAGACATGACCATTTTCTACAAGAGCTTTCATATATCTGAAAAAAAATGTAAGTAATAACGTTCTTATATGTGCTCCATCAACATCTGCATCTGTCATTATTATTATTTTTTCATACCTTATTTTACCAATGTCAAATTCTTTTCCTATTCCAGCGCCAAAAGCAGTTATCATAGATCTTATCTCTTCATAACCCAGTATCTTATCAAGTCTCTGTTTCTCAACATTCATTATTTTACCTCTAAGTGGCAATATGGCTTGAAAATTTCTATCTCTACCCTGTTTTGCTGATCCTCCTGCAGAATCTCCCTCAACTAAATATATTTCACATTCAGAGGAATCTTTAGATGAACAATCGGCGAGTTTTCCCGGAAGAGATGTATTTTCAAGTATGGACTTACGTCTTGTAAGTTCCCTTGCTTTTCTCGCAGCTTCTCTAGCACGAGATGCCATTAAAGATTTGTCTAATATTATTTTTGCAACTTGAGGATTTTCCTGTAAAAAATTATTCAACCCTTCTCCCAGTATACTATCTACTATACCACGCATCTCACTATTTCCAAGTTTTGTTTTAGTCTGGCCTTCAAATTGGGGATCTACCAGCTTTACAGATATTACAGCTGTAAGACCTTCCCTTATATCCTCTCCTGATAAATTTTTATCATTTTCTTTCAATATTCCAAACTTTTTTGCATAATCATTTAACACTCTTGTCAAAGCTGACTTAAATCCAGCTAGATGAGTCCCACCTTCAACTGTATCTATGTTATTGGCAAAAGAAAAAATATTTTCAGTATACCCATCATTGTATTGAATAGCAATTTCTACAGAATAATCTTCCTTTTTTCCTTCTATATACACGGGTGCTTTGTGAATTGTCTGCTTATTTCTGTTTAGGTATGTTACAAACGATTTTATTCCGCCCTCATAGTGAAATAGTTCTTCTTTTTCATCTCTTTCATCTTTTAAATTTATCTTTATATTTCTATTTAAAAAAGCTAGTTCCCTTAATCTCTGTGATAATATATCATAATCATATTCTATATCTTCAAATATTTCAGAATCAGGCTTGAAATGAATTTTAGTACCATGCTTATCAGTATCACCTATTATATCTAATCCCGTTGCTACTTTTCCCCTTTTAAAAACCTGTCTCCATATATGTCCTTCTCTCTCTACTTCAACTTCACAGATCTCAGATAGTGCATTTACAACAGAGGCACCTACTCCATGAAGCCCACCAGAAACTTTATATCCTCCACCACCAAACTTTCCTCCTGCATGCAATATGGTCATTATTACCTCCACAGTAGGTTTCTTCATCTTGTGATGCATTCCCACAGGCATACCTCTTCCATTATCTATAACTGTGATTGAGTTATCTTTATGAATAATTACATCTATCTTATCACAATATCCTGCTAATGCTTCATCTATACTGTTATCTACTATTTCATATACTAAATGGTGAAGTCCTCTTGAACTTGTACTTCCAATATACATCCCTGGTCTTTTTCTCACAGCTTCTAAACCTTCTAGCACCTGTATCTGATTTTCATCATAAACTTGTTTTTTTTCCTGCTGCATATCTATCCTCCTATTCGTCTTAAAGTTCATAATCTAAAGCTTTTGATCTTTTAGTTAATGTAGATGAAGATATAGGTGACAAATAAATTTTACTCTTTTTATTTACTTCGGCAATAATAAAAGACTTAGGTTTATCTTTCGTAATCTTTTGAACAAATCCATCTTCTTCAGCCATTCTCAAAAATTGAATCGTGTCAGAATTATATGTTGAAGTATCAACATCAAATATTCCAATTACATCTTTTATTGGAACGACTATATTTTCACCTAAATGTAAAAACATAAATAATCTCCTTTCAAAACTAAATCATAGTTATCTTACCATTTTTTACAACAAATAAATCTGCTTTACTTTGAGAATTTTTTTTAATATCGTCTATTCCTGTACAAGTTATAAATGTTTGTATTTTATTTATAGAATTTAATATATAATTTTGCCTATTTGAGTCCAATTCAGATAAAACATCATCTAATAACAAAACAGGATACTCACCTATAATCTCCTTTATTATTTCAAGAGAAGCAAATTTCATAGTTAAAACTGATGTTTTCTGTTGCCCCTGAGAACCGAAATTTCTGACATTTATTCCATTTATATTTGTGATAAGATCATCTCTATGTGGCCCGCAAAGAGTAGTTCCTCGTTCCATATCCCTTTTTCTGTTTACATTCAACAATTCAAATAAGCTATTTTCTGGTTTATTTACATCTTCTAATTGTGTCACGTATCTAAATTCTATATTTTCAGTTCCTGAGGTTATATCATTATGAATAATTTTTCCTTTTTCGCTAAGCCTTTTTATATATTTATTTCGCATCTCTACTATAAATCCGCCATATTTAGATAACTGTTTGTCATAAATCTTAATTATGTCATAATTATGGTTGATCCATTTTTTTAGTAAAGCATTTCTTTCATTTAAAACTTTGTTGTATTGAACTAGATTATAATAATATTTTTTACTAAATTTACAAAGTTCAATATCTAAAAATTTTCTTCTATAAATCGGTGATTCTTTTACTATTTTCAAATCCTCAGGGGAAAACATTACTACATTAAAAACTCCCATAAGTTGAGATAATTTATTTACCTTTATGGAATTTATATTTATTCCTTTTTTACCTTCTTTAAATATCTTTATTTCTATACTTTTATCTAATTGTTTCTTTTCTATATAAGCTTTTATGTAAGCCTCTTTACCCTGCCAGTTAATTAACTCTTTATCTTTATTTGTCCTAGGAGATCTGCCTATACTGCAGTAATATATACTTTCAAGTAAATTTGTTTTTCCCTGAGCGTTCCCCCCAGTAAATACATTTATACCTTTGTCAAATTTGATATTAAGCTCTCTATAATTTCTGAAATTTATAAGTTTTAAGTATTTAATATACATTTTAAAAACACCTATTTATAATTATATCACATTATATAATACATAATTAATAATAAATTTTAACGTAATTATATAATTTTATAGGTTTTATTTTCAAATTCAACAGTAAAATCTTTATAAAGTTTCCTACTTCTTCTTGTTTCCATTTTTCCATTTACCTTTACCATACCTTTTTTTATAAAAATTTTAGCTTCAGCTCCCTGTGAAACAGCTCCACACCATTTTAAAAACGAATCCAGTTTTATTACATCTGTATTTATTTTAACTTCATACATTTTCTATTATCTCCAATTTATTTATTTTTAACTATTTAAAAGTCTAACTGGCAAAACTAAATAAGTACAATTATCTTCGATCTTATTTTTAATTATACATGGACTTACACTACTGGAAAATTCTAATATAATTTCCTCCTCATCCATTATTTTTAAAACATCGATTAAATACTTTGAATTAAATGCAATTTTTAAAGTATCGCCTTGCAAAATTATATTTAATTCTTCTCTTACCATTCCCAATTGAGAATTAGATGTTATAACCATTCTATTTTCTTCAAGCTCTAGTTTTATTAAATTGGTATTACTATCTTTAGCCATTAATGAAGCTCTTTCAATACAATTTAAAAGTTCATCTTTTTTAGCTGTGACTTTCATATTAAATTCTTCAGGGATTATGGAATTATATTTTATAAATTCACCTTCTAAAAGTCTAGATATAACTTTGGTATTAGATAAGTTAAATAATATATGGTTTGGTGTGAATGTTATATTTACATTTTTATCATTGTCTTCTAAAATTTTAGAAACTTCGTTTAAGGTTTTACCTGGAATTACAGCATTTATTATGTTATCAGTGTTTAGATTTTCCGATCTTAAAGCAAGTCTATATCCGTCTAAAGCTATTAAATTCAATTTTTTATTTTTAATTTCAAATAAAACCCCTGTGAGGATAGGTCTTGTTTCATCTTGTGCTGTAGCGAATATAACACTCTTTATCATGTTTTTTAGTATTTTCTGTGGTATTGAAAAAATCATATTTTCTTTTATATTAGGTATTTCTGGAAAATCTTCAGCATTCATATATATTAAAGTGAATTTTGATTTTTGACATAGTATTTCTACAGAATTATTTTCTATGGTTGAAATACTTATATTGTCATCAGGTAACTTTCTTATAATTTCTCCAAATAGTCTTGAATCAATTACAATCGTTCCTTCTTCTTCAACATCTGCATTTATTTTGGTTTCTATGCTTAAATCTATATCTGAGCCTATTAGTATAATTTTATTATCTGAAGCAGTTAATTTTAATCCATTCAATATAGGCATGCTAGATTTTCCGGTTATTGCCCTTTGAGCCGTAATTATGGCTTCTTGTAAATCTAATTTTTTGCATTTAATTTTCATTTTTATTATATCTCCTTTATTGATAACATATTTTATTTAGATATATATAGATAATAAATTTTTTAGTAGTAGTAGTAGTAGGTATTGTTAGTATGTTCATAAATGCTAGAGGTGTTAATACTACTGAAAAAAATAAAAAAAATAAGTGTGGATAAGTAAATGATTGAAGCTCGTATTATCCACATAATAAAAAAATAATATATATAAAAAATATTATCAACAGCATATCATAAAATAATTATAAACATATGTTGATAATTATTTTTGATTTAAACGTTTTGTTAAATCATTTATAGCATTTTGAAGACTCTCATCTTTCTTTAAATTATTTGATATTTTTTCATAGGCATGTATTACGGTAGTATGATCTCTACCTCCAAATTCTTCTCCTATTTTAGGCAGTGACATATCTGTAAGTTTTCTACATAAATACATTGCTATTTGTCTTGGAAAAGCTACATTTCTAGTTCTTCTAGCTGATTTGAAATCAGACACCTTTAAGTTATAGTAATTTGCTACTACATCTTGTATTAAGTCTATTGTAACTTGTTTAGATTGTTTACTTGAAATTATATCTTTTAATGCTTCTACGGCTAAATCAATGCTTATCTCCTTGTTTGTAAGTGAGGAAAAAGCAGCTATGCGTATTAATGCTCCTTCTAATTCTCTAATATTTGATTTGATTTTTGTAGCTATATATACCATGACTTCATTTGGGATGTTTAAATTTTCCACATCTGCCTTCTTTTTTAATATGGCCATCCTAGTTTCAAAATCTGGTGGCTGTATATCGGCTATAAGCCCCCATTCGAATCTGGATCTAAGTCTATCTTCTAATGTAGGAATTTCTTTTGGCGGTCGATCGCTTGATAAGATTATCTGTTTATTTGCTTCGTATAAAGCATTAAAAGTGTGAAAGAATTCTTCTTGGGTACTTTCTTTACCAGCTATAAATTGGATATCGTCTATTAATAGTACGTCTATATTTCTATATTTATTTCTAAATTCTACATTTTTATCATCTTTTATTGAATTTATGAGTTCATTTGTAAATTTTTCAGATGAAACATAAGTTACTTTAGATTTTTTATTGTTTTCTAATATATAATGGCCTATAGCATGCATTAAATGGGTTTTACCAAGACCTACTCCTCCATATATAAACAGTGGATTATATGCTTTGGCCGGTGATTCGGCTACAGCAAGAGATGCTGCATGAGCAAATCTATTACTATTTCCTATAACAAAAGAATCAAAAGTGTATTTGGGATTTAACATGGTTGTTTCGTCATTTGTGGTTATTGATCTTTTAGTATATTCTTGAGGCTTATTATCTAGTGTTAATGCTTCCTCTGATTTAGATAAAACTAAAAATTTAATATTATATTTTTTTGAGGTAATTAATTTTAATGCATTAGATATTAGGTTTGTATATTTACTGGATAATATTCCTTTAGTTAAGTCATTTGGTACGCTTAGTACGAAAGTATTATTTTCGATGGATACAGGAGTAATACTTTTAATCCATGTGTTAAAACTTACTTCAGTAATTTCACCTTTTATTATGTTTAAAGATTGTTCCCATATTTCGTTTGGATGGGCATTCATTTTGTATCCTCCAGTCTTAAAAAATAAATCTGAGTTTAAATATTCCATTATTATATTTTGTTGACATGTGTGTATAAAAATATTCACATGTGTATAATTAAGTTTATAAAATTAAGGTAAAAAAATTATAATTTTAAGTAGTAAAATAAATATTAACATTATTTACAATGAATAATGTTAGTAAAATAGGAAAATATATAGAAATAAAAAAAATTCAAAACAAGTTATGCACATACTTATCCACAATTGTGGATAAGTAGTATAAATTTTTAAGTTATTAACAATCCTCTATTTATAATATCAAAACAAAACAACCTATTCAAGAAATTATCCACAAAATATATATAAAAATATTAAACGTGAAATTTATACTTTTGAATTTATATTGACATTATAAGTTAGTGAATATATAATTTAATAGTAAAACTTTAAACTGGAGTTGTTTATTTAATAATGAAAATATTAAATTTCATATATGAGAATTGAGTATAGAAAATTAATATTAATAGTGAAAGGAGATTTATGGTATTATGTGGATGACTTATCAGCCAAAAAAGAAACAGAGAAAAAAAGAACATGGCTTTAGGAAGAGAATGAGAACTCTATCGGGAAGAAACATTATTAAGAGAAGAAGACAAAAAGGTAGAAAGAGATTAACAGCATAGGCCGCTTTTGTGGCCTTTTTCTGCAAGTAGAAAAAAGGAGCAAAAATGAAAATTTACAGAATAAAAAAAAATGCAGAATTTCGTGCTGTATACAAAAGAGGAAGATCTTTTTCTAATAGCTTATTGGTATTATATATTTATAAAAATAGGAAAAATATAAATAGGTTAGGTATATCTATAAATAAAAGAGTAGGGAAAAGTGTTGAGAGAAATAGAATAAAACGTTTGATTAAAGAGATTTGTAGGCTAAATAGTGATAACATAAAAATAGGTTATGATTTAGTATTTATAGCTAGAAACTTATCAAATGGTAAAAATTACGTGGAAATAGAGAATTCCATAAAAAATTTAATCAAAAAAGCTGGTTTGTATAATAGATGAAAAAATTTTTAATTTTTTTAATTAAATTATATAGAAAATATATATCACCTCTAAAAAGACCATGTTGCAGATTTTATCCTACTTGTTCACAATATGCATTGGAAGCATTACAAAAATATGGTATTATAAAAGGTGGATTTATGTCTATAAAAAGAATATTGAGATGTAATCCATTTTGCAAAGGTGGATATGATCCGGTTAAATAAATTTCAGGAGGTTTAATATTTTGCAGTATTTAAATGATGCTTTTGTTCGATTTTTTAATTTCTTACATAATAGTGTAATTTCGTTTATACCTAATCCAAATGTTTCTTATGGTATAGCAATAATTTTAATGACTATAATAATTAGGATTATAATACTTCCATTGGGAATAAAACAATTGAGGTCTTCGTTTGCTATGAATGAAATTCAACCGGAAGTTAAAAAACTGCAGGAAAAGTATAAAAAAGATCCACAAAGAGCACAGCAGGAAATGATGAAGTTGTACAAAGAAAAAGGAGCGAGCCCTTTTAGTGGATGTTTACCGCTTCTTATTCAGTGGCCTATTTTAATAGCTCTCTACTATGTTTTTAATAATTTATCTGGCATAAATGGTGTTAGTTTTTTATGGATGAAGGATTTAGCTAAAACAGATATGCTTCTTGCTATTATATCGGGAGCAACTACTTATTTATCAGGAGTTTTGGTGATGCCTTCTACCGGGGAACAAGCTAAACAGAGTAAAATGATGAATATTGGAATGTCTGTATTTATGGTGTACATGAGTATGAGATTTAAATCGGCATTAGTATTGTATTGGGTTGTTAGTAATTTAATTCAAATAGCACAAACTGTAGTTATTAAAAAAATTGAGATGGGTAAAAAAACTAAAACTAGTAAGGCCTAGGGGGTGGCTATGTGGCATGAAGGTTATAGAGACTACAGGAAAAACCGTTGAAGAGGCACTTAAAAATGCATTGCAGGAATTGAAAGTTGAAAAGGATAAAGTGGAAGTTGAGGTATTAGATGAAGGAAATAAAGGGTTTTTAAATTTTATAGGGGTACGACCAGCTAAAATAAAGGTTAAAGTAAAAAGGGATTACATATATGAGGCAAAAGTATTTTTGAAAAGTATCTTAGATAAAATGAAAGTAAAGGCAGAAATAAAAATAAAGGAAGAGAATAATGTAATAAAAATATATTTAACCGGTTCAGATATGGGAATACTCATAGGTTATAGAGGAGAGACTTTGGATGCAATTCAGTATCTTTTAAGCCTTGTGATAAATAAAAATCATGAAATGGAATATAAAAGAGTAATTTTAGATACTGAAAATTACAGGGCAAAAAGAGAGGAGACTTTGAGGAGGCTTGCTAGAAGAGTGGCCGAAAAAGTTAGAAGGACAGGTAGAATAGTTAAGTTGGAACCGATGAACCCTTATGAAAGAAGAGTAATTCATTCTGCTCTCCAAAATGATTTTTATGTAAATACCTATAGTGAGGGTCAAGAGCCTTTTAGAAGAGTTGTAGTGGATTTGAAGAAAGCCTAGAGGCTTTCTTTTTTACATATTAAGAGAATTGTGAATGAAGAGACTATATATTAGTATTTTATCAAGTGATTAGAATTAAGAGGAAGTGAAATAATGGAAAGAGTTAATACAATAGCTGCAATAGCTACAGCTTTAGGTGAAAGTGGAATATCAATTGTAAGAGTTTCGGGAAAAAATTCTCTTGAAATAGTAAATAAAATATTTAGGGGAAAAAATAATAGAACATTGTTAGATATAAGATCGTACTCAATGAGATATGGCTTTATAGTGGAAGAGAAAACTGGAGAATTATTGGATGAAGTTTTGGTAAGTTTTATGAAAGCCCCTAAAAGTTACACAGCTGAAAATACAGTTGAAATAAATTGTCATGGTGGAATTCTAGCTGCTAAGAAAGTACTTGAAGAAGTTATAAAATCTGGAGCTAGAATGGCAGAACCAGGGGAGTTTACTAAAAGAGCATTTTTAAATGGAAGGATTGATTTAAGTCAGGCTGAGGCAGTAATTGATATAATCAATTCAAAAACTGAAATTTCTATGAAAACTGCAGTTCAACAGTCTAAGGGGAAAATTTCCAAAGAAGTTAATTTGTTAAGAGAAGATCTTTTGGAAATAATTGCATCAATTGAGGCTACTGTTGACTACCCAGAAGCTGATTTAGAGGAAATAACATCTGATGAAGTTTCTTTAAAGTTAAAGAAAATATTAAACAGAATGGATTATATGTTGAGTAATGCGGAAGAAGGCAAAATAATTAGGGAAGGATTGAGCATAGTAATTGTTGGAAAGCCGAATGTAGGCAAATCTTCTCTTTTAAATTCGCTGATAATGGAAAATAGGGCTATAGTTACTGATGTACCAGGTACTACAAGAGATGTTATAGAAGAATATATGAATATAGATGGAATACCTGTGAAGATAATTGATACAGCTGGAATCAGAAAAACCGATAATTTAGTAGAAAAGATTGGAGTTAAAAAATCCAAGGAGAGAATTGATAGTTCGGATTTAATTATATTGATGTTGGATTCAAGCAAAGAATTGGATGATGAAGACGAAGAAATAATAAATTATATAAATGATAAAAAATATATAATTTTATTAAATAAAATAGATATAGGTGATAAAATAGATTTAGATAATATTTGTGGACTGAATTCGAAATTTGTAATAAAGACTTCAATTAAATTAGGTAAGGGATTGGATAAAGTTAAAATCTGTATTAAAGAGCTGTTTTTTAAGGGCGAAATCAAGCCTGCAGATTTATTTATAACTAATGTTAGACATAAGGAAAGCTTAATTAGAGCCAGGGAAAACTGCGTTGAAGCGTTAGATGCATTAAAAAATACTTCTGCTATAGATTTAGCTTCTATAGATATGAGAAATGCCTGGATTAATTTGGGAAAGATAACTGGTGATACTTTAGAAGAAAATATAATTGATAAGATATTTTCACAATTTTGTTTAGGAAAGTAGGTAGTTGATATTGGAATACTTTTCGGGTAAATATGATGTAATAGTTGTAGGAGGAGGTCATGCCGGATGTGAGGCAGGGCTTGCTGCAGCTAGAATGGGATGTAAAACTTTGATGTGTACTATGAATTTGGATAGCATAGGATTTATGCCTTGTAACCCTAATGTCGGAGGAACGGCCAAAGGTCATTTGGTTAGGGAGATAGATGCGTTGGGAGGTGAAATGGGCGTAAATATCGATCATACTTTTATTCAATCAAGAATGTTGAATACTTCAAAAGGACCTGCAGTACATTCATTGCGGGCTCAGGCTGATAAGAGAAATTACTCAGGGAGAATGAAAAGAGTAATTGAGAAACAGCACAACTTGTATTTGAGGCAGCTGGAAGTAGTAAAAATAAAAACAGATAAAAATAAAAGAGTTTGTGGAGTACTTACTAAAAATGGGGCATATTTTCAAGCGAAGGCTGTAGTTTTGGCTACAGGAACTTATTTAAAAGGTAAAGTAATTATAGGAGACGTTAGTTATAGTTCTGGTCCCAATGGTTTTATGCCATCTAATGATCTTTCACAGAGTTTACTTGATTTAGGGATAGAACTTAGGAGGTTTAAAACGGGTACACCTGCTAGGATAAATAAGAGAAGTGTAGATTTCTCAAAGATGATAGAGCAACCGGGTGATAAAAGGATAATTCCATTTTCATTTATGAGTGAAAAATTAGATAGAGATCAAGTTTCCTGCTATTTAACTTATACTACAAAAAATACATCGAAAATTATAAGAAATAATATAGATAGATCACCACTTTATAATGGATCAATAAAATCTGTAGGTCCAAGATATTGTCCATCGATTGAAGATAAGATAGTTAGATTTCCAGATAAGGAACAACATCAAATATTTATAGAACCTGAGGGAGAAAATACAGATGAAATGTATGTGGATGGTGCTTCTACATCTATGCCTGAAGACGTACAAATTGCCATGTATAAAACTATAATTGGGCTTGAAAATGTAGAATTTTTAAGAACAGGTTATGCTATTGAATATGACTGTATAAATCCACTTCAGTTAAAGCTTTCTTTAGAATTCAAAAAAGTTGAAGGTCTATTTGGAGCAGGTCAGTTAAATGGGAGCTCTGGATATGAGGAGGCAGCTTCCCAAGGAATAATTGCGGGTATTAATGCTGCTCTTAAATCTAAAGGAAAGGAACCTTTTATTTTAAAGAGATCTGATGCTTATATAGGTGTTTTGATAGATGATTTAGTTACAAAAGGAACTGAAGAACCTTATAGAATGATGACATCTCGATCTGAATACAGGTTATTGCTTAGGCAGGACAATGCAGATTTAAGGCTTACGGAAAAAGGGTATAAAATAAGGCTGGTCGATGAAAAAAGATATAAAAGATATTTGAAAAGAAAGTATAATATAGAAAAAGAACTGAGTAGAATTAAAAGTGTCCAAATAACACCGAAAAAAGAAGTGATTGATTTTTTAAATTCATTGAATTCTTCTGAATTAAAAAAAAGTGTTAGCTTATATGAACTGATTAAAAGGCCAGAGCTTAATTATTTTAATGTAGAGGGGTTGGATATGAACAGACCTGAATTAAGTGAGGACGTTCAGGAAGAGGTTAATATAATTTCAAAATACGAGGGATATATAAACAAACAACTTGAGCAGGTAGATCAATTTAAAAAATTTGAAAACAAACTTATACCTGGTGATATAGATTATGCTGAGATTAAAGGACTGAGGATAGAAGCTATACAAAAATTGGATAAAGTGAAACCTATGAATATTGGCCAGGCCTCTAGAATTTCAGGGGTTTCACCGGCGGATATTTCTGTATTGCTGATTTATATGGAAAAAAGAATCAGAGAAAGAGCTTTATCTAAGGGCTAATTGCTTTTTTCTAGATTCTTCTAAAGCTCAGATACAAAAAAGCATTTCTTATCTGAACTTTAGAATTATTTGATAGTCATTTAAAATAACAATGATGTGGAGAAATTTTATGAATCATTTTCAAATTATGAAAGAAGTATGTAATGATATTGAATTGAGTTTCAATGAAGAAAAGTATAACAAGTTTATGAAATATAAAGATATATTAAAATTATGGAATAATAAAATGAATCTTACTGCAATAGTAGAAGACGAGGATATTGTTAAAAAGCATTTTATAGATTGTATAGAAATATTTAAATTTTCACCTATAAAAGCTGCTTTAAATATTATAGATGTTGGAACAGGAGCTGGATTTCCAGGAATTCCTATTAAGATACTTGATGAAAGAAAAAGAATCACACTGTTAGATTCTTTAAATAAGAGGATAAATTTTTTAAATCAAGTTGTGTTAAAACTTAAATTGGATGAGATAAACTGTATACATGGAAGAGCAGAAGATTTTTCTAAAAAACTGGAATATAGAGAAAAGTTTGATATGGCTGTGTCAAGAGCAGTGGCAAATTTGGCAGTTTTAAGTGAATTTTGTATTCCATATGTAAAAACAGATGGATATTTTATAGCTATGAAAGGTCCTGCAGTGGAGAATGAAATAAAAGATGGTAGAAATGCAATTAATATTTTAGGTGGGAAAGTAGAGGATATAATCAAGGTAGAAAATTATGGGTTTAATCATAATTTAGTCGTAATAAAAAAGATTAGGGAAACTCCTAAAATTTACCCAAGAAAATCGGGAGTAATTATTAAAAAACCACTGAAATAAATGTAGCAATTTGTCATACGAAATTTATACGAACTAGCAGGATTTTATAAAAGAATAAAGAAATGTTAATAATAGGAAACATAAGAGGGATGATTAAATATGCAAAAGAATATTAATTATATACCTGTAGATTTAATTTTGCCTAATGTATATCAGCCACGAAAATATTTTGACGAAGAGAGTTTGGAAGGATTGGCTCAATCCATAAATGCATACGGGGTAATTCAGCCTTTGTCAGTGAGAAAATTAGGTGAAAATAAGTATGAATTGGTTGCTGGAGAGAGAAGACTTAAAGCGGCAAAAAAGGCAGGATTAACTGAAGTACCTGTAATAATAGTTGATATAAGTGATAAACAATCTGCGGCTATAGCACTTTTAGAAAATTTGCAAAGAGAAGATCTTAATTTTTTGGAGGAAGCAGAGGCATATTACAATTTAATAAAAGATCATTCTTATACTCAAGAAAAATTAGCTGAGGTTATAGGAAAAAAGCAATCTACTATTGCAAATAAGATCAGGTTATTGAAATTAGATAATGAAATTAGGAATATATTATTGGATAATGGTTTAACTGAGAGACATGCAAGAGCACTGCTTAAGCTTCCTACTGTGGAGCTTCAGAAAAAGGTATTGAAAGATGTAGTTAAAAAAAATTTAAATGTGAAGAAGACAGAAGAACTCATCAGTAGGGAATTGGATAAAATCATAAACAGAAAAACAAAAAAAAGTAAGGCAAAAAAAATAAAGGGGATATTTTCTCCTAAAGTTTATATAAATACAGTTAAACAGATATTTGATAAATATGGGTTAAATGCGAATTATAAATCCCAGAATTTTGACGATAGAATACAAATAATAATTACAATACCTAAAAAATAAGATGTTTCATGTGAAACATCTTATTTTTTATAAACTAAATAATTATATCGTAAAATCATACACTTTAAAAAAGTATATGATTATTTTATTTTAAAATTAAATTTATATGAAAACTCTTTTATTATTTTAAATAAAAATATATAATTAAAAATAAAGTAAAGAATGAATTGAGGGGGTGAACAGTATAAAAATTATATCAATATTTAATCAAAAAGGTGGAGTTGGAAAAACTACTACGTGTATTAATTTGAGTGCATATTTAGCTATACAGGGATATAAGGTATTGGATATAGATATCGATCCACAGGGAAATACTACTAGTGGGTTAGGTATTGATAAAAGAGGTATAGAAAATTCTATATATGATGTGTTAAACTCAGAAATCAGTATAGATGATAGTGTAAGAAAATGTGAGCTCATAGATAATTTTTTTATAATTCCTTCTACAATGGAGTTAGCTGGTGCTGAAGTAGAGCTTATAGATAAAAAGAATAGAGAAAATATATTGAATAACAAATTAAAAAGCTTAACACAAGAATATGATTTCGTATTCATAGATTGTCCACCGTCTTTGGGACTATTAACTATAAATGCACTTACAGCATCTCATAGTGTTATTATACCTATTCAATGTGAATTTTATGCATTAGAAGGAGTTGGACAACTAATAAGCACGATACAATTAGTTAAAAAGTCACTAAATAAGAATTTAGAAGTTGAAGGTGTAATTATGAGTATGTGTGATATGAGAACTAATTTATCTACTCAAGTTATTTCGGAAGTGAAAAAGTTTTTTAAAGATAAAGTATATAAAACTACTGTACCTAGAAATATAAGGCTGGCAGAAGCTCCGAGTTTTGGGCTTCCTGTAGTGCTTTATGACGATAAATGTAAGGGGGCGGAAGCCTATGAATTATTGACTAAAGAGTTTTTACATAGGCAAAAGGAGTGAATAGGATTTGAGTAAAAAATATGGATTAGGTAAGGGACTTAGAGCATTGATACCTGATAACACTTTAGAGGATGAAGGAGAAGGAGCCCAAAATGATATAAATTATATTAATATTGATTTTATAAAAGCTAATAAGACTCAACCTAGAAAAAGTTTTGATAAGGATAAAATAGAACAACTTTCTCAATCAATAAAAGAACATGGTATAATACAACCTCTTATACTTAATAAAATTGAAGATAATACGTATAACATAGTAGCAGGTGAAAGAAGATGGAGAGCAGCTAAACTTATTGGTATTAAAGAAATACCTGCAATTATAATGAATTTATCTGATAGAGAGATTTTGGAAGTTTCCCTTATAGAAAATATACAGAGACAGGATTTAAATCCCATAGAAGAGGCTTTAGCCTATAAGAGGTTAATTAATGATTTTAATATAACTCAAGAAGAATTAAGCCGTAGAATAGGAAAGTCCAGAACGGCAATTTCTAATTGTATGAGACTCCTAAATCTAGATGAAAGAGTTCAAAAATATCTTATAGATGGGGTTATTAGTGAAGGGCATGGAAGGGCACTTTTGGGCGTAGAAAATGGAGAATTGCAGTATAAGTTAGCTTTGAATATAATAAATAAAAATTTAACGGTAAGAGATGTAGAAAAAATTATTAAAAATTTGAATTCTACAAAAAAAGATGAAGAAAAATCTGTTAAAAAGGAAAATATTTATTATTTAGATATAAAGGAGAGATTAGAAAATTTATTTGGAACTAAGGTTTTATTGATGAATAAAAAGGATAAGGGGAAAATACAGATAGAATACTATTCTCAGGAAGATTTACAGAGGATATTAGATATATTAAAAATTTAATAAATTTTGATGTTTCACGTGAAACATTTTTATATCATGAAGGGAGAAAAATATGCAAAATATCATTAACTTAATAAATAATTTGCAATTGTATATTGTAATTGGACTAGTTGTATTAGTGATAATATTGTTAATCATGAATGTTATAATTTTTAAATCACTAAATAGATTGGAAAAAAGGTATAGAAAACTTATGCGTGGCTCAAATGGCAAAAATTTGGAGGAACTTATTGTAAAATATTTAGATAATATAGATAATGTAAAAAAAGAATCTGATGATATTAAAAAATTGTATAGTAATCTAAATTCAAAAGTAAAAAATTGTATTCAGAAATTATCAATCATACGATATAGGGCTTTTGAAGATGTAGGTAGTGATCTTAGTTTCTCAATTGCATTATTGGATGAAAATAATGATGGTGTGATAATTACTGGAATATATGGAAGAGATGAAAGTACAACTTATGCAAAGCCTATAGACAGTGGTATGTCTAGATATGAACTGTCCCAGGAGGAAAAACAGGTCCTAGAGGAATGTATAAATAAAAGAATATAGATTATTTACATAAAAAAACTCCTTAAGGGAAAATTACTTTTTAAGGAGGTTTTTTATATGAAAATATATATTCCAAAGGATTTAAATTACATAGGAGATGAATTGCGAAAAAAAGGATATATAATAGTAAATGACAATGAAGATACAAAATATGATGCTGTAATTTGCAAATTGAAAGATAATGGACTTGCAGATTTGCACATAAAAAATAAGAATACCTTGATAATTGATTTAGGGAGAAAAAATGCAGAAGAAATAGAATATATACTTAGGGATAGAGTTTTTTGAAATATTAAGTTTCTGCATTTATAAAAACATTGTTTGAGTTTTCTACGCCTACAGTTTTTAACATAGAATGATATATTCCTCTAGAAATTGTATCAGCAAGCTGCATTACAGTAAACAATCTGGTATTTTGCAATACCATAAATTCCATAGCACCACATATGTTTACAATTCCTGTGATGCTTAGATCACCAACTTGAGGCAGAGATTTATTCATTGCAGATCCTGGGTGAAGTGGTTTTGTCTCGATTATTATCTTACCTACATTTTGAATTGCACCTAAGCAGGCATCAATAGCTATAATAAATGGATTATTGTATTTAGAATTTATTTCATTTATCACATCTGTTATATTTTTTGCATGTACTGGATATTGTAAATTACCATATAACTCAACTTTATTTTTCATTAAAAGTTTTAGTTTATATCCAACTATAGGACCTAAGCTATCTCCAGTAGATCTATCTGTACCTATGCATAGTATTATTATAGTTCTTCCGGACTTTATGATAGGATATATTTCGTTGCTTATAACATCTCTTAAGATAAATATTGAATTTGAAGATGATGGATCTATTATCATTTTTTTAATCATAAGAAAACCTCCTATAATGTAGTTTTTACCATAAGGAGGTTATTTATACATATAATAATATTTCATAAATCTAAGGTGCTATAACATATCTAATTTTCTAAATATATTAAAGAAAATAACTAAAAATATACAAAATATTACTCCTGAGATACCGTTGACCTTTAATCCAATGAATAAGGATGCTAACACTGCCACAGGATGTATACCTAAAGAGGAAGATACTATTTTAGGTTCAATAATCTGTCTAATAATCGAGACTATAAGGTAAGATACTATCAATCCAAGGCAAATAACATAATTATTTGTAGTAATCAGATAAATGAGTGCTAAAGGTATATATATAATTCCTATTCCTATAATAGGTAATATATCTGCTATAGCACATATAATGCTTAATATCAGTGCATATTTGATTTTAAATATTGAGAATACTATTAAAGTTTCTATAAAAGTAAGTGAAATGATAATCATATATGATAATAAATAATTTCCAATCATTTTTTTACTTTCATTATATATTTTGTATAGCTTAGCTGTTTTGTTATCTGGAAGTAAATTAGGTATACTTACATTGGAGGAAGTCATATCTTTTGTAAAAAAATATGTTGTCAGCAATGTAAAGAGTATCACCATTAATACATAAGGTATTGTGGCTACTAAATTTACTAGATAACTTACAAGTTTCCCGGAAAAGCTTACTGCTATATTAGATGCCTTATTAATAAAATTTGTAAAATTTCCCTCGAAGGTATTTATTATATATGGATCTAAATTGTTGTAATATTTTTGCAATTTATATATAGAGTTATATATATTATTGTAGTTATTAGAAATATATGATTGAACATTTTTTCCAAATTGGATGGCTTCTTGGGTCATGACTACTATTCCAAAGGAGAGTATAATTAATATTATTGTAAAAAATACTGTAGTTGTAATTAAAGAGGCAATTCCGTTGCTGAGCTTCAGTTTCTTGGTAATAAATATAGTTGGCCTTCTGAGTATTAGTGCACATACTAAAGCTAATACAAAAGGCAGTGTATAATCAATAGTGCTAAAAAATATTAAAAATATTAATGTATAAAGTATAAAAAATAAAGCAATTTTATCAATTTTGTTTATCAGTTCTTTCACAGAGTGATGACAACTCCTTTTTGTTTTTTCATAAATGTTAATAGCAATATAAAAGTGTGTATGCAGGATTGAAAAGCTTTTGTAAAATAATTATAAATGATATATATTTTATAAACTTGCAGTAATATTTCTGTTATAATAATATATAAAATAGTAAATTAAGTATATACATAATTATAAACTAATAAATTGATATTGTATATAATTATTGTAAAATTTTACAGGAGGTTACAGTTTTATTTAGGCTGTTATTATAATTATGAAAGATTATTATATAATAACTTTTAAGAATACTCATGGCGCTATAAATGGAGAAAAGCTTTTAAAAGAAAAAGATATTAAAGTTGCTGTTATGCCGACACCAGCTGTTATTACCAGGAGTTGTGGAATAAGTATAAAAATCGATGATGAGGATATAGAAATGGTAAAAAAATTGATTGAGCAGGAACAACTGGTTGTTAAAAATATTTATAAAAGAAGTGATAATGGATATATACAAGTGTAACTTTGGAGGTAAAATATGTTATTCAATAAGATGTTTTCCTTTTTAAAATTTGTTGTAGAAGATGATGCTGTTAAAATAGGAAAAATATCTATATATAAAGAAAGCATTTTTAATTTTATAGAAGTAATTTTTAAGATAACATTAATATTGCTCTTTATGTATTTAATTATTAAAATAGGAAATAAGATTATAACAAAATATGTTTCAAGACAAAAAAATTTTAAAATATCATTGAATGATAAAAAGGCCAAAACGGTTGGAGCCATTTTAAAAAGTATATTGAAATACTCGGTATATTTTTTTGGTATATTTACTATAATTTCAATAATATCACCGAAGATAAGTGTTACTGGATTAACTTTTGCAGGAATAGGCGGAGTTGCAATTGGTTTTGGAGCGCAAAATATCATAAAAGATATTATCAATGGTTTTTTTATACTATTTGAAGATCAGTTTTCAGTTGGGGACTATATTAGTATAGATGACAAAAGTGGTGTTGTGGAAAGTATAGAACTTAGGGTTACTAAAATAAGAGATTTTAATGGCGATTTACATATAATACCAAATGGGCTTATTACAAGAGTTACTAATCATTCCAAGGGAAATGTGAGAATTGTAGTGGATATTGATGTTTCTTACGAAGAAGATATAAATAGAGTTATAAGTCTGCTGTCCAATTTATGTAGTAAATTTAAGGAAGAAAACGGTGCTATTACAGAAGGACCAATTGTTCAGGGAATAATGAAAATAGCAGATGACAAAGTGACAATTAGAGTATCTGGTAAAACTAAACCAATGACTCAGTGGAATATGGAAACTAAACTTAGAAGAGAAATTGGAGAGATGTTTAAACTAGAAAATATAAAAACTCCTTGTTTATCGATAAAATTGTTAAAGGAGGGATAATGAATGAAAAAAGTTTTTTATATGGGTGATATAGTAGAGATGAAAAAGGGCCATCCTTGTGGAAGCAATGAATGGGAAATAATAAGACTTGGGGCTGATATAAAAATTAAATGCTGTGGATGTGGAAGAATAGTAATGCTTCCAAGAAACAAATTTTCTAAAAATGTGAAGAGAATTATTAAGCAGAATCCTGACAATATAAAAACTACGTAAATGAGTTAAATTGATTGATTTTATGTGAAATCAGTGGTAAAATAATAAGCTGTAGTCCCTGCTGTAAAGTTTACAGCCATTAGTCCAAAGGGAGGAGGTGGAATCAATGAAAAAATATGAAACTATATTTATATTGCATCCATCATTAGATGAAGAGGCTTTTAAATCTAATGTAGAAAAATTTAAGGATGTGATAGAAAATGGTGGAGGAGTAATAGAAAACGTTGATATTTGGGGTAAGAGAAAACTTGCCTATGAAATAAATAAAATTAACGAAGGATATTATACCTTAATAAATTTTAGTTGCGATTCTAAATTACCCAAAGAATTAGATAGAATATTTAGAATTACAGACACAGTTATAAGGCACATAATAGTAAAGGATGAAAAATAGGTGGTGTTTTAATTGAATAAAGTTGTTTTAATTGGAAGATTGACTAAAGATCCAGAACTGAGATTTACACCGGGAATGGGTAAGGCAGTTACAACCTTTACTATAGCCGTTGATAGAAGATTTTCTAAGGATGGACAGAGAGAAGCGGATTTTATTCCCATTGTTGTATGGGGAAAGCAAGCTGAATCTACAGCAAACTATATGAGCAAGGGAAAGCTTATAGGTGTTAGCGGTAGAATCCAAACTAGAAGTTATGAAGCTAAAGACGGCAGTAGGAGATATGTTACTGAAGTTATTGCAGAAGAAGTTCAATTCCTTGAATGGGGAGAAAAAACTGCAAGAAATTCATATAATGAAAATCCATCAGAAAATTTAGATAAAACTAAAGGTTTTAATGAAGAGATTTATGGAGAGGATATTACACCAGTTGATGATGGAGATATCCCATTTTAAAGGTAAGGAGGAATGAATTTTATGGCCAATAGAGAGGGCGGAAGAAGAAATTCTGGTAAGATGAGAAGATCTAAGAGAAAAGTTTGTGCTTTTTGTATGGATAAAGCTGAATCTATAGATTACAAAGACATAAATAAATTGAGAAAATATGTTACAGAAAGAGGGAAGATTCTTCCAAGAAGAATTTCTGGAAACTGTGCAAAACATCAAAGAGAACTTACTGAAGCTATAAAGAGAGCTAGAAATATAGCATTATTGCCATTTACAACAGAATAATTTTTAAGGGTGAGGAATTTTATTCTTCACTTTTTTTTATATTAAAAATAATAATCTTTTAAATTACTATTTTAGCTTAATATTATATTCTAACTTATGTATAATAATATTATACATAAGTTAGAATTATAGGAATAGGATATGTTTTGTAAAATTATATAAGAGGACTAAAGTCAAGTTAAATGATGGGGGGGTAAAAGGACGTATGAATAAAGAGAATTTTAATATAATGTATGATGTTAAGATTATAGAAGATTTAAAAGCAGATCTTTTGTGTATAATAGGAGATTTTTTCAAATTGCTTACAAAGGGAAGCAATGTGGCAAGGGAATCCATACTGGATTGTATTTCCGGGGCAATAATAATTTTATATTTGCTTGCGGAAAGATTGGGATATTCCCATGTGGAAGTAGATGAAACCATGAAAAAAAAATTGAAAGTTGGTATAATTGAGGAAGATAAAATAGAACAACATGGAAAAAATTTAAGTAAATTATATAATCATCTGAAAGAAAAGAGTTAGCGGAGGTAAAAATGCAAAAAAGGATGTATAATACAAAGGCACTTATTGAAGGCAGCTTAACTACAGCACTTATAGTAGTAATAATGCTAATAAATATATATGTACCCATATTTTTTATATTTGTTAATTTTATATTGCCAATACCTATAACTGTACTGTATATTAGACAAGATTATAAGATAGCTTTGATTTCTGTCATAGCTAGTGATATATTGATATCAATGTTTTATAATCCCATAGCTGCATTATCTTTAATAGTATTAATAGGATTAACAGGAATGACTTTAGGATATTGCATAAAAAATAAGAAGAAATTTGGAACTACTATAATATTTTTATCTATATCTATGGCAGTGGGAATAATTTTTTATTTTGCTGTACATATAATGCTTATAAGTAAAGAAGGAATATATGGATTTGTCAATGGGATGTTGGAAAATTTTAAGCAGTCCATGAATTTAAGCAAAAGCATGTATGAAAAAGCTGGTGTATCAAGTAATCAATTTGCTTCTATGGAAAGTATGCTTAAAGTACTTACACCAGAATATGTTATGAGACTTATTCCTGCAGGAATAATAATTATTTCATTTATTTTGTCATATCTAAATTACATAATAACCAGAGCCATACTTATAAAATTAAAATATCAAGTTAATGGAATTAAACCCTTAAACCAATGGTATATGAATACTAGGCTGGGAACATTAGTGGGATTAATACTTGTTAGTGGAATTTTATTTGATAGAGAAAATATGGCTATTGGACAGTATATGATTACCTCTTCAGAAATTATATTACAACTTATATTCCTTATAGATGGATTGGCATTGTTAACATATTATTTAATGAAAAAATTTAGAATATCTAAAAAAATTGTTGCTATCATTATAGTATTTACAGCTTTATCCAGTTTATCATTATTTTGTGTTTTGGCAGGTTTTATAGATATGATATTTGATTTTAGGAAACTTGACCCTTATAGAAAATCAAAAAAACAATAACTGGAGGCTTATATTAATGGATAATAAGTACAATTATTTTATAAATAGCAATAAGGTATATATGATAATAATTGCAGTGCTTATTTTAATGCTGATATTATATGGGCATATAAATATAGGTATTACAGCTACTTTTTTATATGTATTTCTTATAATTTATAATATAAAAAATACCAGATCTAGAAAGAACAGATGGAAGGAATTTATAGAGGATTTTTCATCTAAACTTGATGTAGCTACTAGAAGTACTCTTGTAAAGTTGCCATTTCCACTTGTTATAATAAAAATGACCGGTGATGTATTATGGTATAATCAGAATTTTTCACTTATATTAAAAGGTAAGGATATATTGGGGCAGAATATTAAAAATATAGCTGGAGATTTTAACATAAAACAAGCTGCAAATGGAAGAGAAAATATATTCAGATATATAAAGATTGAGGATAAACACTATGATATATATGCAAATATAGTGGAAACTTCTGAAGACTCCAAAGATAAGATTATGATATTATATTTTTATGATGTGACGAATTCATATAATATTATGTCTTCTATAGATGCGAATAAAAATACAATAATGCTGATAGAAGTAGATAATTTTGATGATGTTATAAAAACTATGGAGGAAGATGATAAGCCTCTTATAATAGCTGAAATAGAGAGAACTATAAATATATACGCTCAAAGTTTAAATTCCATGGTAAGGAAGTATGAATCAAATAAATATGTATTTTGTGTACAAAACAAATATATAGAACAAGAAATGGAAAAGAAATTTGAAATACTTGATGCTGTAAGAGAAATAAATATGGGAAATAAACTTTCGGTGACATTGAGCATAGGTGTTGGAAGAGGAGGAGAAAGTCCACAAGAAAATGAAAAATATGCGGTATCAGCCAAAGAATTGGCACTAGGAAGAGGTGGAGATCAAGCAGTAGTAAAAACTCAAGATAAGTTATTGTTCTATGGCGGCAGGACCAAGGAAGTTGAAAAGAGGACCAAAGTAAAAGCAAGGGTGATAGCACAGGCACTTGTAGATATAATAAGGGACAGCAGTAATGTATTTATTATGGGTCATATTAATCCTGATATAGATTGCTTGGGCTCTTCAGCAGGTTTACATAGCGTAATAACTCAATTGAATAAGAAATGCTTTATAATACTGGATAATAGTAATGAGAGTATAAAACTCATACTGAATAAGATAAAAGAAGAGGAAGAATATGGGAATGCTTTTGTACACAGTAGGGATTGCGAAGATAATGTAAATGAAAACAGTCTTCTCATAATAGTAGATGTTTATAGTAAAGGATATGTTCAAAATATGGATTTGGTTAAAAAGTTCAATAGAATGGCCATAATTGATCATCATAGAAAACCTCCGGATTTTATTGAAAATTCTCTTCTGAATTATATTGAACCATATGCTTCTTCTACTTCTGAACTAATTACTGAAATGTTACCATATATGGTGGAAAAACCGAAAGTAAAAACTATAGAGGCAGAAGCTCTTCTTGCAGGAATATGTGTGGATACTAAAAATTTCTATTTTAAAACTGGAGTGAGAACTTTTGAAGCTGCCTCTTTTTTAAGAAGATTGGGAGCAGATACTATAAATGTAAAAAAATTTTTTTCTGACGATCTGGATACCTATTTAAAAAGAGCTGAAATTATAAAATCAGCAAAAATATATAATAACATTGCCATAGCAATATGTCCTGAAGAAATAGGAACTATATTGCTAATTGCCCAGGCAGCAGATGAACTGCTAAATATTACTGGTATTCAAGCCTCTTTTGTTTTTGTTAAAATAAAAGACGAGATATTTATTAGTGGAAGATCTTTAGGTGATATAAATGTACAGATTATACTTGAAGCTTTAGGGGGTGGTGGTCATATGACTATGGCAGGAGCAAAATTAGAAGCTGTAACTATAGATGAAGCACTGGAAAAATTAAAAACTGTTATAAAGAAATATGTCGAGGAGGATGAAAATTAAATGAAAGTTATATTACTAAAAAACGTGAAATCATTAGGGGAAAAAGGAGAGGTAGTAAAAACTTCAGATGGATATGCAAGAAATTATTTGATACCCAAAGGACTTGCTGAGGAAGCAAATGATGTAAATCTTCATATATGGAACAATAAAAAGGAGGCACAGAGAAAACAGAAGATTTCAGAAATAGAAGCGGCACAAAAACTTGCAGAAAATTTAAAGGGGAAAGAAATAAGACTGACAGTAAAATCGGGAGAAAATGGAAGATTGTTTGGTTCAATAACGGGTAAGGATATTTCGGATGAGCTTAAAAAGAAATTTAATATAAACGTAGATAAGAAAAAAATAGTGATTAATAATATAAGGCAACTTGGTGTCTATTTTGTAGAGATTAAATTGTACCCTGAAATATCTACTAAGATAAAAGTGGTTATTGAAGAAGAATAAGGAGGAAAATTTGTGAAACTGCAGTTTATGGACGGATTAAAAAAGGATATAAATAATTCTGTATCATTAGATACTCAAGTGAATGTACTGAATAATTTATTGAAAAAAATGATGGATAAGGGCACTATAAAATCCAGGATAGTAAAGTATAAGCTTCAAAACTATGTAAATAGTAAAAATGTATTAGAGAGATTATATGCTCTAAATAAAATAGTAAGTGATGGAAAAGGTCTGGATATTGTACCAAATCAATCAGAAGCACAGAATGCGTTAGAGGATACTAATAATTGGATTGCAGAAATTTTGGCGGAAAGGTATGTTAGAAACAGTATTGAAAAAGAAGTGGAGAAAAATCTTATAGAACGTCAAGATAAATATATGGATGATATAAGGCTTAATATTATAAGGAAACAAAAAGGGTGCGAAAATGCAAAGACTTTAAAAAAGTATGCAAAGCTTGAAGTGATGGATTCCAAAATATTTGGGAAAAACATTCAGGAACTTTTGAGACCTGAAAGCTTTGAAGAAATTGTGGGTCAGGAAAGGGCCATAAAATCAATGATTTCGAAAATAGCATCGCCTTATCCGCAGCATATAATTTTATATGGGCCTCCAGGAGTAGGTAAAACTACAGCTGCCAGAATTGCCCTTGAAGAAGCTAAAAGGTTGAAATTTACTCCTTTTAGCAGTGATGCTAAGTTTGTAGAAGTAGATGGAAGTACTTTAAGATGGGATCCTAGAGAGATTACAAATCCTCTTCTAGGTTCTGTACATGATCCTATTTATCAGGGTACGAAAAGAGATCTAGCGGAAGTTGGTATACCAGAGCCTAAATTAGGGCTTGTTACTGAGGCTCATGGAGGAGTACTTTTTATTGATGAAATAGGCGAATTAGATGAAATGCTTCAGAACAAGCTTCTTAAAGTGTTAGAAGATAAGAGAGTTCAGTTTTCATCTTCATATTATGATCCAGATGATGAAAATATCCCCAAATATATAAAGTATTTGTTTGAAAAAGGAGCTCCAGCAGATTTTTTACTAATAGGTGCTACTACAAAAGCTCCTAGTGAAATAAATCCTGCATTGAGATCTAGGTGCACTGAAGTTTATTTTGAACCACTTTCTATAAAAGATATAAAAAGAATAGTGGAAAATGCAGCTGATAAGCTTCATATAGAAATAGAAGATGGTGTATCTGAGCTTATAAGCAAATATACCATTGAAGGAAGAAAGGCAGTCAATATATTAGCGGATGCCTATGGTTATGTACTCTATAATAGTGGAGCTGAGGGTATAAAGGATAAAGTTAATATCTCAGTAGATGACTTGCAAAAGGTTATATCCATAAGTAGACTTGTTTCTTTTGAAGAAATTATTCCAAGAAAGAAATATGAAGTAGGGCATATTTATGGATTAGGAGTGATGGGATATATAGGAGATACTATAGAAATAGAATCAGTGGTGTTTAAAGCTAAAGAGAATGGGAAGGGAATTGTAAGATTCAATGATACTGCAGGAAGTATGACAAAGGATTCGGTGTTTAATGCGGCTTCGGTTATAAGAAAGACTACTGATAAGGATATAAGGGATTATGATATACATGTGAATATAATAGGAGGTGGAAAGATTGACGGACCTTCAGCAGGGGCTGCTATTACGGTATGTATTATAAGTTCTCTATTAAATAAACCTTTAAGGCAGGATATAGCAGTAACAGGTGAAATATCTTTAAGAGGTAATATAAAGCCTGTAGGGGGTATCTTCGAAAAGATCTACGGTGCAAAAAGAAAGGGAATAAAAACTGTATTAATACCTGAAGAAAATTTAGGAGATGTATCTGATGATATCGAGGATATAAAGATAAGAACTATATCCAATATAGAAGAACTTATGGATATAATGTTTGAATAGATATCGTGGGTATTGTGAATCTAGATAAATTTACTTAATATTAAAATCTTAGGAGTGAGGTTCCCATGGATGTACCTTTTAAAAATATACCTCATAATATAGAGGCTGAACAAAGTGTAATTGGATCAATGCTTATTGATAAAACCGCCATAGTGGAGTCAATGCAGGTCTTAAAGGTTGAGGATTTTTATAAAGATGCCCATAAAGTTATATTTGATTCCATACTTGATCTATATAGAAAAGATATTGCTGTTGATATAATAACATTGACAGAAAATTTAAAATCAAAGTCCAAGCTTGATGCTGCCGGAGGAATAACTTATATAAGCGAGCTAAGCGGATCTATTGTATCCACAGCTAATTTGCAATCTTATATAAAAATTATCAAAGATAAATCTACCCTTAGAAAGCTTATTAAAGCTTCTACAAAAATAATAGAGGAGAGCTATAATAATCAAGATGATGTGGAAAAAACCATTGATATGGCTGAAAAATCTATATTTGATCTTTCCAACAATATGAAAACATCGGAGTTTGAGCCTATGAATGTGGTGCTTGAAAGAGGATTTTTGGAGATAGAAAGATTATTTAACAATAAGGGTGAAACTACAGGAATAGCTTCAGGATTTAGAGAACTAGATGCCAAAACTTCAGGATTTCAAAAAGGAGATATGGTTCTAGTAGCAGCAAGACCTTCCATGGGCAAAACGACTTTTGCACTTAATATAGCAGAATATGCAGCTTTGAGAGAAGGGAAAAAAGTAGCTGTATTTTCTCTTGAAATGTCAAAAGAACAGCTGGCGTATAAATTATTATGTTCTGAAGCCCATATAGATATGTTAAAACTCAGGACTGGAAATTTGGAAGATAAAGATTGGGAAAATATTGCTAGAGCTTCAGGGCCTTTGGCTGCTTCAAAAATTTTTATAGATGATACAGCTGGTATATCAATTATGGAAATGAGATCTAAATGCAGGAGATTGAAAATAGAGAAGGGTATAGATATCATAATTGTGGATTATCTTCAACTTATGAGAGGAGGAAGAAGTTCAGAGAATAGACAGCAGGAAGTGTCGGAAATATCAAGATCTATTAAAGCTCTTGCCAAGGAAATGCAGTGTCCTATTATTGCTATATCTCAGTTATCACGTGCCCCAGAAGCAAGAACAGATCATAGACCTATGCTTTCTGACTTGAGAGAATCTGGATCCATAGAACAGGATGCGGATATAGTTATGTTTTTATATAGAGATGAATACTATAACAAGGAAACAGAAGAGAAAAATATAGCAGAATGTATTATTGCGAAACAGAGAAATGGTCCTACGGGGACGGTAAAACTGGCATGGATGGGACAGTTCAGTAAATTTGGGAATCTTGACGTAATTCATCAAGAGTAAGTCAATATATCATTGTGAATTGTTAGTAAAGAATAATATTGTGAAATAAAATTAATTTATATTTGATTATAGTCAGGATTTGTATTAAAATAGTATTGTGTCTTTGCTCCTATAGCTCAGTAGGTAGAGCAACTGATTCGTAATCAGTAGGTCACAGGTTCGACTCCTGCTGGGAGCACCAGTTAAATCAACGGTTTTGTCCCATCTATTTACTATAGTAAAATTTAGTAAATGGCTGGGGCTTTTTTATGTGTATAGAAATGAATAATAAAATAAGTTCTTAAAAATTAAGAAAGGGTATATAGCTATTTGTTAATAATATCATAAAAGACTTCACACTCTTGACTCTCTACTCAAATATAAAAAAATATAACTGAAAATCAAAATTCCCAGTTATATAAAACTAAATCAAATCTATTTTACATAAATCTGTCTATATTCTCCATTTATCCCCCAAGTCCTATTCCTCAATTCTTGTAATTGCTTTTGCTAAGGATTTTTTATGGTCCAAATTACCTTGTCTAGCTATCATTATTCTCTGTGCCTGAGGTGAACCTGCCCCGTGCATGGATTCAGTCCTATAGCTTACTGCAGCTGTACCAAGACATAAATTCTCTATAAGTCTCAGCACTTTCATTCTGTCTTCCGTAGGTATACTAGAAGTTCCCTTAAAGTATTTTTCCAAATACTTGCCGGTAACAGGATTTTTGAAATCTTTTTCGGAAGGCATAGTAACCATCAAACCACCTGCAATATCCTCAGCTAACCTTGAAATCTCATAGGGGAATCTAGTCACGTTCTGCTTGCAGACATTGGCTAACAGCAAATTAACCAGGTAATTTCCTGCTGCGAGTTTACAACCTTCACAGGAACATGCAACACCGCAGGAATATAAAGTCTCATTTAAATGCATCATCTCTATTAATTTATCTTTTATATGGGACTTCCTGGGTACTCCATTGTATTCAGCAGCTAAAGCTGCTGCTCCTATGAGCACATCCCCCATCCCAGATTTACATCCACCGTAGCTCTGCCTGTGATAGCCTGCAAACCTTTCAACAAGTACTCCTGCAAATTCAGTTTCTCCATTTAAAAATATTCTGTCATTCGGTACAAACACATCGTCAAATATTACCAGGCCTTCCATTCCTCCAAAATTCTTATTGCCAACATCAATGTCAGAAAGTTCTTCAAGTTTTCTCGTATCACAGGACTGTCTGCCGACTACAATCATTATGCCCTCAGTATCCACAGGTACAGAAAATGCAACTGCATAATCCTTATCCTCCGGTCTCATTGAAACTGTCGGCATTACCAGGACTTCATGCGAATTACAGATTCCAGTCTGGTGAGCTTTCGCCCCCCTCACTACAATTCCATCAGGTCTTCTTTCAACTACCCTTAGAAACAAATCCGGATCTGCCTGTTTACTCGGTGACAAGCCTCTATCACCTTTTGGATCTGTCATGGCTCCGTCAACAGTCAGATCGTTTTTCTGCACATATTTTATAAAGCCAGTAATATTGTCAAGATAATTAGTATTATATTCCTTATCTACTTCATAAGCTGTACTGTAAACGGCATTTATGGCATCCATTCCCACACATCTCTGAAAACACGAAGCTGTTTTTTGTCCTAATAATCTCTGCATTTTTACTTTTTTAACTAAATCCTCCGTGCTCTGGTGCAAGTGGGTAAATCTATTGATCTTTTCCCCCGTTAAGTTTGAAGTCGCTGTCATCAGATTTTGATATTCCGGTATCTGCGCTAGATCATATGTCATTTTTACAGAGTTACGTGATGGTACAAGCATTGGGTTATCTACTGGGTTGCTCAATTTTTCTCCAAACAAATATATATTTAATTTTAATTTACGCAAACTTTCTACGTATTCCTCTCCTGTCATTAAAGACATAAGATCCTACCCCCTTTTAATTTTCTAATTTCATGGAAATTTCTCTAGCTGTTTTAACCACCTTATCCTTGATTTTAGTACAGATTTTATCATTAACCCTTACAGTAGGTATAGATACACTAATTGCCGCTACTATTTTATTTCCAAATGCCCTTATAGGCGCTGATATACATACAAGCCCAATTTGAAATTCCTCATAATCCAATATATATCCATTTTCTCTTCCCTTTTTAAGGTTTTTCATCAATGCATCCATATTTACAATGGTCTTATCGGTAAATTTTTTAAGAGGAAATTTCAATAACATTTTTAACTTATTTTCGGGAAAATCCATCAAAAGACATTTCCCCAGTCCCGAACAATGGCAAGGGTATTTAGATCCGATTTCCAAATTAGGTCTTAAAACATGTGAAGAACCTATTGAATTTATATATATTGCATTATCCTCGTCCCTTACTGCTAAATTAACTGTTTCATTGAATTCACGCTGCAATTCCATCATACAGTTATTGGCTTCCATGCTCCAACTTTTGAAATTGTTCATTCTATTAACTGTTTTTAACAAGCTTAACCCAAGTCTGTATTTTTTATTTTTTTTATTTTGGATTAAAATTCCCCTGTATTCCAGTGTGCTCAATATTCTGTACACTGTACTTTCAGATAAATTTACAATACCGCTTATCTCCTTTATACCCATCTCGGTATTATCATCTTTAAAGCACTGAAAGACATCTACCCCTCTTATAATTGATTGAATTAATAATTTAGACTCTAAATTTTCCATTTTGTACTCACCTTTTTCCTCATATTTTTTATATTTTTAGCTTAATCTGATTTTTTTTGCATAGTCTCTTATAATAACTAATTATAATAATAATATCTTTGAGTACAAAAATCATATAATTTATAGACTAAAGTAAAAATAATTTATATGTCAATTCATTTTTAAGCTAATCACATATATCTACTATTTTCCCAGGATTTAAGATGAGATTGGGATCAAGCGCCTTTTTTATTCTCTTTGTCATCTCTATCTGTACAGGCTCCAGAACAAATTTCAAATATGGTTTTTTCTTATTTCCTATACCGTGCTCGCCTGTAACCGAACCGCCCAGATCCGCACACAATTTATATATATCCGACATCAATCTAGGTATTTTTTCATACCATTCATCCAAGGTAGAATTTGGGTTTTTATGAGGATTTGGATGAAGATTTCCGTCACCTGCATGTCCATAGCATGGAATAGGAATATCATATTTTTTAGACAATTCCTGCATTTTTCTCATACATTCAGGTATCTTGGACACTGGAACAACCACATCGTCTAGCACTACATGAGGATTTGTCTGCTTCCATGCATCAGTTATATTCCTTCTTATTTTCCACATTCTTTCAGATGTAGTAGCATTATCTGCGATATATACATCAATAGCCCCATTATCCATGCATAGATTCCCAATTATCTCACTTTCATTATCCAATTCATCTTTACTATTTCCATCCAACTCAATTAAAAGCATTGCACCTGAGCCTTCAGATGAAATATTTTCGTTTAGGTATTTACAAGAATTTTCAAATGATGCCGCATCCATAAACTCTATGGAAGTTGGTATAACTTTTCCAAAAGTCATTATTTTGGGAACCATGCTTATTGCACTATCTATATCCTTAAATAATACAAGCAAATCTATTGTTTCTTTAGGAAGAGGCATAAGCTTTATATATATCTTGGTAAATATACCAAGAGTACCTTCTGAACCTATCATTAAATGTATTAAATCATAGCCTGCCACATCTTTTACTCTTTTTCCACCCAGATGAGCTATTTCACCAGTTGGCGTTACAACATCAAGACCGTAAATATATCTTCCAGTGACGCCATATTTGACAGCTTTTCCACCTCCAGCATTTTCAGCTATATTTCCACCTACATAGCATGACTCAACGCTCATAGGGTAACCTGCATAAAATAATCCATCTTCTTTTACCGCATCATTTATTTCATTTGTTACAACTCCAGGCTCCACGACAATCATTAAGTTTTCCTTATCTATTTCAAGTATTTTATTCATTTTCTCAGTGGATATTACTATTCCCCCATATTGCGGAACAGCTCCGCCAGATAAACCGCTGCCCGCTCCTCTCGGAGTTACCGGTATTAGATATTTATTTGCCAATTTCATTATTTTTGAGATCTCTTCTTCACTTGATGGTTTAAGTGCGACTTCTGGCATATGAGCATAAACCTTTTCTGCTATTTCATCATGTGAATACTGCTCCAAATTTTCATTATCATAAATGACATTTCTCTCTCCGACAATTTCTATAAGCTCATCAATAATCTGTGGTGTAATTTTATTGTATTTCATTTTTAAGCCTCCTTTTTCTTATATTCTTTGATCCCTTTTATTAAAGGCGGAAGAATTTCATTTAAATCACCTATAATACCAAGGTCTGCCACTTTAAAAATTTGCGCATCGGGATCATTATTTATAGCTATAATATTTTCTGAAGTTTGCATACCAGCAATATGTTGAATTGCACCTGAAATGCCTATTGCCATATATAGATTAGGTGAAACAGTTTTGCCACTTAATCCAACTTGATGAGGATAGGTCATCCAATTTTTATCAACAACATCTCTGGAAGCACCAACTTCCCCTCCAAATATTTCTGCTAATTCTTCCAAAGCATTAAAATTTTCAGCCTTTCCTAATCCCCTGCCTCCAGCTACAATAATTTTTGCATCTTGTATACCTACCTGTTGGGTTTCATCTTTTAAAAATTTAATGAATTTGGTCTTAACCTCTGAGGAATCATCTATAAATTCTCTTTTTATAACTTCTCCCTTTCTACTTTCATCAGCTGCCATAGGTTTCATTGAATGTGGTCTCACCGTAGACATTTGAGGTCTTGTATTAGGTGTCTTTATAGTTGCAAGTATATTACCACCTATTGCTGGTCTTGTCTGAAGTAAATTACCTGTGCCCTCTTCTATATCGAGGCCTGTACAATCTGCCGTCAATCCCGTTTTCATTTTTATGGCTACGTAAGGCATCAGAGTCCTTCCTGTAGTCGTAGCTGCTGCAAAAAATATATCCGGCTTAAATTCCTTAAGAAGAGATATTAAAACTTTTGCATAGGATTCAACGATGAAATGTTCAAGATGGCTGTCATTAACAACATAAACCTTATCTGCACCTCTTGCTATCAATTCATTGATATCTTCAGTCTTAATATTATTTCCTATAATAACAGAAGAAAGTGGTGCGTCTAATTTCTTTGCAAGTTCCTTACCCCTATTTAATAGTTCAAAAGATATACTATTTAAACTGCCACATCTAAATTCCGCAAGTGTCCATATTTCTTTCATATAAATGCCTCCTACTTTAATAATTTAAAATATTCTTTTACAGTAAAAAATAAGTTTAATTAATAACTTGTACACTTATTTATATTATTGCTTTAGATGACAGATAATTTAAAATATTTCCTACAACCTTATCTACATCTTCTTCACTTTTAACTTCAAATTTTTGACCCTCTCGAGCTACTTTAGGGCTATCTATTTTAACTACTCTTGTTGGAGAGCCCTTGAGCCCTAAAAATTCGTCCTTAGCTTCTATATCTTCAGCATTCCATACTTTAACATCCATTTTTCTGGCCTTCATTTTGCCTTTAAAATTTGGAAGTCTTGGAGCACATATCTCCTTCGAAACAGTTAGCGCAGCAGGTAATTTCATATCTAAAAGTTCATACCCATCTTCCACAAGTCTTTTTATACCTATATCGTTTTCACTTACGGAAACTATTTCACTTGTAAATGTAGCTACAGGCAAGTCAAGAAAAGATGCAATTCCCGGCCCAACTTGAGCTGTTTCTCCATCTGTTGCTCTTTCACCGCAAATTACAAGATCAAAATCTTTTATCTTTTTTACAGCACGTGATATAACATATGATGTAACCCATGTATCCGATCCTGCAAATTTTCTATCCGATAACAATATTCCATCATCGCATCCCATAGAAACTGCTTCTTTAATCGAGGCCACAGCACTCTGGGGTCCCATGGATAAGGCAATAACTTCTCCACCATATTTTTCTTTTAGCTGTACAGCTGTTTCTACTGCATATAAATCCATAGGATTTATTATACTTTCAACACCACTTCTAACAATAGTACCTTTTTCCGGATCCATTTTTACATTGCTTGTTTCAGGCACTTGCTTAACTGGAACTATAATTTTCATATGTTACACTCCTTATCTTTTTAAAAATCAAAACCATGTTTTTGAATAATATTGTTTTATTTCTAATCTTCGTTTAAACGATATATAAAATATATAATTTCACATAGTAAAATCATATATTTTATTTTACATGTGTATTATAAAACAAATATAAAATTAGTTCAATACTCAAATAGAAAATTATCTAAAAATTTTCTATAATGTAATCCATTGCACATTCAATAATTATTTAAAGCCATTAAATGTAATCATTATCATGTAAAAATAAATTTATTATTCTGAATTATCTGTCATCTATAAATATTTTATTCTTATAGTTAATATAGCATATATTAAAATAGCTCATTTCATTATATACTATTTTTCTGTGTTAATTTGAAATCGTCTTTCTCTTTTATTAAAATACCCTATAATATAGGAATATAAAAAATTTCTATATTATAGGGTATTTTAATAAAGTTATCTAATTTCTTAAATTATCTTTTTCTTCTGGCTACAGCCAGACGTGACTTGTTGACCTCTTTTATACTGGAGGGTCCCATCTTTAAAATCAATTTCACATAGAGTATATCTATAATAACGAGTTGTACAATACGGGAAACCATTGCATCTGAACGATATTTTGTCTCATTTGTAGAACTCAACAATACAGCATCCGCAACTTCAGTTATTGTGGAATGAATATAACTTGTTAAAGCTACAACTTTAACACCATTTTCTTTTGCTATGTCTATACAATCCAGATCTTCATAGCTTTCACCTGAATGTGAAACTATAAACAACAGATCAGAGGGAACCGTATGAGCACATACTATATTCATTATATGAGAATCATCACAATTGAAAACATTTAACCCAATTCGCGAAAGCTTATGAAATGCATCTTTCGCAATTATTCCGGATGCACCCATTCCAAAAAACAACACCCTTCTAGCATTTAAAATTAAATCTGTCACTTTATCAATCGACTCGTCATCTACCATATTGCTGATATCCCTTATAGAATTTACTGTTGAAAATATAACTTTTTCCTTAACATCACTTGTACTGTCATCAGGCTTGATCTCTTCATATATGGCCTGAGTTGAATCTGCGGATATGTCCTGAGCAGTTCTCACCCTAAACACCTGATAGGAGCTAAACCCTATTTTTCTTAAGAATCTCATTATGGTTGTCTCACTGGTATTACATTTACTTGCAAGATCGCTTATGGAAAGAAGGATAACCTCATTCCTGTTATTTAAGATAAAATCTGCAATATTCTTTTGTACAGGTGACAGAAGGTTATATTTTGTTCTTATTATAGTAAATACATTATCTTTCACAACAATTTTCTCCTTAACATTAATTAAAAGTACTATATACTATTTAATACTAATTTGATGGACTAAATATAGTAAATATACCACCCTTATATATAAAAATTAGTAATTAATTTACTATCATTAATAGTAATACATTTATCCATATATGTCAATGACCATAAATAGTAAAACTCCAGCATTGATTCGCTAAACCCATAAATGTTATACTTGTTTAAAATCCCAATTATACGAATTTTACATAGGTAAAATGAGCTTTTAATTATATAAAATTTCTGGTTGGTACAATTTTCGATTTCTGGTTGCAGACATCTTCCTGTAAAAGCATTTATAATTGATTATATCAACTATAAATGCTTGGAGATGAAAAAGTAATGAAATACTTTATACAGGGACTACTGCTTGGAATTTCTTATGTAGCACCTATAGGCATGCAGAATCTATATGTCATTAATTCTGCCATGTCAAATAAAAAAACCGATGCCTACAAAATAGCTTTCATAACAATATTCTTTGATATTTCTCTTGCCATTACTTGCTTTTGGGGAATTGGAACTATAATTGAGAGGTTGAAAGTTTTAAAAATTTTCGTTTTACTTGTAGGCTGTATAGTTGTCATATATATTGGGCTAAATCTTATACTAAGTACAACATATATAAACAGGAAAGCAGCTGTAGAAAAAAATTTAACTAAAACAATAGCTTCTTGTTTTATAGTCACATGGATGAATCCCCAGGCTATTATTGACGGCTCCTTACTTTTAGGTGGATTTAAGGCATCCATGTCCTATGAAAATTCTGGATTTTTTATATTTGGATCCTGTACGGCCTCGTTTTTCTGGTTTATATTTCTCACAACCATAGTATCCATCTTTAAGCATAGTTTTAACAAAAAATCCATAAGAATCATCAATATAATATGCGGTATAGTAATAATTTATTATGGATTGAAACTGGGCCTTAATTTTATTCAAGAATTGTCAAATACTAAATTCATAGATAATCTCTTAAATTATATTATTGTAAAAGGATCTGAACATATATGTTAAATATAGATTGGAAACCCCAACGAAATTCTTCCACTGCGCTGTACAGACAAATTGTAGATTATATAAAAGAGAAAATAGGAAATGGAGAGTGGACTGTAGGAACACGACTTCCAGTACAAAGAGAGCTGGCAAAAATATTTGAAGTAAACAGAAGTACTGTGATAGAAGCCTTAGATGAATTAAAAGCAGATGGGTTGATTGAAGGCAGAGGTAAAAAAGGTACTGTAATTATAAATAACACCTGGTCTTTAATGGCTTCAACACCTGCTGGAAATTGGGAGCATTATATAAAAAATGGAATACAGCAGCCCAATTTACCTACGATTCAAATTATAAACAAACTTGAGTACAGTGATAATATAATAAGACTTGGAACAGGAGAACTTTCTCCTGAGTTATTCCCAGAAGAAATGATGAAAAATGTATTCAGTACTATCTCCAATAAAATAAAATCCCTGGGATATGAGAGGCCTAAAGGTTTATTATATTTAAGAGAAATTATAAGCCAGCATATTAAAAAATTTCACATAAATGCATCGCCTTCTTCTATATTGATCGTCTCAGGATCTCTTCAAGCACTTCAGTTGATTTCAATGAGTATATTAAAACCCGGTTCTACTGTGCTTGTAGAAAAACCCTCTTATATAAAATCACTTCACGTATTTGAATCCTGGGGGACTAAATTAAAGGGGATATCTATGGATAAAGATGGAGTTAAATTAAATGAGATCTTGAAAAACTTGGATAATACCACTTCGCTTTTATACACCATACCTACATTCAATAACCCTACAGGTACAATTATGTCACAGGATAGAAGGGATGATTTATTAAATTTATGCACTCGTGAAAGACTCCCTATTATTGAAGACGATGCTTACAGGGAATTATGGATGGAAGAAATTCCTCCTGACACTTTGAAGTCAAGGGACAAAAATGGAATAGTGCTCTATATGAATACCCTTTCAAAATCTTTAGCTCCGGGAATGCGAATCGGATGGGTAATAGGACCTGAAGCTGTTATAGAGCGTTTAGGAGATGTGAAAATGCAAACAGACTATGGGGCAAGTTCTATCTCACAGTATGCAGCTGCAGAATGGATAAAGAGCGGATTATATGAAGCATACCTCAAAAAACTCAGGAGAAAACTTAAATTAAGAAGAGACATTACAATAAAAATTCTTGAGAAATATTTTTCAGACATAGCTCTGTGGAATATACCAAAAGGAAGCTTTTATATATGGATGAGATTGAACAGCAAAATAAATATGACCAAACTTTTTTACAGGTGCTGTAAAAACGGAATTCTTATCAATCCAGGATATATGTATGATTTCAATACAAATTATAATATAAGAATTTCATATTCTTATGCTTCTATACAGGATTTGCAATTTGGACTAAAAAAACTTTCCGATATAATTAGGAATTCACATTTTGACTTAGAATAATTAAAATATAATGCTCTACTCTTCAGAAATCTGTAAAGCAGAGCACTATCATTGTATCTATAAATTATTTAATTGCCATTATCTCTTCAATTAAATAATTTATAGATATCACCCTTTTCCAAAGCATTATAAAGACTGTTCTTTCTCTTCAAAAGTTCTTTATATTTTATTACATAGTTCTTATCCGGTTCAAATACCTCCTGTCTGGCATTACATATGTTTTTAAATGCTTCATTATAATCATCATAAACACCTAATGTAACAGAAGAGCTTATCAATGCCCCAAGAGAGCTTGCCTCACTATTTTCATATTTTATTACATTTTTATCGAATGCACTGGCCTGAATTTTATCAAATAAATCAAATTTAGTCATTCCACCTGCTACATTGACGCTGTTGATTTCACCGGATATATTTTCAATAAGGTTAATATTATCGGCTATTTCAAGAGCAATTCCTTCAAGTACAGCTCTCGCCACATCTCCTCTTTTAGTTCCCAAGGTAAGATTGAAAATCACACCTTTTGCCATAGGATTCCAGTAAGGTGCCGCACTACCCTGAAAATGTGGAAGCAGCAATACACCATTCGCACCTACTGTAGATTCAATGGCCTCATCATTTAACATCTTAAAAGAATCTCCACTGCTTTCTTTGTAAAACTGTTCCTTAAGCCATCTATATATAGCACCTGTATTAAAGATACCAGCTTCAGCTATCCATTTGCCAGGAACAGCTGCAGCACTGCATAACGTTCTCATCTGCCCGTCAAAAGCAGGCTTTTCAGAAAACGCAATTACAAAAGATCCTGTACCCGTATTAGCTTCTGCAGAACCCGGTGCCAATATATTTAAGGCCAAAGCTGCACACTGTTGATCTCCACCCCCTATAATTACAGGAATATCTGATTTTAACCCGGTAATTCTTGACATCTCCTGTGTCAAATTCCCCACTATTGAGCCTGGGGCACAGAGTTCAGGCAGCAATTCTTTATCTATCCCAATTTCATTGAGCAATTCCTCATCCCAGTTAAAATTCTTTATATTCATAAGCATAGTTCTCGATGCCTGTGTCCAATCCGTAATAAACTTCCCGGTAAGTAAATATATAACAAAATCTTGTACACCTAATAACTTATGTGTATTTTTATATATTTCAGGCTGCTCTTCTTTAATCCAAAGCATTTTAGGTGCTGAAAAATAAGGATCTAACCTCAATCCAGTTTTACGATAGATCTCATTTGCACCAATTATATTTGAAATCTCAAAACACTGTGTATTACTCCTTTTATCCTGCCACATAACAGAATTAAACAATGGTTTACCTTTTATGTCTACCGGAATTACAGATGCCCTCTGAGAAGTCACCGCAATTGTACATATATTCAACCTATTTCTATTTACATACTGAGCAGTATTCATAAGTGTAAAAACCAATGCATTGTGCCAGCTTTCAGGATCCTGCTCCACTTCATTACCATTCGTTATCACTGTATGATATTCCTTAGACTCCTCATGTATAAACTGACCTTTTAAGCTATAAACTATAGATCTCAAACTGGATGTACCTACATCAATTATAATTGCGTATTCCATAACTTACCTCCATTTAAAAGTTATTTTATAAAACGTATTCATTTTATAACAAATTATTTTACACCCCAGTAATTCAGCAGATTGTCCTTCTTTTTAATTAAGCTTACAAAAAGGTATTAATTAAACTATTTTTTAAAGGAACATATCCATATGTTCCTCTAAAAATAGTTCAATATTTTAATCCTAAAGATATAAAATCACATCAATTATCGTTCATAAAAATCACTTTATGCATCATAAAACATGTTCATATATTTTTTTACAACTTCTTTAACATATTTTACTTCCATTAAAGACACTTTTGAAAGATGATAATTCGTATCTGACTTAAGTGCTCCCTTTATCTTATTTACAGTATACATCGATATTTCAGTGTTTACATTTATTTTGCAGATGCCATTGTATATGCACTCTTTAATAGTGGCTTGAGGGGTTCCTGAACCGCCATGCAATACCAGGGGTATGTCTATCTTTGAGGATATTGCCTTTAGCACTCCTATATCTATCTTAGGTTCCCCCTTATACATACCATGAACAGTTCCTATTGATACGGCAAGAGCATCCACTTCTGTCTTTTTTACAAATTCTTCTGCTTGATCCGGGTCTGTGTAAATCTGTTTTCCCTCGTCTTCATTTGAATAATCTCCACGTGATAATGCCCCAAGTTCCGCTTCTACCGTTACCCCCACTGCATGCGCAATAGATACTATTTGAGCTGTCTTACGTAAATTCTCTTCAAAGCTAAGGCTGGATCCATCAAACATCACAGATGTGAATCCTGCTCTAATGGCCTGAATAATATGCTCAAAGGATTTACAATGATCCAGATGAAGGGCAACTGGAGTACTGATATTTTTAGCCAGGGAATTTACTACTGCATACACAGTATTTAAATCCATATTGCCTAAATATTTTTCTCCAAATGCCACTATGACAGGTTTCTTTAACTCATCCGCCGACTCCAGTACACCTTTTATAGTTTCAAAATTATATACATTAAAAGAACCTATAGCATGCTTCTTCAAATGAGCATCTTTTAACATTGATGATAAATTTACTAACATCCTCTCACCTCGTTGAGCCACTTTTTAAATTCTTTATTCTCAAGCACTTCAGGGTTTACTATAAATCTGGTCTCTTCTGTCTTCAACAATTTTTCGATGTCTTCCATAAGAAGTTCCGGCGATCTGCTCAAAGCTTCCTTAGTTGTGCCTGCTATATGAGTGGATAAAGTCACATTGTCCAGTTCCAAGAACTCACTGCCCTCAGGTATAGGTTCTGTCCAGAACACATCCAGTCCTGCACCGGCTATTTTTTTCTCTTTCAATGCCTTCAACAGTGCTTTTTCCTCCACAAGTCCTGCTCTTGCAGTATTTATAAGATAAGCTGTAGGCTTCATAGATCCTATTTCTTTCTCACCTACTAGATTTTTAGTTTCTTCACTTAAACGAGCATGAAGTGTTATAAAATCACTTTCTTTAAATAAAGTTTCTTTATCTACGGGAGTACAACCTGCTTTTTTTATAACTTCATCATCCACAAATGGATCATATACCATGGTATTTGTTTCAAAACCAGAAAGCTTTTTAGCTACAAGTCGTCCTATATATCCAAATCCCACAATACCAACATTTTTTCCTTTCAATTCCGGAACCCAGCTGGAATTGGAAAACTCTTTTCTCCATTTTCCTCCTTTAATTGAATGAAAAGCTCTGGCAATATTTCTACATTCACTCAACAGCATTCCGACTGCATAGTCAGAAACTGCCTCTGCATTTCTTCCCTTTACATTAAAAACAAGTATTCCCCTTTTTGTAGCTTCTTCAACATTTACGTTTTCAAGTCCTGCACGGGATACCCCTACTATACGCAGTTTCGGCATAGCTTCAAAAACTTTTGAAGAAACGGGTAAAAATAGTCCCATGAGCATGGAAGCATCTTTTCCTTCAGCTTTTATCAGTGAATCGACTTCTTCTATTTCAGGTCCCTTTTTCTCTACTTCCAGCCTTCTATTTTGAAGTTTACCCCAGTCAGATTCCCAATTGCCAACCTTAGTTTCTCCTACAAATTCATTCAGATACTTTTTACAAGCTCCTTCGAAGCTTTCTCCCGGAATCATAGCATCTCCTATTAACAATGCCTTTACTTTCTTTCCCATAATTATGTCCTCCTCTTATTAAAACAGTTTATTTAAATTTTCACGGCAATAAATATAAGTTTTCTCTAAAATCTAAATATATTTTACATCAGTTTATTTACGACTTATTAGTATATTTAGCAGTAAATTTATTACTAAATACAGTATGTCATAATTTATTTTATTTGTCAACAGCTACTTTCCGTGTAAACTAAGTTAATTAAACATGGATTTATAACATAGTCCAATTGGACTGTATTATAAATCCATAAATTCTCATCAATACAAAACAAAAAATCAAGTTATAGGTTTATCAACTTATAATCTCTAGAACCGAGACCTATTTTTTCTCCATAAGCAAGTTGAACCTCACCGTAAGTATTCTTTCTCATAGCTTTAAATTTATCCTCACAGTGGTGATAATCATGGTCATGGTGCTCATTATCTTTTAAAAATGTATTATTCAATTCTACTGCTTTATTTACTAAATCATAACAAGCGGTATCCAGAGCCACTGGATCTACAGATGCCAGTATTCCTATATCCGGCACTATGGGAGTATCACTCCAGGGAACACAATCACAGTCAGGTGTTACATTAATTATAAAGTTTATATATCCTACTTTTCCCTCTTTTCCCTTCACTGCCCCATAAGCATATTCGGTAAGTTTTTCAGTAAATATTTTTGATTCCACTTCACCGCCTGATTCAATGGCCTTAACAGGGCAAACTGTCATACATTCACCACATCCTACACATCTCATCTTATCTATGGATGACTTTTTATCCTCAAGGGTTATGGCTTTTTGAGGACATACCTTTGCACACTGCCCACAGCCTATACATTTTTCTATATTCACACTAGGCCTTATGGAATGTTGATCTTTTTTACCTGTAGGATTTGCACATCCCATGGCCAAATTCTTAATGGCTCCACCAAATCCCGCAACTTCATGACCCTTAAAATGAGACATTACAATCATACTATCAGCCCCAACTATGACACCGGATATCCTCGTATTTTTAAAATGTCTCTTATTTATTTCCACTTCCCTTACATTCTCACCTTTCAAGCCATCTGCTATTATCACAGGTGCATTTACTACCGCATAATTAAATCCATGCAATATTGCTGTGTTTACATGGTCAACCGCATTTGATCTGCTTCCAGAATACAATGTGTTTGAGTCAGTTAAAAATGGATTCGCACCAGCTTCTTTTACCTTGTCGACAATTTGTCTTACAAATACAGGGTTGATATACCCATCGCTTCCAAGCTCACCAAAATGAATTTTTATAGCAGTTAAATCTCCCTTATTAAGAAGATCTTTAAATCCCGCTTTATCAAATAATTTTTTTATCTTGGTTATTTTATTTTCTTTTGCTTTTCTAGCCCTTAAGGTTACAAAATATACGCTACTTTTCATAAGATCACCTCATTATGATCATTCAAGACTCTCAACAGCTTTTTTAGCCCAACTGGAATCCCTATATACAGCTCTGCCTACTCCAATGAGATCTGCCTTATTTTCAGACAGCAGTGTTTCAGCAGCCTGAACTTCTGTAATTCCGCCCGTTAAAATGACAGGAATGGATATAACTTTTTTAATTTCTTCAGTAAGAGGTGAAAAATACCCCTGCGAAGTATTTCCAGGCAAAGTATACCTGCAAAATCCACCGGAAATATCAAGTACATCAACCCCTGCTTTTTCAAATTCCAGGGCTGCAATTTTACTATCTTCAACAGTACTTCCTCCCGGCATATAATCAGAAGCACCTAGGCGCAAAAAAATGGGGAAATCATCGCCTACAGATTCACGGATCGCCCTGATGATATCAAGATGTATTTTAATTCTAGCTTTTACATTTCCTCCATATTCATCAGTTCTTTTATTGGTAAGAGGAGAAAAAAATTGATTTAAAAAATAACCATGAGCAGAATGAATTTCAACACCGTCAAATCCGGCCCTTTTTACACGAATTGCCGCTTCCTCAAACTGCTTAACTATATTTTCAATTTCCATACAGGTAAGTTCTTTCGGCATATCTCCTTTTATCGGATTTGCCACAGCAGAAGGACCAACTACTTCAGCACCCGTAATACTCCTACTGGCAGCACTGCCGGCATGGTTAATCTGCATTATGGTTTTAGAACCATTCCTGTGAATAATTTCAGATAATCTTTTCAAGCCTTCCACTAAACCGTCATCTGATATAGAGAGCTGTTTCTTGCTTGCCTTTCCTGCCTGAGCAATAAAACTATGTTCAATAATGATAAGCGATATATATCCTCCCTTTGACTTTTCATCATAATATTTCAATATATCCTCACTTACTTTTCCATCTTCCCTGGACTTTGAGGTAGCCATCGGCGGCATAATCAACCTATTCTTTAAAGCTAATTTGTCTGTTTCAAGCGGTTTAAGTAAATATGACATATTCATACCCCCAATTACAATCTTTAAATAACATTATACCACATCCCAAATCACGCATTTTAACCTTACCTTAAAAAAGTTCGCATTTTAAAGTAAAAAATAAATAAGAGTTCTCTAAAAACTATATAACTCTCATTTTTTAGAAAACCCTTATTTTAAAACACATAAATTCTAAGCTTCTTCTTTAATTTCCGTTTTTTTATCTTCTCTAACAAAAATATTTACATCCAGATTCTTTTTATTGCCAAGCAACACCAATAAACTCAACACTATGCCTACGGCAAGACCCCAGGCAGCACCTCTTGCAACTATTACAGCAGCCATTACACCTGCAATTCCCAAATCATTTATAGTACGTGCTTTCAGTATTCCTATTCTCACAGAAACATACCCTTGAACCATCATGGTCAAAGCCAGTGCTATATTTAAAATTGGAGTGACAAGAGTAACTATAGGCATTAAGAAATAACCTGTTAAAGTACCAAACCTGAATGAACCTGCACCTCCGTTTATAGAATCCATGGCTTTTCTACCATGTTTATATCTGTCACATACCACAACCTGCATAGCTGCCCATAGAGGGCCGCACATAGTTATATCAGGGCCTATAATTGACATTAAACAATTACGCAGTCCAAATATTAAATGCGATCTGTTAGGATTATAGTCTATAAACTCATCCGGGCGAACTTTTCCTGCATCTTCCAATAATGCCTGTGCCTGAATCATTTCACCAAATAATATTACATAAGCTGAAAATACCATTGGTATGGCCTGTATAAACATTTTCGCCGATGGAAAGCCTATGGACCAGAATGTCCAATGACTCCACAGTTCTCCAAAGGAAGGGTTCGAAAATCCCCATTTAATACTTGGCCACATAGTTTCTCCTACGAGCGGAGCTACTACTACTGCCAGCAATATACAGGGCAAAATCCCCAGATTTGAAATTACCTGAAGAACTTTGTTTTTATTTCTCAAGCTCTTAAAATAATTTGAAAATAACAGCCAAAATGCCAAACCTATACATATTGCAATTGACCAGGGATATTTTTGGAAATATCCAGTTTTTCCAAATACAGTATTTACGGCTGCAATTCCAGCTCCCATTATGATACCAGCCTGCATACAGTTTGGTATCAGTGTAATTATTTTCTTGCCCAACCCTGTAATACCAAGGAAAGCAGCAAAAACACCTAAACTCAATTCAAATGCAATAAGTGCTTGTACTCTTTCAGGACCCATAGGGAATTCACTGACATACAACATTAAAAGTGGTATGGCAGGTGTAACCCATCCCGGTACAACCGGATCACCCAGCAAGACATGAGTGCAGTAAAGAATTCCATTAAGAACGACAATGGCCAATGCAACTTCAAATGGCATTCCCAAATACTGCTGAAGCATGGGGATAGCACCAAGACAAACAGCACACATCAAAAGTCCCTGAACATAATCTGCAATTTCAAACCTATAGTGCACTCCTGGAATACGTATTTTGAACGGACCTGCTGGTATATAAGGGCACTCTTTTCCATATTCTCTTTTATGTGCCATGAATTATTCTCCTTTACTCATTTTTATTTTTACATATATCCTTCACTCATTTTTATTCTTTATATATTTACTAAAATTTATCATTAAATCTCTTCTCAAATTCTCTAATCAACGGTTCTCTAAAATCCGGGTGAGTGACATTTATCAAAGCTCTAGCCCTATCTCTCAGAGTCTTTCCCTTAAGATGAGCAATACCATATTCTGTAACCACATAATCTGCATCACATCTATTAGTAGTAACCGTAGCACCAGTATCCAGCAGTGAAACTATTCTTGAAACTTTTCCCCTTGCCGCAGTAGAAGGTATGGCTATAATTGCCTTACCATCCCTGGCCATATTGGCTCCCCTTATAAAATCCACTTGTCCTCCAACTCCGCTTATCTGTTTTAATCCTATACTTTCAGAACATATCTGTCCCATTAAATCTACTTGAACGCAGGAATTTATTGACACCATCTTATAGTTTTGCATAATAATTCTAGGATCATTTACATAATCTACAGGATAAGAGGCTATAATAGGGTTATCGTCTACAAAATTATATAATTTTTTCGTACCCATTAAAAATGTCACAACTATTTTCCCAGGATGAAGAGTTTTTTTGCTATTATTAATAACCCCTGCATTTACTAAATCTACCACACCATCTGATATCATTTCAGAATGTATCCCCAAGTCCTTTTTATCTTTCAAAAACATAAGTACAGCATCTGGAATGGCACCTATACCAAGCTGAAGAGTTGAACCATCTTCAATTAAAGATGCACAGTATCTCCCTATGGACTTCTCCACTTCTCCCAATTTAGCCGGCTTCAGTTCTATAAGCGGATGCGAAACTTCCACTATATAGTCAATGTCCGATACATGTATAAATGAATCTCCCAAAGTCCTTGGCATATTTTCATTTACTTCCGCAATTACAAGTTTGGCATTTTCCGCTGCCGGTTTGGTATAATCATTGGAAACTCCAAAACTACAATAGCCATATTTATCCGGCCTGCTTACCTGTATGATTGCCACATCCACCGGCAAATAGCCATTCCTAAATAAATCCGGTACCTCATAGAAATAGCAAGGTGTATAATCACCTCTGCCTGAATTTACAGCATCCCTGGTGGTAGCTCCTGCAAACAGTGAATTGTGGTGAAAATATTTTTCCATTCCGGGTTTAGCATATTCACCTTTGCCCATGGCTACCATATGAACTATCTCTACGTTTTCATAATTTTCTTTATTTTTAACCATCGCATCTACTATATCCAGGGGTTCCCCAGTAGCATGTGCAATAACTACCCTGTCATTAGATTTTATTTTAGAAACAGCTTCTTCTGCATTCACCAATTTTTTCTTATATATATCCTTCCAATTCATAAAGATAATTCCCCCTATATTTCATCGGAATATTGATCTAACAGATTTTTAACTTCATTAAAATCTTCTTCAGATCTCACCAATATTTTTTTAAACTTAAATTTAAGTTCGCTGTAGTTAACACAGCAGCTACTACATCCACACAAAATTATCAATATATCATACACTTTATCCAATTGAGCTACTTCAAAATTGTACCTAAAACTTTTTTTCAAATTATATAAAAATTTCTTTCTATCATATCTGGAATTACACCCTCCGCAATATTTAATCCCCACGTTCAGCACTCAGTCATCCAAATCCTTATTTAATATTTTTTTTGCTAGATCTAAAGTGTCCTGACTTATATAATCTACAACTTCTACTTTTTTTACCTGTTCGATTTTTAATTTCAAAGAAGTTTCAATTACGTTTTTTACAGTGTCCTTGGATAAAGCACAATTGCTGCACTGGCCCAAAAGCCTAATTTTAACTACTCCATCTTTCACTCCAATAAATTGGATATCCCCATTATGACTATTTAAATAAGGTCTTATGTTTTTATCAATTACTTCCAATATTTTTTCTTCCATAATGCAGCACCTCATTTTACTCATGGGGTGAAAATCACCCCATCTTTATATTCACTATTCTTCTATTCTGGCTATAGCTTTTGCCAACAATTTCTTCTGGCCCAGATTTCCCTGTCTTGATATCATTATTCTCTGTGCCTGTGGTGAACCTGCACCGTGCATGGACTCAGTTCTATAGCCCACTGCTGCAGTGCCTAGGCTCAAGTTTTCTATAAGCCTGAGTACTTTCATTCTGTTCTCTACGGGAACAGATGCAGTCCCTACTAGATATTTTTCTACATATTTGCCTACTTCAGGGCTCTTATAATCCTTTTCTGAAGGCATTGTAACCATAAGACCTCCTGCTATATCTTCCGCCAGCCTTACAATTTCATATGGAAATCTCGTTACATTCTGCTTACATACATTTGCAAGCAATAAATCTATCTGATAGTTGCCCGCTTTTGTTGGATATCCCTCAGAAGAGCAGGCAATTCCACAGGCATACAGTGTTTCATTCAAATGCATCATTTCTATCAACTTGTCCTTTATATGAGATGCCCTTGGCACTCCATTATAATCGGCAGCCAGTGCGGCAGCTCCTATAAGTACATCTCCCACTCCAACTTTGCAACCACCATAGCTCTGTCTGTGATATCCTGCAAACCTTTCCACCAGCATACCTGCATATTCAGTTTCACCATTTAAAAATATTCTGTCATTTGGAACAAATACATCGTCAAATACCGTCAGTGCTTCTACACCGCCAAAATTCTTATTACCTACATCAATGTCAGCATCTTTTTCCAGTTTTCTTGTGTCACAGGACTGTCTCCCAATTATCATGGTTATTCCCTTTGTATCAGTAGGAACTGCAAAAGATATTGCATAATCCTTATCCTCAGGTTTCATAGCCTGTGTAGGCATTACCAGAACTTCATGAGAATTACAAATTCCTGTCTGGTGAGCCTTTGCACCTCTAACTACTACTCCGTCCGGCCTTCTTTCTACAACTCTCAAGTACAAATCCGGATCAACTTGTTTACTTGGGGATAATCCTCTATCTCCCTTAGGGTCTGTCATTGCTCCATCAACTGTGAGATCCTTGTCTTGAACATATGCCAAATATTTTTTAAAGTTTTCAAAATAATTAGTATCGTACTGTTTGTCTATCTCAAAAGTAGTGCTGTATACTGCATTAAATGCATCCATTCCAACACATCTTTGGAAACAAGCGGCAGTTTTTTGTCCACATAATCTCTGCATTTTAACTTTCTTTACCAGATCTTCGGTACTTTGATGCAAATGAGTAAATCTATTTACCTTCTCGCCTGTTATATTTGATTTTACCGTCATAAGATCCTCGTATTCCGGCTGCTGAGCCAGATCATAAGTCATCTTCACAGAATTAAGAGATGGACGAAGTACGGGATTATCTACAGGGCTTTCTACTTTTTTCCCCAGATAATAAACGTTTAACTTTAGTTTGCGCAAACTCTCCACATATTCTTCTCCTGTCATTAAAGACATCGCAATCATTCCTTTCATCTCATATAGATATAATTTTTTACTTACACAACCTTATTAAAGCAATTTTAGTACCAGTTTTTTATACAAAATACAAAAAATTCGCACAGTCCTCAATTTAGCAGGCAATTGCAGAACTATACGAATTTCTGTACTATAAAAATACTACAGTCGGATTCATAGATTTATTGCATAATCGCAACATAATATCTTTTGCTTATTCAATTTATCAAATATATCTCTTATTTGCATAATTGCAACTGATTTCATTTTTGCAACATACATTTATTCCTGTACCTCTTCCTCTTTCTAACTAAAGTGGAGGCATTTATTCCAAGTTCCCTCGCTGCATCCCTCACATTTCCACATTTTCTAAAAGCACTTTCTATCATAGACTCTTCCAGATTTTCAACCGCATCCTTTAGAGTTAAATGATTCTTTATCATGCCACTTTCCTCGCTCTCAAATTTGCTGCTGTCCCAAACTTCCCTTATGGGCAGATCGCTTCTCAGTATCTTGTCCCGTGTAGTCATAATTATAACTCTTTCTATTATATTTTTTAATTCCCTTACATTTCCCGGCCATCTATATTCTTTTAAAGAATCCACTGCTGCACCGGTAATCACTTTATTAAAATCATATTTCTTATTAAATACACCCATAAAATAATTTATAAGTGGCTCAATGTCACCCTTTCTCTCTCTAAGAGGCAAAATCGTAATGGGCACTACATTCAATCTATAGTATAGATCTTCTCTAAATATCTTTTCATCAACCATTTTTTCCAAATTTCTATTAGTTGCGGCAATCACCCTTATATTAATTTTTATAGTACTTGTACCGCCTACTCTCCTGATTTCTCTCTCTTGAATCACCCTCAAAAGTTTAGCCTGCATATCCATGTCGAGTTCCCCAATTTCATCCAAAAAAACCGTACCCTCATCTGCTAACTCGAAAAGACCCATCTTCCCCTCCTTGCTTGCACCTGTAAACGACCCTTTTTCATAGCCAAAAAATTCTGATTCTATGAGGTTATGAGGTATAGAACTACAGTCTATTTTTATAAAATTCTTATTGCTTCTCCTGCTGTTTTTATGTATATATTTAGCTACTTTTTCCTTGCCTACACCAGTTTCCCCCAGCAAAAGCACAGTTGTATCCACTTTTGCCACTTTTTTTGCCATATTAAGTGTATTGATCATCTTTTCATCTTTCACTATAATATCTGAGCATTCAAGAATCTGCTTTCTCATTGCCTCCAGCTGTAAATGATATTTTCCCATGATCTCCCTATTTTTCTCCAGTTGTTCCTTCAATTCATAGAGTTCCGTAACATTTCTCACATTTGTGACCACCATGGTTATTTCGCCATTTTCATCGAAAATAGGGCTGCTGGAAACCAATGCTGTCTTGCCCGTTTTAAACTTCTGTTCGATTGTAACATTTCTTCTGCTGTTCAATACTATAAGTGTCCCGGATTTGGAAATATAATTGTTTTTCTCCAGGTATCTCATATTTTTGCCAAGCATTTCACTTTTCCTCATTCCGGTGATTCTCTCATAGGACTTATTTAGAAATATGGTATTTGCATTTCCATCTGTTATATATATCCCATCATAGGAACTTTCAATAACCTGATACAGTTGTTTTATTCTGGATTTCAAAAATTTTGCATCTCCTTCCAGCAAATTATCAAAGCTTACCAATTCCCTGTCTTTCATGAATTAAACCCCCTTCTAAAATCATATAACATAAAATATAACTAAATGTGCAGTACTCTACATAAAAAATCATATCATATATTTAACCGTTTTCATGATAAAATATGCCTATAAACCCTAGCTTTCAAAGCACCAATCACGTATTTTAATAATTTATGCTATTTTGACGGCGGCATAACAAAAGCTTCACCTGTCAAAACCTTATGACCTGTTGAATTGGTACAGGTAGTTTTAAGCTTTGCTATATTCTCATTTTTATATATTTCTAAAACCTCTATTTCCACTTTTATAGTATCTCCAAAATATACAGGCAAATTGAATTTTGAGTTTTGACTTAAATAAATAGTACCTGGACCTGGAAGGTACATCCCTATACAGGCAGATAAATATCCTGCTATCAACGCCCCATGTGCTATTCTTTTCTTAAATACATCTTTGTATTTTTTTTCATCTACATGAAGTGGATTGAAATCCCCAGTTATTTCAGCAAATGAATATACATCATCTTCAGATACAATCTTTTCAAAATAAGCTCTATCTCCAATTTTCAATTCATCAATGGTTAAGCCTCTCATATAATATAACCTCCCTTATATAAGAAAGTCAGGAGCCTTACTTAAAGGTCTCCTGCCAGCAATCTTAAAGATAATCTAAATATTCAGATTACACCACATTACAAGTTCATTTATCATAAAATATCCATCCCAGGGGGAATCATAATTATTCATGGTTCCAAAACCCACCACTCTGTTTACACCCGCTGATGTAACCATACCTGCAAATTTAAAAAGCTTGTCTTTATCATCAATAGCATAACCTATTGTCTGTATCCTGCGGGTAATCAAATCCTTTATATCAAATATACTATTTATCTGCTTTACAAAAATACAACTTCCCCCTACAGGTTCTTCTAATTTTATTTCATCATCAATCAAAATAGTATATTCCAATCCGTCACTGCAGCAAATATCCTTGGTCAAATCAAGGCTGTACATTCCCCTCTTGTTTATAATTTCTGCACAGGTATTCTGATCTGGAATATTTTTATACCTTTTACCTATTCTTTGAAAAGATCTTTCAAGCATTTCAACGATATATTTCAAAGGAATATCACTTTTTTCTACAAAAAGCACATGAGGTGAAGAACAGGCTTTCTGTCCGAACAAAACTACGTCCGTTACAAACTTGTTTATATATTCACTGCAGCTATTACTTTCAACAGCATATCTGTCAAACACGGCAAAAGAATATTTTGGCCCAAAAACTATATCCTTACAGGTAGTTTTTTTAGGAAGTGAGGCAATATGATTTACTGCGTTTTCTCCTCCCCATATAATCCTTGAATCCGCAATACCAGACATGGATTTATTTAAAAATTCATCTTCTCTAGGAAAATATATCAGGGATATATTTTTCAATATATTTTTAGAAGAATATACCTGATCATTGTAGATTACCCGTATATTATCCAGAGGTTTTAATAATTTTAAAACTATAGGGATGTTTTTTTCAGGTAGTCTCACAAGATTTGAATTTTTAGCTATGAGTGACTGAAAAATTGAATAAATAGCAAGAGTAGGTACATTTCCTGCTATCCAGTGACAGCTGATTCCCCTCCCCTGTGCTTTTATGAATCTGCCGCTACCTATAGGAACAAATTTATTTAAATATTTTTTATCTTTCAAATTGATTTCTATCAGCCTTTCTATATTTGATTTTCTAAAATAGAAGGAAAGATACGCTGTTCCTGTGATTTTAAGAAGTTGTTTATCTCTAGACAATTTTTTACTGTATTCTTCCAATATGAGAATAACAGCCTCCACTGGTATTGAATTTAACAATTCTACATTTTCTCTTAAAGTATTACTTATTTCATCAAATTTATCAAAAATTTTTTTCTCTCTATAAAAGGATCCATCCAACAGGTAACAATCTATCATTTAATGGCCTCCTTTTCTGCAAATGTATCTCCACAGCCCCTGATTTCAGCTTTCTCCATCCTGGACTTGAATTTAAAATATTTACCCCGCCTTCCACATCTGCAATCATCAACCCCCACAAGCTCTCCAACATCTTCCGTCAAAATGCCCTGCGAAGGATAGCTGGAACCTAAAATACTCATAACTTCTATAATTCCACACTGACCGATCTCAACTTCTTTCAAAGTGTTAAAATCTCTTATTATAACATCTGCAAAATCCGGTACATGCTTATATCCACATTCACAATCCACAAATACCACTCCCAGTTGTTCCACCATACCATAAAAATCCAATATATTTTTTTCTTCAGTCCCAAAGACCTCTGCTGTCCTCCTGTTAAACTCCTTTTTTTCAACACTTTCAGAAACAAGTTTCTTCCACCCGCCGCTGTGGAGAAGTTTCATCTTAGGAAGCAATAGCCTAATATTCCTCTTTTCCAATTCTCTTACAAATCTGCTCCATATTATATAGGTAAAACCATATACCAATACTTCCCTATCTCTATTTTCATCTTCAAATTTTCTCAATCTGGACAAATTTACTTCCAAATGCCCATCCTTTTTATCCATAACATAAGTTATACTGCTGGCAAAATTACTGATTCCCCTAATAGCTGCTCCCCTCGCATTCAATACAGCATTTTTTTTGTTCACGTCTTCCGTATCCAGGATAAGAAGAGGTCTCCTATTCCCTCCAAGAAAATCCTTTAAAGTATTTATAAGACCCTGAATCTGCCTTATAGACGTAGTTTTATCCAGATATATCTTGCTGGGAATTCCAGAAGTAGTGGAACTGGAATTTAAAATTCTTATTACATCTTCACTGCTGCAGGTTAAAAGAGCAAATTTTTTGAACATGTTTACTGGGATAAATGGGACTTCTGAAAGTTTCGAAATCTTGGGAATATTTATAGAAAATTTTTTATACATACTGCTTATATTGGGGCTGACTTTATTCAATTCAAGCTGCTTCTTGATTATATCGAGCAGTATACTTTCCTTTTTCTTTTGAGATATTTTAAATTGATTACCTAATACTATGTTTTCTATTAAATGGTCTATTTCCACATATATCCACCTACCTTGTTTTACCTTACATATTCTTCAGCTTTTTAAGCAGTACTTTGCCTGATGAATTTTTGGGAAGTGACGGTAAAAACTGTACATATTTGGGTACCTTATACCTTGGAAGCCTTTCCATACAGTAATCCACTATATATTTTGAATCTATGCTGCTGTTACTATCTTTTAAAACTACAAAAGCCTTTATTGCCTCGCCTAAAATATCGTCCTCAACCCCTATAACAACACACTCCACAACCTGTTTTATACCACAGATTGTATTTTCAATCTCTCTGGGGCTTATTCTATTTCCAGCACATTTTATTATATTCTTTTCTCTGGAAACTACAAATATATATCCATCCTCATCTTTAAAGGCTAAATCACCTGTATACAAAAGACCATTCCTAAGAACCTTTTTTGTTTCCTCTTCGTCATTAAAATATCCCTTCATCACATTTCCACCTTTAGCAACTATTTCTCCTACTTCTCCTATTTCAGCTGGAAGACACTTCTTATTTAGGATCATTAATTTTGTACCTGGAATCCCCTTTCCTATAGAACCCAATTTATTTTTAATCTGAGAGGGCGGAAGATATGACAACCTAGCTGTAGCTTCAGTCTGTCCATACATAATGTATATGTCAACTCCTTTAAGAGCCTCATACAATTCCAATATAAATACCTCTGGAAGCCTTCCTCCGGCCTGTGTTACATATCTCAATGACGGCATCTCAGCATCCTTAAAATTAGTCATTCTCAACAATATCTGGTAAGTGCTTGGAACCCCTGCAAAACCAGTACAATTATATTTCTTTATGTCCTCTATAACAGTTTGAGGAAACATAAACTTACTATTTATTACAACGCTTCCACCACATCTAAAATGCGTATTCAAAAGGGATGTTCCATAACAATAGTAAAAAGGAAGTACAACCTCCACCCGGTCCTTTTCAGTCAAACGCAAATATTCCACAATAGAATCGGTATTATACATCAAATTGTAATGCGTGAGCATGACACCTTTCGGCTTTGAAGTAGACCCCGATGTAAACATAATAAGTGCTGTATCCCTTTCTACATCTACAGGATCATTCAGAACAAGTTCATTTTCACTTGTTCCCATGTCTTCTTCAGTATATAATATTGCTCTCTCATAAATCAATTTTTTTACCCTGGATTCATATTTTTTTTGACAAAAAATTGTTTTTATTTTTAAAATATCCACAATATATTTTACATCGTTTTCAGACATATTTGGATTAATTGGAACACAGATGCTTCCATTTTTAATTATACCAAAATAGGTTTCTATAAAAAATCTGGAATTATCTGAAATAACAAGTACACTGTCTTCCTTTGAACATTTATTTTCATTCAGTAGATTGGATACATAATTTACACCAAGATAGATCTCCTCATAGCTTATACTGCTGCCATCTATCAATGCTGTTTTTTTTAAATGTCCGGATTTTTCAAATATATAGTCTGTAAATGTCATAGTTCCACCCCGTATTTTTTTAATATCTTTTTAATGTCTCCAATCGTATACATTCTGGATATATCAACCACATCAAAATTTACTCCAAATTCATCTCCCAGTGCTGTAACCAATTCCACATGTGCCAATGAATCCCAATCCTTTATTTCATCCGGTCCCATTTCATCTTTGATATTTTCTACATCCTTTATATTTAAAGTATCACAAATTATATTTTTGAATTTATCTAAATTATTCATAATATACTCCTCCATTTCCCCATGCAATCTTTATTAAGTAGCAATTATCATACCACCAACTAAACATTTCTATATCAAAGAATTGCAGATACCCCCTATATATGCTTGTTGCATTAATAAAACAAAAGTACATATAACTTATCCTCAGTCCTAGTAATCATAATATACATTTTATATTGTTGCAAAAATGCATTTTGTTCCATATCTGCAACAATTTTATTCTAAAATTTAAATTAATATTCAATTCCTGCTTGACCTTTAATTCCAGCATTATAGTGATGTTTAACTTCAGCTATATCACTTACCATATCTGCAGCTTCTTCGATTTTATCAGAAGCATAGCGACCGGTTAGTAACAGATTTACTTCAAGAGGTTTTTGTTTGATTAAATCTATTACCTCTTGTTCTGAAATTAAATTAAAATTGACAGCAACATTGATCTCATCTAAGATAACCAGGTCATATTTTTTACTTTTTACAATTTCCTGAGCCTTTTTAAAACCCTGTTTGGCAAGGTCAATATCTATCGGAGCTGGATTATCCTTCATTACAAAACTGTCAAGGCCGCTTTGAATAATTGTAATATCCGGAATATATTTTTCTACTGCCATGATTTCTCCGTATTTTCTACCTTTCATAAACTGGATAACACATACTTTATATCCATGCCCAATAGCACGTAAAGCTTGTCCAAATGCAGAAGTCGTCTTACCCTTGCCATTACCCGTAATTACCATCACTAAACCGCGTTTAGCAATAGTTGACTGTACCGATTGCACTCTTGACATCTTATCACCTTCCTCCCAAATTCTACTAATTTAAGCATGACTTTAAATCCCTTGTTTTATATTAATTAGGTGTCTCAATATATTTTGTTCTTTTTTTAACAATCTAATTTATTTTATCAGAAATACTTAACCTTTCAAGCTCCAAGGATTCATAATATTTCCTTAAGTTCTACAAATTTATCTATTTTTTTACAACCTTTTCCGCATTCTTTTCCTTTATTAAAAAGAATGCTGACAATTCCCAACCTCCTAGGTCCTCTATAATCATTTATAAAGTCATCTCCTACAAATACTGCATCCACCGGTGAAAACCCTGATTTTTTCAAGGCAGATACATATATTTGAGGATGAGGTTTCCTCCATCCTTCTTCTGAAGAATTTATGACAAAGCTGAAATACTCTCTCACACCGGTGTATTTCAACAGTTCTTCTATTCCTCCTTTTACCTTGAAATTCGACACTACTCCTAAAACATACTTATTCCTTAAGCTGGATATGGTGTCTTTAATTTCTTCCTCAACGTAACACCTGTTTCTATAGTTTTTCCAAAAATTTACAAGGAGATTTTCAACTAACACTCTGCCGTCCTTTTGAGCAAAATGCCTCTCTTTCATAATCTGTACATATATATCTTCAAAATCATATTCTTTATACCGGGGAATACTAGATAAAATACTTTTTTCAGCTCTTTTATAATATGTGTAAAATTCTTGGAAGCTTTTAAAATACTCTTCACATTTTGAATTTTTAAATGCCCATAGGGCATAATCACTTTTTTCTGGAAGCTCGGTCATATTTACGATTGTTTCCATGCAATCAAACATGATGCATTTAAAATCTTTCATACTTTATAACCCCTTTATATCTATAGGACCGACAATGATTTCTCCGCTTTCTGACTAGAAACAGCATCTATTCATGTTCAACTATTTTCTTCCCGACAAATTTAATTGCACTTTGTGCCAATATTTTAGTGGGATCAACATAATTGCCCTTTATATTCAACATTTTAAAAGCCACTGGCAATTCAGTACAACCCAAAATTACAGTATCAACATCTTTTGATTTAAAATATGAAAGAACAGATTGTACACTATTTAGGTCGTATTTTTTAACTCCTTTTTTGACACTATATATTAAATCGCTGACAATATTTTCATTGGTGTCATCCGGTTTAACCACCTCAATATTATATTTATTAAATATTTTATCATATATTCCTGCAAAACATGTACCTTTTGTAGCTAATAAGCCCACTTTTTTTATTTCAGTATTTGTTCTTCTTATCTCCTTTACAGTCTCCGATATCATATTTAAAAAAGGTATATGAATATATTTTACTATTTCATCATAAAAATAATGGGCAGTATTACAGGGCATGATTATAACATCCGCACCCATCAATTCAAGTTTCAAGGCAGATTCAATCAAATATTTTTTGGGATCCTCCCCAGTTCCCAAAATATAGTTTGTTCTATCAGGTATTTCAGTGTTATTATCTATGATTACATGAATATGCTCATTATCACTTTTAGCATCTGTCAATGTAATTATTTTATAGAACAAATCAGCAGTAGCAAGTGGGCCCATTCCCCCTAATATTCCAATGATTTTTTTGCTGGTATTATTTATATTTTCAGCTTCTGAATCAATCATATTTATCAACCCTTTCAATATTATATAAAATTTATTTTATAAATCAGCCGCTAATTATCTTTATATATACTCTTCTATTTCGCGGCCCATCAAATTCACATAGATAAATTCCCTGCCAGGTTCCAAGTTTTAATCTTCCATTTTCAATAATGATATTACAGGAGGAACCTATAAGTGAAGCCTTTATATGAGCATGGGAATTACCTTCCACATGCAGGTATCCATTTCTTTCAGGAAATGCTTTGTTTAATCCTGATAAAATATCTTTCACAACATCGGGATCAGCATTTTCATTTATCGTTATTCCAGCAGTAGTATGGGGAACAAAAATCACTACTATTCCATTTTTGACTTCACTTTTAGCTACAACCTCATTGACAAAACCTGTTATATCCACAAACTCTTGAGCTCTTTTTGTTTTTACTAAATATTCCATTATTTCACCTTAAATCAAATATATAAATAAATATTATATTTCATTACAATTTTTTTATAAGTCTTAACTATTTGTTTTACATGCTTGTTATCCAAATATACTATGAAAGTCAAGATAATGCATAAAATTACAAGAGGATACAAAAAATTTACAGAAAATAAAACATACTTTTCAGTGAATATTTTTATCATAGCTATAATTGAAAACATCACCACAGATCCAAGCACAAATAACACTTTTGTCTTTGTATAATACAATTCAAAGGATTTTTTTGTAATCCACTGACATGCATACACAGCAAAAATTACAATAAATATAGTTGAAAGTACAAATCCCAGTGTAATTTGAAGCTGAAATTGTCCTTTGAAAATATTCATTATATCAATTGAAAAACAGATTCGAAGATCTAAGGTAACATACTATATCCATTATCACCAGGTTATTTTCTACTGATAGTTGTTTGTCTCTTAAATTATTTTATCTGCGGAGTTTTTTCAATTGATTTACCATTATTCACCCTCCAAACATAATATTTTTTTCACTATACTTGAAACATTATTCCAATATATTTCAAAACTTTTTAATTCCTCTCTTCCCTTTTTCGTTATAATATAGTATTTTCTGCTCGGTCCTAAAGGTGAAGGCTGGAATTTTCCGAAAATTAAATTTTTCTTCTCCAACCTTATAAGCAGAGGATAAATTGTACCCTCTTTTATCTCACTAAATCCATAATTTCTAAGTGATACCATAATTTCATATCCATAGGTAATTTTTAAACTTATTATCTTCAATATGCAGCCTTCCAGAGTTCCTCTCATAAGTTGAGACTTATCGAACATGTATTTCCCTACTTTCCAAATTCAATATTTAATCTACATTGCACTACATAGTAGGTTAATTATATTGTAATACAACCCAATCTCTCGGTCAATAAAAAAATGAGGGATCATGTATCATCTTACATTCAGATATAAAAAAATGAAAGAAACTTGAAACAAAGTTTCTCATTTCTTTCATGAGCTAATAAATATTTTCATTGTATCAAGATTCCTGAACCTATAGGGACATTATCGTAAATATATTTTGCATTTTCAAGAGCTAGTCTTATACAACCATGGGAAGCAGATTTCCCAAGAGTACCATCTACCAGATTTCCGTTCTTATCAAATAAAACGCTGTGAAATAAATAATTCCCCTGAAATTGTGTAAAATATTTAAGTATGGCTCCATTTTCTGATTCAAATTGCGGACCCTTTATCCCTACAAAGAATTGACCCTTAACTGTTGGTGTACCGCCTGTTCCTGATGCACACTGAAATGAATTTATCAGTCTCCATTTATGGATGCTCCCATTAAAAATGTATACCATCTGTTCTGATGTACTGACCATAACATAATAATCAGTATAGCTCTGAGTATCCAACTTATTTACTATGCCTTCCGAATAAGCTGAATTAAAATTAGACACTACTTCTGCCGTAGGCTTGTACATTATATCTGCAGTAGGCTTCTTTTTCAAATCCTTCAACGTGGCTCCACTTACTATTCCATCTGTAGTAAGACCATGTTTGTGCTGAAAGTCCATCACAGCATATACTGTCTGTTCTCCAAAATCTCCATCTTCATTTACAGTGTAACCAAATTTTTTAAGTTTCTTTTGAATATCTTTTACATCATTCCCCTTATCCCCTGCCTTAAGAATGCTTCTAGGTGGTGATACCGGTTTTTTTTCTTTTGGATGCGGAGTTATGTTACTACCAACATTTACTTTTTGAGCATCTTCTCTATTGTATATACTAGATAAATTGCTGCATGCAGAAAAACTAAAAATTATTACACCTACAATTCCTATTAATAAAACTCGCTTCATATGGCTCTCCCATCCCTCTTACTGCTTTTAATTTAAAATAAAATTCCCCCTTTAATAATAATGACGATAAAAAATAATAACATGTTACATAAATACAATCTATATTCATCATATTATTATATCACTTAAATGGTACCAATTATTTAAAAATTTAAAATTGCTACCTATAACATACTCATTTCCCTTATACAGGTATATTATAACACGGAATAACATTATCTCTTATAGTTTTGCAAAAAATAATTCATTTTACCCAAATAGCTCCTACTCCACATCCAGTTCATCAATATCAATCTTATTCAACAAGTCCCTTAACTCTGATATCTCCTCTTTGTCTAAAGTTATTCCTTTCCCCATTTTCTCATGTTTTTCATCCCAGTCTCTAATATCTATCTTCGCTTTTCTGTCATTCCAGCTCACAACGTTGACCTCTTTTTTCCAGCCTCTCGAACCTTCAGACAGTGTTCCTATATTTTTAACAATATCAAATTTAATATTCGTCATTTGAATCTCTCCTTTTACAAGTGTATGTTCCATCTCCTAACTATTCTTATTATGATCTTATAATAGCATATTTTTTTATATGCTTATAATAAATTTTAAATAGATGTATAATAAATAATTAAATTCACAAAGACCAGTAAAAAACCGCACACTCTCTCAAATATGGAGAATGCACGGTTTTACTTTACTGCTTATTCAATTTGTCCTGCATACTACAATCAAACTTTGTTTCAAGCCAATAGCAGCCATCCACCCTTATAGTCCGTCTACTCCACCGTAACGGACTTGGCTAAATTCCTAGGCTTATCCACATCGCAGCCTTTCTTTATGGAAATATAATAGGCCAGAAGCTGAAGTGGAATTACCGCAAGTACCGGAGCAAATATATCCAGTGTCTTGGGAAGGAATATGACAGAGTCAGCTGCCTTCTCAACATTCTTGTTTCCCTCAAAAGCAAAAGCCAGAACCTTAGCTCCCCTGGTAGTCACTTCTTTGATATTGCTTACCATCTTTTCAACCAGTTTCTCCTGTGTAGCCCCTGCAATCACCACAGTTCCATCTTCAATCAACGCTATAGGACCGTGCTTCAGTTCGCCGCCGGCGTAAGCTTCCGAATGGATATAAGATATCTCCTTCAGTTTCAGGGATCCTTCCAATGCAACAGCGTAGTCAAGGCCTCTTCCCAAAAAAAATACATCTTCCTTTTTGTAGGTTTTTTCTGCAAACTCCTGGATGATCTCTTTATTTGCAAGCACTTTTTCCGCCTTCACAGGCAGGGAAAGCATTTCCTCTTTTATCTTTTCTATTTTTTCTGTGCTAATGGTCCCCTTATGCTGCGCGAAAAAGAGAGCTACTATATAAATTGCAATCAGCTGGGTTACATATGCCTTCGTAGAAGCAACTGCTATTTCAGGACCCGCCCAGGTATAGAGCACATCATCCGCTTCCCTGGATACAGAACTTCCCACCACATTTGTTATGGCTATTACCCTGGCACCCTGCTTCTTTGCTTCTCTCAAGGCTGCAAGGGTATCAGCAGTTTCTCCAGACTGGCTTATTATTATCATCAAAGTTCTTTCATTTACTATAGGATTCCTGTACCTGAATTCTGAAGCAATATCCACTTCTACAGGCATTCTCACCAGTTTTTCTATCACATACTTTCCAACCATTCCCGCATGGTATGCAGTTCCGCAGGCCACTATATATATTTTATCTATATTTTTAATTTGTTCTTTTGTTATTTTTATATCATCTAAAGTTACAGGCTTTCCCAGCATGATTCTAGATGTCATAGTATCTTTTATAGCCTTTGGCTGTTCATGTATCTCTTTCATCATGAAATGCTCAAATCCACCTTTCTCGGCAGCATTTGCACTCCAGGTAACATGATAAACATCCCTCTTTATTTCTTTCTTATCTTCAGATAAAAGTTTCACACCATCTTCTGTTATAACCACAAATTCATTTTCATTCAAAAGATATATATCTCGCGTATGGTTTAACACAGCCGGAATATCCGATGCTATATAGTATTCATTTTTACCAAGACCCACTATAAGGGGGCTGTCTTTTCTCACTGCAACCAGTTTTCCAGGCTCTTTCGAGCAAATAACCCCGATGGCATAACTTCCTCTTATCCTTGATATTGCTTTCATGACCGCCTCTACTATATCTCCATTGTAGAAATATTCTATAAGTTGTGGAATAACTTCTGTATCAGTTTCAGATATAAATTTATATCCCTTGGATGTGAGCCACTCTTTAAGTTGTACATAATTTTCTATTATACCATTATGAACTACACTTATTGTTCCGTCCTGACTGTTATGTGGATGTGCATTTAAATCAGAGGGTTTACCATGGGTCGCCCACCTTGTATGACCTATTCCAACTATACCCTTTAATGGATGTTTTGACAATTTATCTTCCAAATTTTTAAGTCTTCCCTTACACTTCACCACATTGATGTGATCTTTATCTATTATAGCAACTCCTGCTGAATCATATCCTCTGTATTCAAGTTTGCTAAGACCTTCAATTAAAATGGGTGATGCCTGTTTTTTTCCAACAAATCCAACTATTCCGCACATATTAATCTTCCTTTCAATATTTAATATATTAAATGCAGCACAATTCTCCACTAATAACACGGTAGTTTCTTTCAATATGAAATCAAAAAGTCATAATCAAATAAAACCCGAATTATTATTGATTTTTCAGGAAATCGTACTTTTGGAATCGCATATTCGACTCCTATTAAAGGTTTTTACACCAAACTGATGTTGTATCAGAAATTGCTTCCTGGTTTTATCAGTTGTTAACGGTAGTGCGATACCGTGGGGCACCCGCCGAAGATTCGATACTCCCCATCCTCGTCAACTCAAGTGAGACTCCAAATCTTCGATTTGGTCAGTCGAACTTAAGTTCTGGCGCTTTTGTTACATTACTACTAACTAATAACCACCTGCCTTTAATATAATTGACAACCTCAAATCTGTCATCAATACATTATATTATTTAATTTAATTTTTTGTCAACTATCGCAATTGTGAAATATATGCATCCTCAATATGGAATTTATTCTAAATCATCTTGAAATATGGTCGTTTCCTAAGATCATACTATGTAAATACATATTAAATTCAATTATTAATTTTGTATTAACATAGTTTATAATAGTGTTTAAATTTTTGACCAAATGATTTTTGCCCTAATCTAATTCTTTGTAATTTAATTTTCTATACGCCTTTTAAATATTATACAGTCGCCGTCCACTTTGGAATCTTTACCCAGTGTGGTATATGGTTTTTGTATAATTCCTGAAAATTCCCAATTATCTTTACCAAATTTATTCAATTTTTCTTCTAAAGTCAAATCATCATCTGAACCCAGAAAATTCTCTGCTGTAAATACTTTATATTCCCATACCATTTCTCTATAACTCCTCCAAATATCATATATTAGCATTAAAATAGGCAAAAATCATTTAGGTCTCTAATTAATATACTTCCCAATTTTACATTATAATAGAGCTAAAAATATTTAATTAAAAAATAAAAATACACTGCTTAGTATTTTACAGCAGTGTATTAAAATTTATATATTTTTTAATGTTTCACAAACTGGCCTTCTGCTGAATCATTTCAGCTAAATTACGAGCAATTTTATCTATTTCATTTTGATTTTCTCCCTCCAGCATGACCCTGACAAGTGGTTCTGTTCCTGAAGGTCTTATCAGTACTCTCCCACAGCCATCTAACTTTTTCTTTACTTCTTCTATTTTTTTTATTATCTCTGCATCTTCTTCATATATGTTTTTTTTGTCATTAGACACTTTTGCATTTGCCAGTACCTGGGGCAAATTCTTCATCATGGAAGCAAGCTGGGATAATTTTTTGCCGCTTTTTTTAACTATGGAGGATATCTGCAGTGCAGTGACAAGTCCATCTCCTGTGGTATTATAATCCAGCATGATTATATGTCCCGATTGCTCTCCGCCTAATTTATATCCTTCCTTCACCATCTTCTCAAGCACATATCTGTCTCCCACCTTGGTTTTTACTGTATTCATTTTTTCTCTTTCAAGTGCTATATCAAGTCCCATATTACTCATAACAGTAACCACCACAGTGTTTTTATACAACTTGCCCTGTTCCTTTAAGTTTTTCCCTATTATAGCCATAATAAAATCTCCATTTACGAGATTTCCTCTTTCGTCCACAGCAATACATCTGTCCGCATCTCCGTCAAAGGCAAGCCCTAAATCAAATCCTGATTCCACTACAGTTCTCATAAGTTGCTCAGGATGGGTAGAACCGCAGTTGTCATTTATGTTTATTCCATCCGGATTATTATTTATAACTTTTAATTCAGCTCCCAATTCTTCAAAAGCCCTTACAGAAGTCTTATAAGAGGCACCGTTGGCACAGTCTAGCACAACCTTCAATCCCCTTAGATCTCCATCAATAGTTGATTTTGCAAAATCCACATAGCTTTTCAATGCATCTTCCTTTTCAACTATCTTTCTTCCTATTTGCGCACCAAAAGGCACAGATATTCCCTTAAAATCACTTTCAATTATGTACTGTATTTTATCTTCTAGTTCATCAGATAATTTATATCCTGAACCATTAAAAAATTTTATGCCATTGTATTCCACAGGATTATGAGAGGCTGAAATCACTACTCCCGCATCTGCTTTATATTTTCTTGTCAAATAAGCTACTGCTGGTGTTGGTATTACTCCAATGCAAATGGCCTCCGCTCCTATGGAAAGTATACCTGAAACCAATGCACTTTCCAGCATATCTCCAGATATTCTGGTGTCCATTCCAACGAGTATCTTAGGCTTATGTACTGCTTCCGTCAATACATAGGCTCCTGCTTTTCCCAATTTATAAGCCAATTCTGAAGTCAATTCCCCATTTGCAATTCCCCTTACACCGTCAGTGCCAAACATTCTCTGCATACTAATACCTCACTTATTAAAAGTTAATTTGTCTTTTTATATTATATTACATTAAAAATATTTCCACAACGTACTTTTCCATAACTTAAAAAAGCACCTTATTAAATAACCAAAATGGCATTCAATAAAGTGCTTTAACAAAAGCTTACTTTACAAATTCAATACCTTTTTCCACAGCTGCCTTATTGGATTCAAAGAATTTCTCTTTTCCATGATCTTTTAAAGAACTGAGCAATTGATCCATAGAAACTATTCCAGTTTCTTTTACTAAGGCTCCCAACAAAATCATATTAGCTATTTTTTTGCTCCCTATTTTTTCTGCTAGACTTTGAGCCGGGATCGCTATGATCTTTACATCTTTCCTCTTTGGCATAATATCTATTAAATCCGAATCCATTACTATTATACCATTAGGTTCTACAGAGTTTTCAAATTTTTCTAGAGAAGGTCTGTTCATTACAACTATACTATCCGCCCTCAAAACTATGGGAGAGCCTATATCCTCATTGGTCAATATTACAGAACAGTTAGCTGTCCCGCCCCTCATCTCAGGTCCATAAGAAGGAAGCCAGGAAACATTTAAGTTGGCATCCATACCTGCATAAGCCAAGAATTTACCCATAGACAAAATACCCTGTCCACCAAATCCTGCAAAAATAATCTGTTGTGATGCCACCTTACTTCACCTCCTCAGTAGTGTCTTTTTTTACTCCTAAAGGATAGTATGGTATCATGTTATCTCTCAACCACTGCATTGCCTCTTTAGGCGACAGTCCCCAGTTAGTAGGGCATATTGAAAGAACCTCAACCAGTGAAAATCCCTTTCCTTCCAATTGATTTTGAAATGCTTTTTTTATAGCTTTTTTAGCTTTTAAAAGATGAGGTATAGTATCTACAGAAACTCTCTCCACATAACATGCTCCTGTAAGGGTGGATATCATTTCAGAAACCCTCACTGGATATCCAGCTATTTTTGTATCTCTTCCATAAGGAGTAGTCTCAGTAACTTGTCCCGGTAAAGTGGTTGGAGCCATTTGACCTCCAGTCATACCATAAATACAGTTATTCACAAATATAGTAGTCACATTTTCTCCCCTTGTAGCTACATGAACTATTTCTGCAGTACCTATAGCTGCTAAATCTCCATCCCCTTGATAAGTAAATACTACACTATCAGGATTAGTTCTCTTTACACCTGTAGCAACTGCCGGTGCTCTTCCATGGGACGCTTCAAATACATCACAGGCAAAATAATTGTAGGCTAGAACTGAACATCCTACTGGTACAACTGCAATAGTTTTGTCCAATATCCCAAGCTCGTCTATTGCTTCTCCAACTAATTTGTGGATTACTCCATGAGTACACCCTGGACAGTAATGTGTCGGCACATCCAGCAGTGATTTTGGTGGTTCATATACTACAGTCATTATTTTTCCCCTCCTATCATGGCCTTAACCTTTTTTAAAATATCCGAAGGTTCTGGAACCATACCTCCAGATCTTCCATAAAAATCTACTGGTTTTCTACCGTTAGCTGCCAACTTTACATCATAGACCATCTGGCCACAGCTCATCTCTACAGACAGATAACCATGTTTTGTCTTATCTATAGTTTTTTCAAAAGCTTCAACTGGGAACGGCCACAAGGTTATCGGTCTTATCAATCCTATATTTATTCCCTCTTTTTTAGCCATCTTAATTACATTCTTGCATATTCTCGATGTAGTTCCATATGCCACTAATATCAGATCACATTCTTCATCACAATTATACAATTCATATCTAACTTCATTTTCTTTTATCCTCTTAAATTTCTCTTGAAGTTTGTTGTTGTGTTTCTCTAATTCCTCAGGTGCTAAGTACAGGGAGTTTATAATATTATGCTTCTTCCTTCCATTAAGGCCATTAGCTGCCCAGGTTTTCTCAGGTAATTTTCTCTGTGGTCTTTCTTTAAACTCCACAGGTTCCATCATCTGTCCGAGCATTCCATCTCCCATTACCATGCAGGGAGTCCTGTACATATCAGCCACGTCAAAGGCATCCTGTATTAAATCTATCATTTCCTGTATGGAAGCTGGTGCAAATACGGGCATATTATAATCTCCATGTCCACCGCCTTTTGTCGCCTGAAAATAATCTGATTGAGCTGGCTGTATGCTTCCAAGGCCTGGACCTCCTCTTACTATATTCATAATAAGACAGGGTAATTCCGCTGCTGCAATATATGATATACCTTCTGACTTCAAACTAATTCCAGGTGAGCTTGAAGATGTCATACACCTGACACCACTACCAGCTGCACCATAAACCATGTTTATAGCAGCTACTTCACTTTCAGCTTGAATAAAAACTCTATCTATCTTTGGCATAACCTTGGACATATAAGCTGCGACTTCTGTTTGCGGGGTAATGGGATATCCAAAAAAAGCTTTACATCCTGCTTTTACAGCTGCTTCACCTATGGCCTCATTGCCCTTCATTAATACCTTCTTTCCCATAAAAAGCCTACCTCCTTATTATTTTTCAACAGTTATTACACAGTCTGGACATATTCTAGCGCAAGATGCACATGCTACACATTCTTCCATTTTATCTTCTGGAACAGTAGCCGGATGATACCCTTTTGCATTTAACTTGGTGGAAAATGACACAATCTTTTTTGGACAGACTTCTATACAATGTCCACAGCCTTTGCATCTCTCTTCCCTAAAAGTTACTTTTGGCATGAGAAATCCCCTCCTAAAAATTTAGCTATTAAATAATTGTAATTGATTGTAATGTCTCTAGATAATAAATTTAACACCTTTAACTTTATATGAATTTTATTTCTAGCATATTGATTGTTTTAAAATACCTAATTTCCAAATATCCTATTCCCAGGGTGTCTTCATATAAATATCTATAGGAAATACTTTTGTATTTATCTTACCCTGAACTTCATCTGCTAGATCCTTCCTGCATACAGTATATGCATGGGGAATTTTCAATTTGCCAGATAATTTTTCAACCAGTTTATCCCCTTCCAGTATATCCGATACAGTAGTTTCATAGGACAAATTATTATTTGAAATGAGATGAGTTACTTTTAATCTAGATGAAGTTTCTATGAATTTTATATATCTTTCAGTATCCTCTTCATTTGAGGTCAACGGTCTTTTGTTATTAATTACATAATACATATCATAGGGTTCACTATTGAAAAATCTGTTAAATTGTCCAAGTGCTACAGCTCCTTGGTCATCTCCCCCTACATCAAAAAATGCCTGATAGCTTTTGTCATTGAATACTGAAAGCACTTCAGCAGGTATTACCATCAATTCTGCGTTCAATAGATTAGGATCTGATGATATAACTCTTACACCTTTTTTTTCTAGTTCATTTTTCAAACTTCTTGTACAAAAGTATGGATTTACTATATCTAAATCTACTATTGCTGTTTTTTTATTTTCATTTGCAGTATTTATTGCAGAATTAATAGCTATTTCAGTTTTACCACTTCCAAAATGACCTGTAAATATCTTAATTCTACTCATTTTATCACCTCATTTGAAGAACTTATACCCAACGTTGCGCATCTGGTAAACGGTTTCATATAGAGCATAAAACAATTCTATCCTTTAGGCAAAACATTTAAAATACCTGATAATTATCAAAAATATGAATAATAACTGTCAATTAAAGATTCATATGATTTTTTTATACTTTCTTAAATATATTATATCACAAATTTCTCACATTTCTAACTAATTATTTTATATTCTTTAATTTCTTCTCCATTCAAAGCTCTAAATCCCACTTGTGCCAGTTCCAACAGCTCATATCTTTCAGGAATACAAATCACAGATGAGATAAAAGATACCCTCTCTTTTAATTTATTTACCACATTTTCGCTGTAGGCTATGCCGCCTGTTAAAATTATAGCATTCACATCTCCCGAAAGAACCGCTGCACATTTTCCTATTTCTTTGGATACTTGAAGTATAAAGGCATCTAAAATTATTCGGGCCTTTTTGTCTCCCATATTCACCATCATCTCCAATTTCCTAAAATCATTTGTACCCAGGTAAGCCACCATTCCACCTTCTCCAGCTATTATTCTCTTCATCTTGTGGTAGCTATATTTGCAACTATAACAAAGATTTACCAGATCTCCTACCGGAATTCCACCAGCTCTTTCTGGAGTAAATGGTCCATCTCCATCCAATGCATTATTTACATCTACAACTCTCCCTCTTTTATGTGCCCCTACTGAGACTCCGCCGCCCATATGAGCAACTATCAAATTTAAATCTGCATAATCCATACCTATATCAGCAGCATATTTTTTCGCTACCGCTTTTTGATTCAAAGCATGAAATTTACTTTTCCTAGTTATATCAGGCATGCCTGATATCCTCGCTATGTCCCATAATTCATCCACAGTAACTGAATTTATTGTAAATGCAGGTATTTTCAAAGGGCCTGCTATACTATCTGCTATTATAGCTCCTAAATTTGAAGCATGTTCACCTTGTATCCCCACTTTTAAATCCTCTATCATAGCTTCATTTATCCTATAAATTTTATCTTCTCTAAGATTTAAAAGACCACCCCTCCCAACAACTGCACTTAAGGTATTTAAATCAAAACTTCTTTTCCTCAATATTTTTAATACATCTTCTTTTCTGAACTGAAACTGGTCATAAACTCTATCATATTTATTTATGTAAGATGATGAATACATTATAGTTTCTTTCAATATCTCTTTTTTACCTTCACAAACATATACTTTAGTAGATGTAGAACCAGGATCAATCACTAAAATTCTGTATTCCATATTTTCCCTCCTCAAAATCCTATTGGCCGTTTCATTGATAATATGTACCTATGTAAAAGATACCTCTTCATCATAAATTTTTACCCTTTCTTTTCCCTGAAGTACTCTTAGCGCCCCTTGAGCTAAGGCCAGCATTTCAAGTTCACCTGGTATTATTTCAACAGGGGCAATAAAAGCTACCATATTTTTTATGACATTCGTAAGAACTCTACTATAAGCCATTCCTCCGGTTAATATTACCGCATCTACTTGTCCATTAAGATCCACTGACATGGCCCCTATTTCCTTAGCAATCTGATATGCCATTGCTTCAAGTATGAATTTAGCCTTTTTGTCCCCATTTTCAATCCTATTTGCTATTTCCTTACCATTATTAGTTCCCAAATAAGCTACAAGTCCTCCCCTACCTACTATTTTCTCTCTCAGTTCTTCACGGGTGTATTTACCGCTAAAGGCCAATTCTATTAAATCTCCACAGGGCAGAGTCCCTGCTCTTTCTGGTGAAAAAGGCCCTTCTTCATTGGCATTATTTGTATCAATTATTCTTCCATTCTTAACAGGAGATACAGATATGCCTCCACCTATGTGTGCAACCACAAAAGAGCTTCTGTCAAAATCTTTATGAAACTTACGGCATACTTTTCTACAAACGGCTTTGGTATTCAACGCATGAACGAGAGATTTTCTTACAATCTGTGGTATGCCTGATATTCTTGAAATGTCATCTATTTCATCTACTGCTACTGGATCCACTATAAATGCCTGTACGCCAGCTTTTTGGGCTATTATATTTGCAATAATTCCTCCTAAATTAGAGGCATGCTGTGCTTGATAACCTATCTTCAGATCCTCCAGCATTTTCTGCGTGACCTTATAGGTTCCTCCAGGCATAGAACGCAGCAGCCCTCCTCTCCCTACTACAGCAGACAATCTGTTTAATACTACATTGTTGGATCTAAGCCAATCTAATACAACTTCAGTGCGCATTTCCTTTTGAGCATATATGCTTTTAAACTTTTTTATTTTATCCACATCATGTAATATATTATCTGAAATTTTACATTCTTCATTTTCAAATAATGCTATTTTAGTTGATGTAGAACCAGGATTAATTACCAGTATAATATTGTCCATATAAAATACCCCCGTAAAATATATTCTTCAACAATCACATTTTACCAGATATATATTAAAAAGAAAACGTACCAGTATACCCACAACTGCTCAGAAAGGTCTATAGTTTTCAATTATGCTTTCCGCTGCCTTAATACCATCTACTGCAGCAGATACTATACCCCCTGCATATCCTGCACCTTCTCCACAGGGATATAGTCCACTTAAGGATATACTTTCAAAACTATTGTTTCTAAGTATTCTAACAGGCGCAGAAGTTCTAGTTTCAATACCTGTTATTACTCCATCACCCTCCGCATATCCGGGTATTTTCTTCTCAAAGTAGATAAAACCTTCCTTCAATCCTATAACTACCTTTGATGGAAGGCACTGCTTTAAATCTCTAAACTCATATCCCGGTCTGTAAGTAGGCTTTACTTCACCAAATCCAGTAGAAATTTTCTCCCTTATAAAATCCCTGATCAACTGCACCGGAGCAACGTAATTTCCTCCCCCTAATTTGTACGCTAACCTTTCATAATATCTTTGAAATTCCATACCTTTTAGAGGGGAATTACCTTGAAAATCATTCTCATCAACAGTTACTACCACAGCAGAATTTGCATTATCAAGATTTCTCTTATAATAGCTCATTCCATTAGTCGCAAGTGCCCCTTCTTCTGAAGCCGCAGATACAACTTCTCCTCCAGGACACATACAAAAACTGTAGACCCCTCTTCCACTTTTAGATTTATATGTAAGCCTATAATCTGCAGGGCCCAATTTAGGATGCCCTGCAAATTTCCCATATTGACTTATATCTATCATGTGCTGTGAATGCTCCACCCTAACACCTACAGCAAAAGCTTTGGGCTCCATGAATACTTTTCTTCTAAAAAGCATTTCATATGTATCTCTAGAACTGTGTCCTATAGCAAGTATTAAATTGCTGCAGGGAATTTCACTTCCATTTACAATTAGACCCTTTAATTTTTTGTTTTCTATCATTAAATCCTCCAGCCTGCTGTTAAATAGTATTTCTCCCCCTAATTTTAATATTTTATTTCTTATATTTTTAACCACAATTTTTAAGTTATCTGTTCCTATATGAGGCTTGCCATCATATGTAATTTCATCAGGGGCACCATATTTCGAAAATGTATCCAAAATAAAATCACATCTTTTATCCTTTATTCTAGTAGTCAATTTGCCATCGGAAAAAGTACCCGCTCCACCCTCTCCGAACTGAACGTTGGATTCTAAATTCAGCTTGCCGGTGGTCCAAAATCTATTTACTGTTTTTGCTCTATCTTCAATTTTTTCCCCTCTTTCTATTATAAGCGGTCTGTATCCTTTTCTTGCCAAAAGAAGGCCTGCAAACATACCTGCAGGCCCCATTCCAACAACTACAGGTCTGGAATCCATTTCCTTTCTCCCCGGAATTATTTTCCATCGTACAGTTCTTCCTTCTATTATTACATCTTTATCCACTGACTTTAATTTTTTTTCTGCTGAGCATACTACTTCTACAGAATAATTAAATTTTATACTGTTCTTTCTTCTGGCATCTATAGATCTTCTCAGTACTCTAAATTTTTCAATATCACTTTTACTTATTCTAAGTTTTTTTGCAGATTTACTTTTCAATTCTTCTAAATTTCCATCTATACCCATAATCAAATTATTAATTCTAATGGCCATTTTGTCCCTCCGACGTTTTTTTACTTATTTCTAAATTCACACTCTGCGGATTTTGAGATACTAATGTCAATCCCTGAGGTAGAGATATCACTACATTGGCGGAGTGAACCCCTTCATCCATCGAATCCGCATCTACAAAGCAAGCTATACTATTTTCATTTAGATTATTTAGAATACTATCAGATCCAGAAACTACTATCGATACACTCCCGCTGCTCAATTTGGCTGTATAATTGTCACTTAAATTCCTAACAAGTATATTCAAATTTAATTGCCTCTGCGATTCCCCATCAACTTTAAATGTACTCGAATTCAATTTTAATTGTATCACTCCATCACTATTTACTAATTTTACCCCTTCTGGAACTACTAACTTGATCTGTGTACTTTCTGCACTTCCTATTTTGCTTAAATCAACAGGCTCTGTATCTATTCCACTTATATTCTTTATCACACTTTCATTGCCAGCTATATCTACCTTATCCGGCACAGCAGTCATCAAATTAGTTTCCGAACCATTTATAGAATTACCACGAACTTTAATATTTACTGGAACGGTTTTTATTTTTCCAATAGGTATGACAACCTTAACAGCAGAAGGACTTATACTGGTATCTTTTATTAAATTTCCAGATACATCTTGAGGTTGAAGCGATAATGTTGTACTTATGTCATTTTGAGCATATTTTAAATCATATATAGCTGCAGCATATTTCACCGCATTTATTGAATCTTGAGCACCGCTTATTTTTGCTTTTTCTGTTTTCAAGACAGGATCTAGAGCATAATATCCTTCTTTGGGTTTTCCTCTTAGTATTATTTTTATGGATACAAATTTTTCCTTTAATTCGTCTAACTGTATTTTTATCCATAAATTTTGATTATTTATTATACTTATATTACTGGGGCTCTTTTTTACAGTTACCGGTATATTATTTTCTCCCTTTTTCATAACATAAGCACTTAAATCCGAGTTCAATTGAAAATCACTGGGCCTTACCGAATATACATCAGAAGCATTTCCTTTTATTACGAGAGATACATTAGGCTGTTCATTACCCACCTGAACAAGCTTTGATTGAGCAAGTACATTTTTATTTACTATAGTTACAGGAACTACAATTTTTCTTTCTGTCATAGGGTTTTCTATATTAAATATATATAACCATAAGATAAATGCAGCAATAACACAGCATACTTTTATTAAGATCTGGTTCTTTTTATTTTCTTCTTCCACTCAATCACCCTCTCTCTCCATGTGAACTTTTTTTGAAATCTTCTTTTCATTATATTAATAAGAATTTTTTTAAGTCTATCCTTAGTATAATTCCTTATTAATTTTCCATTAACGGCAAAAGAGATAGTTCCTGTTTCCTCAGAAACTACTATAATCAGGGCATCAGAATTTTCTGATATACCAAGGGCTGCTCTATGTCTTGTACCTAATTTTTTATTCAATTCATTATTATTTGTAAGAGGCAAAAAACACCCCGCTGACACTATTCTGTCATTTCTTATTATAGTTGCCCCATCATGCAAAGGTGTATTTACTACAAATATATTCTCTAAAAGAGCCGAAGATACTACAGCATCTATTTTAGTCCCTGTATTTATTATATCTTCAAGTCCTGTAATCTGTTCAATTACAATGAGAGCTCCTGTTTTGCTCTTCGATAAATTATCTACAGAATTTACAACTTCTGTTACAACTCTTTCCATTACCTCTTCATCCTGTAATATATGTTTATCATTAAAGGCTGTTCTTCCAAGATGTTCAAGTGCACGGCGAATTTCAGGCTGAAATATAATAACAAAAGAAAGAACACCTATAGTCAGCGTTTTTGTAAGTATCCAGTTAAGCATTACCAAATGAAAAAAGCTGCTTATGGGTATAAGAAATATTATAAGCACAATTCCCTTTAAGAGCTGCTCGGCTCTAGTTTCTTTTATAAGCATATACACTTTATAAAGTATGTATGATACCACTAATATATCCACAATAGACCACAAACTTATATTCCTTACTGAATTAACTATTATTTGCAATAATTCCACCCGTTCCACCGTCCTATAAAAATATCTCTTAATAATTATACACTATTTAATATTGTTTATATCAATACTTTAAAGTATTTTAAAAAAATTTTAATAAAATGTATTTTATTTTAATAAATGGGTACAATATCATTGACCTAAGTTTAAATAAAAAACACGGGGAAACCAGTAATATTGGGGTGAATCGTATTATACGTAGGTTATGCCTTTACCGAACCCGTCAGCTAACCCCGCCGGTAATAAGGAGATGATTTGATTTGAAAAAATTTTTTTATTTTATTATTCTCTTTTTGATGCTATTTATGCCATTACAGAATGTAAGCTCATGTACTCTCAACAATGCAAACTCCACTTTATTTAATGAACAGGAGGAGGTTGTACAGGTATTTAACTACTCTGACCAAAAGATACCTATAACACAAGATGATGTAAATTTAATGGCTAAGGTAGTTTATGCCGAAAGTAATTGTGAACCCTTTGAAGGTAAGGTGGCAGTGGCTTCTGTAATACTCAACAGATTACAATATCCGGAATTCCCAAAAACAGTAAAGGGAGTAGTAACACAAAAAGGAGCTTTTTCCTGTGTCAGAAATGGAACTATAGATGTAGTAGCAAACAAAGATAGTTATAATGCAGTCTTACAGGCATTAAAAGGAGTAGATCCAACTAATAAGTCTATTTTTTTCTATAATCCTAAAATAGCTACATCTCAATGGATGAAAAATATACGCAAAAAAAATGTCAAATCTATAGGAAATCACGTATTTTTTGTAGTAAATTAAATAAAGAGGTGTACTTTTGCAAAATAAACTTGCAGAAGTACACTTTTTTATAAAACTTATTTATTCAATTCACCATTAACTTTTCATTGTAATTTGAAATTATGAATCACTTAAATTATCTAAATACGAAACGGCATTTAACGCCGCTATCTGCCCCTGGCCCACAGCTTTCATGTATTGATAGGGTTTTCCGGCACAATCTCCGGCTGCAAAACACCCTGGTATATTCGTATTCATATTTACGTCTATTTTCACATGATTATCTTGCATAGCAATTCCTGGAACAAGCTGTGCCGGTGAAATACTGTCCTTTAATACAAATACTCCATCTGTAATTATTTCTCTATCCTTCAAAAGTACCTTTTCCACTTTTTCTTTTCCATATATTTCTAGTTCTTTGCCTCTTACTACTTCTATATCCCCATCCAATTTTAATTTATCTCTATACATAGGTACATAATAGACCTTTTTAACCAGTTCATTTACATAGTTAGCCTCTTTCTCAGCTTCTTTGTTATATCCTATAATAGTCACAATCTTTCCCTTATATAGAGGAGCATCACAAGTAGCACAATACCCTACCCCTCTTCCCAAAAACTTCTCCTCTCCCCTTAAAGGTTTAGTATATTCAATACCAGTAGCCAATACAATAGTTTTTGCCTCATACATTTTTTTGTTGACCATAAGGCCGAAATATTCACCCATGGCATATATTTCATTTATTCTCTCTAAAATTATATTTATATTCATAGATTTTATATGTTTCTCAAACTTATCTTTTAGCTGCAGTCCCGTTATATCTGGAAGTCCAAGATAATTTTTGATTTGGGCAGCTTTCACCAGCTTTTCACTAAGTTCCGCATTTCCAAAGAGAATAATATTTTTATTCCTTATCTTAGCATTGATTGCTGCAGAAAGTCCTGCTGGCCCACTGCCCACTATGGCAATATCATATCTAGAATCCACTTGTATACACCTCCTGATCCATTTACCGCTATAATTAAAATGACAAATCAACAGTGTCAATTTGTCATTTTAGCATGTTTAGATTTTTGACAACTATCCACAATTAAACATGTTTTTTCAAAACATCTTTTATAGTATCCTTTGGTCTAAATCCAATAAACTTATCTACTATATTTCCATCTTTAAATACCATGACAGTTGGAATACTGGCAATTTTGAATTGGGCTGCAGTAACTGGGTTTTCATCTACATTCAGCTTAAAAAACTTTGCTTTTCCCTGCATTTCATCTGAAACCTCCTCTATTACAGGTGACAGCATTTTACAAGGTCCACACCAAGAAGCCCAGAAATCAACAACTACAGGAGTAGATGAATTTTTAATTGAGCTGGAAAAATCTGAATCCTTTATTTCTTCTACCATTATTCTTCCTCCTTACAAATTATAGGGATATTTCCCCTAATTATATTTTACCTGAATGATTAGCCACTGTAATTTCTCATTTTTTCTTTAAGGTTGAAAATAGCAGTGCTTCATCAAATTTAGATAACAATTTTATTATTTGTCTAGTAACTAATTTTTAGTCTTTATTTAACCATTTAAAATATCGTCTATTACAGAATTATTGTAAATGGATGTTGGATATTTATTTACTAATTTTTGGGCATAATTTTTGGATATATTCATATTCATACCTTTATATAGAACAGCAAGCCTATACAAAACTGTATCTTCATAGCTTCCCTCAGAAAAGCTCTTATCATACTGAGAATAATACTTTAATGCACTGCTAGAATCTCCTGATAAATCAATAGACCTTGCAAGGAAATATGTTATATGAGGGTATAAATAACTTTTAGTTCCAACTACATAGGCTTTCTTAAAATAAGAAACAGCATTATTATGATCTCCACTGTCCAAATATTTACTACCTAAATTATAAAAATACAAACATCCATCTTCACTTAGGATCTTATAAGCTGTTAATAGAATTTTCTTATCATTCGGATTTAGCTTCTTGTCTTTCCATTTAACAAATTGCAAGTACATAGAATTATAATCTTTATTCTGTATATAATTCTCCATATTTTTCTTCGGAAAAACATCCACATTGCCTACGTTTTGATTGTTTTTTAAACTATTTTTCACTTTTTCCACTTTGACCACATTATCTTTGCTTTCAGAATTATTTCTAAAATTCAATCTACCACTGTAAATACACACCCACCATAGAGATGCTGCAAATAAAACAACTACAAAAATACATACTACTTTTTTTATATTTAATCCTTTTTTTATAACATCCATGTCTTTAAGCAATTTCATACTTTTTTTTGCCTGAGGGTTATCCACATCCACTTTAAAAACATTATTTATCTTCTCCAGTGCCTTATTGTAGCTGCCTCTTTTTATGTGGCACAGTGCACTGCAATTATTTACTTCGATATAATTAAAATCACTTTCAGCACATTTTTCAAGCAGCATCAATGCTTCATTTATTCTCAATTCTTTGATTAACATTAGAGCTCTTTTATATAGATCAAATCTTGTATCATCATCTTTCGAGCCTTCAATATATTTTTGAGCCACTTCATCATTGTTGACTTTATAATTCATGTTCCAAATTTTTCTTGCATTCAATAAGTCACCTTTCAAATATAGTAAAAGTCCCTTTAAGTTAATAGCTGCTTTATTTTTTATATTTATAGATATACTTTTATCACATAATTCTAATGAGCGTTTTATACATCCCTTATTATATTTATCCAGAGCCTTATTATATATTTTTTGAGACTTATTCATTTATTTTATATACCACTTTCCCATCAGAATTTTTTACTTCCATTTCGCCATTTAATTCTGTATTAAAAGAATTGATGACCCAATCTTCTACATGAGATTTATTGTATGCATCATCATCATATACATTTACTTTTAGATTTACATTACTTCCACTTTTTTGTACGGATATTATCTGCTGTTTTTTACTAGGTGTTTTTATCAACAGTACAACTTCATTCCTACCTACATTTAACATATACAAATCTCCTCCTTTTGACATCGTGCCATGAGAAGATCCTATAATGACAAAAATATTTTCACTGTCAGCCCATTCCAAATATTTAGGAGATATTGCAGTGTTCCCTTCAATTTGAAAACTGTAAATTTTTTGTCCATTTTTTACTATTATTCTTCCCTGTCCCTCTTCCAATGCACTGCTACCTTTTCCCTCTATGCAAGCACTATAACTTCCATCTTCAGAGCTTTTCCAGGGAGTATTAAAATTTATTTTAGTATCACTGCTCAATTCCTTTTTTGAAAATTTTATTCCTTCTGAATTCTTAGCAACAGTATTTGATTCTATACTGTTTTTGGGCTTTTCAACTTCTCTATTCTCATTGCTTGTACTATTTGAGTTAGTTTTCTCAGAACCGGTGGAATTATTTTTAGATACATTTTTTGTAGAATCAGAGTTGTTTTTGCTGTCAGAGCATCCAGTAAACCCCATGGCTAAAATGACTGATAGTATACATATTAAATAACCAAATTTTTTAATTTTCATATAATATTCCTCCCAATACAAAGTAACACAATCGTGCATTATATTATAGACATATGGAAAACCACAGCTCAATTGGATATTTAATTAAATTATACCATAATAAATATATACTAAAAACTACCGATATTCATAAATATATCAGTAGTTTTTAAAATTAATTTTCCATTATAATCTGTTTGGCTTTCAACATGGAGGAGGCACTCATGGAAAATTCATCTAAGCCATACTTTACTAAAATGGGTATGGAATTTTCATCTCCCGCCATTTCGCCACACATTGCACATGGTTTTCCTCTCCTATGGGCAGCATCTATAGTATTTTTTATGAGCTTTAATACGGCAGGATGCATTGGATCATACAGATAAGATACTTTTTCATTCATTCTGTCTGCTGCTAAAGTATACTGTATCAAATCATTAGTTCCAATACTAAAAAAATCCACATATTTAGACAATTCTGCTGCCTCTAAGGCAGCAGATGGTACTTCTATCATTATTCCAGTTCCCAAATTTCTATTAAACTCCAGTTTTTCCTCTTCAAGTTCCTCCATACATTGCCTTAATACATTCTTAGCCTGTAAAAATTCTTTTACAGAGCTTATCATGGGAAACATTATTTTTAAATTTCCAAAAGCCGATGCCCTGAGCATTGCCCTCAATTGAGGTTTAAATATATCCTCTCTGTCGAGACAAAGTCTTATGGCCCTGTATCCCAAAAAAGGATTCATTTCTTCAGGAAGCAGCAGATAAGAAAGTTTCTTATCTCCACCTATATCTAAAGTTCTTATAACCACAGGTTTGTTTCCCATTTTTTCCACTACATATTTATAAGCTTCAAATTGTTCTTCTTCTGGCGGCATATCTCCTCTATTCATATATAAGAATTCTGTTCTAAAAAGTCCTATACCTTCACCTCCATTTTTCAATACCTGTTCCACATCTTGAGGTTTACCTATATTGGCAAGAACTTTTACTTTTCTACCTGACTTCGTAATGGTCTCCACATCTCTTAGAGGCCTAAGCTTTTCTATTTCCATATTATAAACTTTTATTTTAGATTTGTACTCTTTTATTGTATTCTCATCAGGATTAATTATAACATTGCCTTCAACGCCATCTACAATCACAATATCTCCATCCTTAACTAAATCCGTTATATTCATAGTACCTACTACCGCCGGTATTTCAAGAGTCCTGGCCATAATAGCACTATGTGAAGTCCTGCCTCCAATATCTGTAACAAATGCTGATATCTTGCTCTTATCCAGCTGTGCAGTATCCGAAGGTGTCAAATCATGAGCCACTATTACCACTTTGTCATTTTTAATTTTATTCAAAAAAGATCCACGTCCTGTAAGGTTGGCAAATATTCTATCTCCAACATCTTTTACATCAGCACCTCTTTCCTTAATGTATTCGTCTTTCATGGAATTAAAAATTTTCATATAAGAGTTTACTACCTCATAAAGGGCTACTTCTGCATTTATATGATCTGTTTTTATTCTCACTTTCACAGCACCTGTAAATTCTTCATCCTTTAAAAGCATGATATGACTTTCAAATACTTCTGCTTTATCCCTTCCCATTTCCCTTTCAGATTTTATTTTTATTTTCTCAAGCTGCTTTCTGGATAAATCCAGAGCTTTCTGAAATCTTTTTTCTTCCTTATCGACGTCCTTTACATACCTTTTTTTTACATTTATCTTGCTTTCCCTTTTTATGAGTACACTACCTATTGCATAACCTTTAGAAGCAGGTATACCTTTTTTCATAAGTTTCTCTCCTAAGATCTTTTATTTTATTAAATTATACTATTTAAGCAAGTCTTGAAATTCTTTTGAATTTTTCACTGGTTCAAAATCTTTTTCATCTTTCGCTATATCCTTAACATCTGAAGACATATCTATAGCTATCTTAAGAAATTTAACCGTATTTTGAACATCTCCTCGCCTCCCATATATACTGGCTTTTCCATAATAACTCCAAATATATTTCTCTATTTCGAGATCTTTATCATACCAGTTAAGCGCATCATCATATTTGCCGTAAAGTTCATAGGCAAGCGCCTTATTAAATCGCGCATAGCCAAAATCAGGATTAAGTTCAAGAGCTTTATCTATATTTTTCATTCCTTCTTCATAGTTACCGCTGTAACAAAGTGCAATTCCTTTTATATTATAAGCCTTGTAGAATTCATTATTTTGACTTATAATCTCATTTGCTTTACCTATAGCTTTAGAATATTCTTTATTTCTAAAAAACTCCTCTGCAGTTTTACACTCTTCTTCCAATTTGTTGTGTTCGTTCTCTTTATTCTCAGCTGCACCAGTGTTATTATTGCTATCTTTTATCACAGTGTCCTGAGTGACATCTTTACGTGTATTTTCCAATGCAGCTTTATTTTTATTATTCCAATATGAAGTCTTCATAACCAAAACCACAGCAAAAATACATAAGATACAAAATATTATCACCTTAGTCTTTAGAGAAAATCTTCCAAATAATTTTGTACCTATGCCCTTCCTATTTTTATAAGCCATGTACTTTCCTCCTAAAAAACGCAAATAAGTATTTCAGAACAATTATCATCTGGAACACTTATCATTTATGCATTGACTATATGGTTATTTATATTATACTTTCTCTATGAGAAGTTTACAAGTTCAAATTATACCAATACATTCTTCTAATTGTATTAGTTTCACTTTTGATATTTAAGATCAATTATCTTTGACTTTAATGCTTTAACTGAATTGTCATCAAGACTATATAAAAACTTCATTATACATTTATTGTCCACATTGTGCCGCTGAACATCTCTATACCTTCCTGGTGATACTATAAGAACATCTGCATCATTTATAATCTTTATAATTTCCTGTTCATTTGCAGAATTAGTAAATTGAATGTCTATATTTCCAAGCCCGGCTTTTTCTAATGCACCCCTGGCTTTAAACATAAATTCATTCGAGATACATATAAATGCAAACTTAGTACCTTCAGAATACCTGGCAATCTTAACTATGGTTTCCAAATCTACATTTATTGCCACTCCTATTATTTCCTTTTGAAATCTTTTAGTCAATTTAACAACTTCATTGACATGATTAAAGGTTGCTATTATAACTTGACTCTTTTCTATAATTTTTTTAGTAGAATCACTTATATTTCTTATATCATCAAGAGTAAATGGAATTACATTCATATTTGTACTTTCCATGATCTGTTTGCTGAACATTCTGGATTGTTCAATATTACATTCCACATATACAGCAGTTATTTTACTCATAAGTTCTTTCTTTTCTCTTACTCTTTGAATCACAATTTCCAAAAACTCATTAGCATCCATCCCAGATTCTATTGCCTCTTCAAATCCAAGATCAATAAATTTCATTATTTTCTGCCTTATATCCTGAGCTTTCCAGGGATTAGCTTCCTCCGCCACAAAAGTTCCTCTTCCCTGATAGGACTTTAAGACCCCCTCTTGTTCTAATTCATCATAAGCTGTACTCACAGTATTTCTACTCACTTTAAGCTTTTCGGACAGTTCCCTTTCTGTAGGCATTTTCTCTCCTACTTTCAATTTACCCCGGTTTATCAAATTCATTATTGTCTTTTTTACCTGCAAATATAGTGGTATTTCACTGTCTTTATCTATTTTAATCTCTATAATCATCACCCCAAAATCACTAAATTAATAGCTTAAAACATTGCTTTACCTACAGAATACCATAATGCAGGGTAAAAATCAATTAGCTGTTTTGCATTAATTTACAATCTTCAGAAAAATCACTATAATGACCTTACTTGGAACTCATTAATTCCACAATTAGAAATTAAGCTTATTAAAAAGAGCAGATTTAAAACCTGCTCTTTTTAATTTGACGAAATCTCAATTAGAAATATAATATTTATCAATAGATTTAGCTATAGATTCTGCTATTTTATCTTGATATTCATCCTTAATCAATTTATTCTTTTCTTCAGCATTAGATAAAAAACCACATTCTATCAATACAGAAGGTATATCGTATTTGCATCTAAGTACCTTATATGAATTCAATGCGGCTTTTTCTTTTCTGTTATTGTTTTTATCTAAATCATTAATTAAATTGTTCTGAAGGATAGCAGCTAGTTTTTTACTATTTTCATTTTTTGAATACCATACCTGTGCCCCATAATATTTAGATTGAGGAAACATATTCAAGTGTATGCTTATAAACATATCACATTTTGTACTTTCTTTCAATTTACATCTGTTATTTAAATCCTCAATTTTTTTCTTTCTAACTCTACCTTCTTCAGTATAAAGACCATTGTCCCCTTCTCTAGTCATAAATATTTTATAACCTCTTTTTGTTAACTTATTCTTAAGTTTATTACTTATTTTTAAATTTATTTCCTTTTCCATCACTCCATCTTTTGATACCGCACCGCTGTCAATACCTCCATGTCCAGGATCTATGAGAATTATATTTTTATTATCGCATCCAGCAGCAGTGTCATAGCTTCCTAAAACCCTGGCAGAACTGAAAATATCAATACTAAATGTAAGTAATAATATTAACAATATAGTAAAATTGGTTTTTTTCTCCTTCATACCACTTATATCAACTCCTTATAATAGTCTGAAAGCTTTACTATATATCTTTACCTACATCTTTAAGAAATATTAATAAAATTTACACTAAATTAAAAAGCTTCTAGAGATAAAAGTAAGAATACCTTTTACCTCTAGAAGCTTAGACATAATTCCATTATCTCTTTGAAAATTGTGGAGCTCTTCTGGCCTTTTTAAGACCATATTTCTTTCTCTCTTTCATTCTAGGATCTCTAGTTAAAAAGCCTGCTTTTTTAAGTTCTAATCTTAAATTTTCATCTGCTTTCAACAGCGCTCTTGATATGCCATGTCGTATAGCTCCAGCCTGGCCAGTAAAGCCTCCACCATGAACATTCACCAGAACATCAAACTTACCGGCAGTTGAAGTTAATTCAAATGGTTGATTAACTATAACTCTTAAAGTTTCCAATCCAAAATAATCTTCTATACTTCTTTTATTTATAATTACTTTACCCTCTCCAGGTACAAGTCTAACTCTTGCTATTGATTCTTTTCTTCTTCCTGTTCCGCAATATTGAACTTTAGCCATTTTTTATCCTCCCTTCAGTCTCCAATTAATATCTTAATTCCAATACTTCTGGCTTCTGAGCCTCATGATTGTGCTCACTGCCTCTGTATACCTTCAACTTTTTCAACATCTGTCTTCCAAGTACTCCTTTTGGAAGCATTCTTCTGACAGCTTCTTGAAATACAAATTCAGGTTTTTTTGTCAATGCATCTCTATAGGGAATTTCTTTTAGTCCACCTGGATATAATGTGTGATGTCTCAGCATTTTTTGATCCAGTTTTTTCCCAGTCAGAACTACTTTCTCAGCATTTATTATTATTACAAAATCTCCCGTATCCACATGTGGTGTAAATATAGGCTTATTTTTACCTCTCAATATGGATGCAACTTGACTCGCTACTCTTCCAAGTGGTTTTCCCGCAGCATCGACAATGTACCATTTTCTTTCAATCTCATTGGGTTTTGCTATATATGATTTCATCTTTCCCGTTAAAAAATAACGGTTCTCAACTCCTCTCTTAATTAACTTCTCTTTTAATTTAATAATTTTAATACACGCTTCTCTATAGAAAGATCCGGGGCTAGTGGATCCTTTATAATCAAAATTACAAACATTTATATTATAATACAATGATCCTGGCGTGTCAATTAATAAAACACCTTCTCAAGACAAAGACCCCTTGCTGGAACAGGTTTACCTGCCCTTGATCTGTCCTTTGATTCCAAAATATATTTCACATCCTCGGGTTTAAATCTTCCCACTCCTACTTCCAAAAGAGTTCCCACCATTATCCTTACCATATTATACAAAAATCCATTTCCTATTACATTGAATTTAATCAATTTTCCCTCTTGTACAACTGTCATTTCACTTATAGTTCTAACAGAAGATCTCACTGAACCTCCTTTTTTCTTAAAAGCAGAAAAATCATGCATTCCCAAAAAATATTTACATGCTATTTTAATCTTTTCTATATCCAATTTTCTTCTAAAATAGTAGACATATTGTCTTCCTATAACAGGCCTGTTGTTCCCTGTTATTATAGTATAGACATATTTTTTGCCTATACTGTGAAATCTGGCATGGAAATTATCATCCATTCTTTCGGATTTTAGTACAACTATGTCTTCTGGAAGTACTCCATTCAATACCATTTTAAAGTTAGTTGCAGGTATTTTACTGTCCGTAAAAAAATTACACACAAATTCTTTAGCATGAACTCCCGCATCAGTTCTACTGGAACCTATGGTTTCTGAGAAACTACCTGTAGTTTCTCTAATTGCATCTTCCAGCTTTTCCTGAACAGTAACAGCATTTTTTTGTCTCTGCCAACCAGAATAATTGGTACCATCGTATTGTATTGTCAATTTAATATTTTTCATCAATGCCACCACATTCTACCTAGTACAGAAATAAATACTAATACTGCAGTGCATGCTGATGCTATAAAATCTCTATTGGTCAATTTAAGCTGTTTCATTCTGGTCCTGCCTTCTCCACCTCTATAACATCTGGCCTCCATAGCCATGGCCAATTCATCTGCCCGCCTAAAAGAGCTTATAAAAAGTGGAACTAAAATTGGTACAAGACTTTTAGCTCTCTGAATAATACTTCCTGACTGAAAATCTGCTCCTCTTGCCATCTGTGCTTTCATTATTTTATCCGTTTCATCCATTAAAGTAGGTATAAATCTGAGAGCAATAGTCATCATCATAGCTAGCTCATGAGCAGGTACACCTATTTTTTTCATCGGATTTAAAAGTTTTTCTATGCCATCAGTCAATTCAATTGGAGATGTAGTCAATGTTAGAAGCGATGTTCCCACAATTAAAAATATAAGTCTGATAGTCATAAATGCAGCCATAATCAATCCTTCTCTATATACAACTAAAAACTTCCATTTAAATATTGGTGGATTGACTCCGCCGGTCATAAACATATTTAATATTGCAGTTATAAGTACCAAAATAAATATGGGCTTAAGCCCTCTATATATATATACAAATTGTACCCTAGATACAAGTATTGAAATTACAGTAAATGCTACTATAAATATATACCCTTTAAAGCTGTTCACTATAAACAAATCCACAATATATATTAAAGATATCAATATCTTAACTCTCGGATCCAATTTATGAACAAAAGAATCTCCAGGTATATACTGTCCTATCGTAATATCTTTAATCATTTGCCAGCTCTCCTAACTTTTATTCAGTATTTTAAGCAGTTCTTCTTTTGCTTGCTCTACAGTAAACACATCTTTTGATATATTAATTCCCTTTTCCCTAAGCTTTTTTACCATATAAGTTACTTGCGGTACTGCAAGCCCCACATTTTCTAAAACATCAACTCTATTAAAAACTTTTGCTGGTGATCCATCCAATATACACTTTCCCTTATTCATTACTATTATTCTATCTGCAAGTTTAGCTACATCTTCCATACTATGTGACACAAGTATTATAGTCATATTGTATTCATCATGTAAACTCCTTATTTCTCCTAGGATATCATCTCTTCCCTTGGGATCAAGGCCTGCAGTAGGTTCATCTAGTATAAGTACTTTAGGTTCCATAGCAACTACTCCAGCTATGGCAACTCTTCTTTTCTGTCCGCCACTTAATTCAAAAGGAGATTTGTCCTTATACTCTTCATATTCTAGCCCAACCATATTCATAGCTCTTTTTACTCTTTTAACTATATCATCATTGGTTAATCCCAAATTCTTAGGCCCAAAAGCAATATCTTTTTCTATGGTTTCTTCAAACAATTGGTATTCTGGATATTGAAATACAAGTCCAACTTTTTTTCTGATAAAATTCAAATTGATCTTTTTTTCGGTAATATCCACACCATCTATTATGATCTTTCCTGAAGTTGGTTTTAAAAGACCATTTATGTGCTGAATAAGTGTAGATTTTCCTGAGCCGGTGTGTCCTATAAGAGCAACAAATTCTCCATCTTTAATTTCAATATCTATATTATCCAATGCCTTTTTTTCAAAAGGCGAACCTTTCATATATACATGAGTTAAATTTTCTATTTTAATTGACATAATTCACTCACCATCTCATCTATAGTTAATATATCGGTTCTAATATTGACTCCACTATTTCTGAGTTCATAAGCTAATTCAGTTATCTGAGGCACATCAAGTCCAATATCTTTCATTTTAGCTACTTGACTAAATATATTTCTCGGAGAACCCTCCATTATAATTTTACCTTTATCCATGACAATTATCCTATCAGCATCAACTGCTTCCTCCATATAATGAGTAATAAGAATCACAGTCATACCATACTTACTGTTTATCTCTTTTATTGTATTCAGTACTTCCTTCCTACCTGAAGGATCCAACATTGCAGTAGATTCATCAAATATTATACAATCCGGTCTCATAGCAAGTACCCCAGCAATAGCTACTCTTTGTTTCTGCCCTCCTGAAAGCAAATGAGGTGCATGTTTTCTATATTCATACATATGTACTCTTTTTAAACATTCATTAACTCTCAATCTTATTTCCTCAGGTGGCACACCTAAATTTTCCGGTCCAAAAGCAACATCTTCTTCCACAATAGTTGCAACTATCTGATTATCGGGATTTTGAAAAACCATTCCTGCTTTATTTCTAATACTCCAGGTATTTTTCTCATCTGACGTATCCAACCCCTCTACATACACTTTACCGCTAGTTGGATTTAACAACGCATTCATATGCTTTGCTATGGTAGACTTTCCCGAACCATTTCTTCCCAAAATCACAAGAAATTCTCCCTTTTCTACTTGAAGACTAACGTCATCTATGGCAAATTTAGAATTCCCCTTATCACTGTCCTCATACCTATATTTTACTTTTTCACATAATATCATCTTTTTTTCCATAGAAACACCTCGCTAATTGGATAAGCGCTTTAATATCATAATAGAAAAACAGGGATTAAGCTAACTTACTTAATCCCTCCATATTCCCTCCATATTATACTAACTCTAGTATAACTAACTCAGCTCCATCGCCTCTTCTTGGACCTATTTTATACATTCTGGTGTAACCGCCATTTCTTTCAGCATACTTAGGAGCTATATCAGTAAATAAATTTTTTACAACTTCTTCTTCAGTTACGAAAGAAAGTACTTGTCTCCTAGCATGAAGATCTCCTCTTTTGGCAAGAGTTATCATTTTTTCTGCTATATTTCTCGTTTCCTTCGCCCTTGTTCCCGTTGTCTGTATCTTTCCATGTTTAAGAAAACTAGTAACAAGATTTCTAAGCATAGCTCTTCTTTGATCAGATGGTCGCCCTAACTTACGGTACTGTGCCATTTATATCCCTCCTTACTACTGTTGTTATTAAATAATCCTATCAGAATTTATCTCCAAATTTTTAATCTTCGTTTTGCTTTAGCGATAATCCCAGAGCATCAAGTTTTTGTTCAACTTCTTCTAAGGACTTTTTACCTAAGTTTCTAACTTTCATCATATCATCCATAGTTCGCTCAGTTAATTCCTGTACTGTATTTATGCCAGCTCTTTTTAAACAATTATAGCTTCTTACAGAAAGCTCTAACTCCTCTATTGCCATCTCAAGGACTTTTTCTTTCTTATCTTCTTCTTTTTCAACCATTATCTCTACATTATTAGCATGATCAGTTAAAGTCATGAATAACTTAAAATGCTCTATAAGAATTTTAGCAGATAAACTTACAGCCTCATCCGGCAATATAGTTCCATTTGTCCACACTTCCAAGGACAATTTATCGTAATCAGTTATCTGGCCAACTCTCGTATTTTCTACAGCAAAATTAACTCTTCTAATAGGTGTATATATTGAATCTACAGGGATTGTACCTATTGGCATATTTTCAGATTTATTTCTTGCCTGAGAAACATATCCCCTACCGCTATTTACGGTAATTTCTATATAGAGCTTAGCATCTTCATCCAGAGTAGCTATATGTAAATCTTTATTGATTATTTCGACATCGCCATCTGTCCTTATATCTCCCGCTATAACTTCTCCTGGGCCCTGAGCATCTATATATATTGTTTTAGGACCTTCTCCATTCATTTTTAAAGCTAATTCCTTTATATTTAAGATTAGCTCTGCTACATCTTCCTTTACCCCACGTACAGTTGAAAACTCATGAAGCACACTATCTATTTTTATATAGTTAGCAGCCACTCCTGGAAGTGAAGAGAGAAGAATCCTTCTAAGTGCATTTCCAAGAGTAATACCATAACCTCTCTCCAGCGGTTCTACTACAAATTTTCCGTAGCTACCATCTTCGCTAGTTTCAACACATTCAATTTTGGGTTTTTCTATTTCTAACATGAATATAACCCTCCTTCTATTTATCTAATAATGTATCCTCGAGGGCAACTGATTCTATATTAATTACTTACTGTACAACTCTACTATTAATGTTTCATTAACAGGGACATCTATTTCATCTCTTGATGGTTCTCTAATAACCTTTCCCTGAAAGTTCTCTATATCTCCTTCTAACCAAGCTGGTAAAGTTTTAGGATTTTCTGCAAAAGTTTTAAATTTTTCTGATGTTTTGCTCTTATCATTCACAGTTATTACATCATTAATTGACACTTTAAAAGAAGGAATATTTACCTTCTTACCATTAACTAAGAAATGACCATGAGTTACTAATTGTCTAGCCTCTGATCTTGACTGACCATAGCCAAGTTTGTAAACTATATTATCGAGTCTTGTTTCAAGCAAAACCAATAAGTTTTCACCTGTTATACCCTTTTTCATATCAGCTTTTTCATAGTATCTTCTAAACTGTCCTTCTAATATTCCATATATTCTCTTAGCTTTCTGTTTCTCTCTTAATTGCAGGCCATAGTTTGATATTTTCTTTCTTCCCTGCCCATGCTGTCCCGGTGCATACCCTCTTCTTGAAAATGCACATTTATCTGTATAACATCTATCGCCTTTGAGGAATAGTTTTAAACCCTCTCTCCTGCAAAGTCTACATACTGACCCAGTATATCTTGCCATTAAAATTTACACCTCCTATTACTAAACTCTTCTTCTCTTTGGTGGTCTACATCCATTATGCGGTATTGGAGTTACATCTTTAATTAAAGTAACTTCAAGTCCTGCTGCTTGGAGTGATCTTATTGCCGCTTCTCTGCCCGCACCTGGCCCTTTTACATATACTTCAATACTCCTCAATCCATGTTCCATAGCTGCCTTAGCTGATGTTTCAGCTGCCATTTGTGCAGCAAATGGCGTACTTTTTCTAGAACCTTTAAATCCTAAACCGCCTGCACTGGCCCAAGATAAAGTATTTCCAGCAGCATCTGTAATAGTAACTATTGAGTTATTAAAAGTTGATCTTATATGTGCACAGCCATGTTCAACATTTTTTTTCTCTTTTTTTCTTCTGGTAGTCTTTTTAACTTTTCCAGCTGCCATCTTTTCCCTTGCCTCCTTATTATTTTACTAACCTCTTTTTAGCTCCTACTATTTTCTTAGGTCCTTTTCTAGTTCTCGCATTTGTCTTAGTTTTTTGCCCTCTAACTGGCAGACCCTTCCTATGTCTTATTCCTCTATATGAACCTATTTCTACTAATCTCTTTATATTGAGAGCAACTTCTCTTCTTAAATCCCCCTCAATCCTTAAATTTTTTATATAATTTCTCAGCGAGTTAATTTCCTCTTCTGTTAAATCCTTAACTCGGGTATCTGGATTGACATTAGCTTCTTTTAGGATTTTTTGAGAAGTAGGTAACCCTATACCATATATATAAGTGAGACCTATCTCAACTCTTTTTTCCTTTGGTAGGTCAATACCTGCTATTCTTGCCATTAAAATTTACACCTCCTGAGTATCTAATGGATAAAGATTTATTTATATTTATTATATAAAGTTTTAAAGTCAGCAGAATATATAAAATATTTTGCTGCAGCCGCACTTTAAAACATGATTAGCGTAAAATTTACATTATAAAATATCAATTTAGCACATTATTTGTTCTATCTATATAATATACATTTTATACTTAGCCTCATTTTTAACTAATTTATCCCTGTTTTTGTTTATGCTTAGGGTTTTCACATATAACCATTACTCTTCCCTTTCGCTTTATGATCTTACATTTTTCACACATAGGCTTAACTGATGGCCTTACTTTCATCGCTAACCCTCCCCTCAATCACTTTGCCCTCCAGGTTATTCTTCCCCTAGTTAGATCATATGGGGAAAGTTCTACTGTAACCTTGTCACCTGGAAGTATTCTTATAAAATTCATTCTCAATTTACCCGATATATGTGCCAATATTTTATGTCCGCTCTCTAATTCTACTTCAAACATTGCATTGGGCAAAGCCTCCAAGACAGTACCCTGCATTTCAATAACATCATCTTTTGACATAAGGTAATCAAACCTCCTTGTTATTGCTGACTGCGAAACCATTCTTTAATATCACTTCTAGTATATTATAAAGATAATATTATACTCTTTTAATTTACATTAGTCAATACTCCATTATTGAATACTTCAAAAATGAATTTTTACACTACACCTGTAGCAACAATAATCACTCAACTTCAACAATATTTCTGTCTACAGCCTCTTTGAAATTCTATCCAACCCTTCAATAGTTTATTCTACATTTCACCAACTTATCATATAATGCCTCATAACTAGACAATATAACCTTCTAGAACATTTTTATTTGTGAATATCTTTCAAAACATCTTTTATATTCTGAAAAACTTGATCTATTTCACCAGTCCCATTCACTGTAGAAAGTACATCCTGGGCTTCATAATAGTCAATCAAGGGTTCAGTCTGCTTGTCATACACATCCAACCTACTTTTAACAGTGGCTTCGGTATCATCTTTCCTCTGTACAATGTCATTATGACACACATCACATTTTCCCTCTACTTTAGGTGGATTAAATTTTATATGATAGCTTGCACCACAAGATGGGCAAACCCTTCTTCCCGTTATCCTATTAAGAATCAAGTCTTTAGGAACATCAATAAGAAGAGCTACATCTATCCTTCCCCCTGTATTACTCAGAAATAAATCTAAAGCTTTGGCTTGAGTTACTGTCCTTGGAAATCCATCTAGCAAAAACCCTTTTTTACAGTCATCCACAGCCAATCTATTTTTCATCATACTTATAGTAATTTCATCAGGTACTAATTTTCCTTCATCTAAATATTTTTTAGCCTCAACCCCAAGGGAAGTTTTTTCTGAAATATTCTTTCTAAATATATCACCAGTAGATATATGTGGTATAAAATACCTCTCGCTGATAAATTTAGCCTGAGTTCCCTTTCCTGCTCCCGGAGGTCCTAATAAGATTATCTTCAAATAGCATCATCTCCAAAATAATTTATTAATTCAAAAATCCACGATAATGACGCACTAACAGCTGGGATTCTATCTGCCTTACAGTCTCAATAGCAACATTCACTATGATAAGCAATCCTGTTCCACCAAAATATATACCTTTAAAATTAGTATAGGTTTCTGCTATTATAGGTGATATAGCCACTATGCCGGCAAAAGCTCCTCCTAAAAATGATACTCTAGCCAAAACCCTTTCTATGAATATGGTTGTTGGTTCTCCTGGTCTTATTCCCGGTATAAACCCAGATGATTTATTCATATTCTCAGCCATTTCCTCCGGCTTAAGAGTAACTTCGGTATAAAACCAAGTGAAAAAAATTGTCAATAAGAAATACAGCACCGAATATTGCCAATTGCTCTCTTTAAATGGACTAAATGAGCTTACTGTTATAAAGTTATTAAAAGCAGAATCAGGCCAAAACTGACCTATAGTAGCTGGAAACTGCATAACCGATATGGCAAATATAATTCCAATAACAGCTGCTCCATTTACATTAATGGGGATATGCGTTGACTGTCCCTTATACATTCTACCACCATTGGTTTTGCCAGCATATTGTATTGGGATTCTTCTTTCAGCCAAACTCATGAGTACAACTGCTATAAACAGTATAATTATTGCCGCTCCAAATCCTATTAATTCCACAAAATTAACCGTTCCAACTTGCTGAAGATTAAATATACTGGATACAGCAGACGGAAACCTCGAAATAATATTTACAAATATTATAAGAGAAATTCCGTTTCCAATGCCATGCTCCGTGATTCTATCACCAAGCCACATGAGAAAAGTCGATGCCACAGTTACAGTAAATATTATCATAATTATATTTATTTTATTAGATGGATCTACCAGCGCACCAGCTCTACTTATTATAGCATATATGCTAAAGCCTTGAATTACTCCAAGTGGTATTGATGCATATCTTGTATATTCCTGTATTTTCTTTCTTCCTTCCTCTCCCTCTTTAGACAATTGTTCTAAACGAGGTATAGCAACTGTAAGCAATTGAAATATAATGGAGGAATTGATAAAAGGGATAACTCCCATAGCAAATATACTAAATCTGCTAAATGCACCTCCTGCTAAAAGATCATAGAATCCAAATAACGATCCATTTTGAGTTAAATTAGTCAATTTAGTGGTATCAATCCCTGGAACAGGAATAAAATTACCCAACCTAAATACTACTACCATAAGTATAGTAAATATCAATCTCTTTCTAAGTTCAGGAACCTTCCAAGCATTACGTAAGGTCGATAGCACCTTATATCACCTCTACTTTTCCTCCAGCCGCTTCTATCTTTTCTGCTGCAGTTTTTGTAAATTTAGCTGCTTTTACCGTGAGCTTCTTTTTAAGCTCGCCATTTCCAAGTACCTTCAATCCATCTTTTGATCCTCTTATAATTCTCTTTTCTAAAAGTAATTCCGGTGTAACTTCTGTCCCATCTTCAAATATATTCAATCGTTCAACATTCAATTCAAAATACTCTTTTGCAAATATATTAGTGAAGCCCCTTTTAGGAAGTCTTCTATAAAGTGGCATTTGTCCGCCTTCAAATCCTATTCTCACTCCACCGCCAGATCTGGCTTTTTGACCTTTTTCACCTTTTCCGGCATTTCTTCCAAAACCTGAACCAGTACCTCTTCCAATTCTTTTACGTGATTTTCTTGAGCCTTCTGCTGGTTTTAACTCATGAAGTTTCATTTATACTTACACCTCCTCTGTACTATGCTTCTTCCACATCTAAAAGATAGCTAACTTTTTTGATCATGCCTCTTATCTGAGGAGTATCCTCTTGCTCTACAATCTTCCCTATTTTCTTTAATCCAAGAGCATTAACAGTAGCAATGTGATCTTTTTTTCTGCCTATTAAACTTTTCTTTAAAGTTATTTTAAGTTTAGCCAAGGTCATTCCCTCCTAACCTAAAATCTCTTCGACAGTTTTACCTCTAAGACTAGCTATATGTTCTGCTGTCTTTAGTTTTGATAAACCATCAATAGTAGCATTTACCATATTTCGTGGATTATTAGAACCCACTGATTTTGCTCTAACATCCTTTAATCCCGCAAGTTCAAGCACCGCTCTAGAAGGTCCACCTGCTATAATTCCAGTACCTTCAGGTGCTGTCATTATAAATACTTTTCCTGTTCCAAATTGACCTGTTATGTCGTGTGGCACTGTTGTACCGAAAATTGGTACATCAATTAAATTCTTTTTTGCATCTTCTATTCCTTTTCTAATTGCTTCGGGTATTTCTATAGATTTTCCCGTTCCCACTCCTACATGGCCATTTTCGTCGCCCACTACAACTAGAGCACTAAATCTAAAGTTTCTACCACCTTTAACAACTTTAGCAACTCTATTTATAAATACAACTTTTTCTTTAAGATTTAAAGTGCTAGGATCAATTCTCATTTACTTCCCTCCTCTTTTAAAATTCCAATCCAGCTTCTCTTGCTCCATCAGCTAAATTTTGTACTCTTCCATGGTATACATATCCACCTCTGTCAAAAACAACTCTTTTAATTCCTTTTTCCATAGCCTTTTTTGCTATAGCTTCTCCAACAACTTTTGCTGCTTCTTTATTACTCCCTATACCTTGAAAATCCTTATCCAAACTTGAAGCAGAAACTAGAGTTGCTCCCTTTATATCATCTATTATTTGAGCATATATATTCTTATCACTTCTGTATACCGAAAGTCTTGGTCTTTCAGTTGTTCCAAAAATCTTTTTACGAACTTTAAGATGACGTTTTTCCCTCAACTTTTTTCTATCATCTTTTTTAAACATAAGGTTCACTCCTTTCTACTACTTCTTACCAGTTTTCCCTTCTTTACGCCTTATAACTTCATCTTCATATTTAATACCTTTTCCTTTATAAGGCTCAGGTTTTCTCCATGATCTTATATTTGCCGAAACATACCCTACTAATTCCTTGTCAATACCTTTAACTACAATTTTTGTAGCAGCCGGTGTCTCAAAAGTTATGCCTTCAATTGATTCTATTTCAACTGGATGGGAATATCCTAAATGTAGAACTAATTTTTTACCCTGTAATTGAGCTCTATATCCAACACCTACTAATTCCAGCGTTTTTGAATATCCCTCAGTTACGCCAATAATCATATTATTTATCAATGCTCTTGTAAGTCCATGCAGAGCTTTAGTTTGTTTTTCATCATCATTTCTCTTACATATTACTGTATTGTCTTCCAAAGTTATATTTATGTCTTTTCTCATAGCTTTAACAAGCTGGCCCTTAGGCCCTTTTACAGTAACAACGTTATCTGGCGTTACTGTAACGGTGACACCACTTGGAACAGCTATTGGAAGCCTTCCTATTCTTGACATCATTACACCTCCTGTATTACTCATAGGTTGGTAACAACTATCGTCGATCGTTGCTACTCTTTTTATATTCCACATAAATCTTATCTCACATTAAAATGAACTACCATATGTAGCATAGTACTTCTCCGCCCACACCTAATTTTCTTGCTTCTTTATCAGTAACAATCCCTCGGGAAGTGGATATCACTGCAATTCCAAGACCATTTAACACTTTAGGGATTTCTTCCTTTCTGCAATAAACTCTTAACCCTGGTTTAGATATCCTCTTGAGTCCAGTTATAACTCTCTCTTTATTTTTACCATATTTCATGGAAAATCTTATCATATTAACAGAACCATCCGCATATTCCTCTATATCCTTTATATATCCTTCTTGAAGCATTATATTCAATATTTCCCTCTTAATAACTGAAGAAGGTACTTCTACCACCTCATGCCTAACAACATTTGCATTTCTTATACGTGTAAGTAAATCTGCTATAGGATCAGTCATTACCATTTATTGTGCCTCCTTTCATCAATAACTAACATTTTACCAACTTGCTTTTCTACATCCAGGTATTTCACCCTTATATGCCAATTCTCTAAAACATATACGACATATACCATATTTCTTAAGTACTGCATGGGGCCTACCACATATTCTGCATCTTGTATAGGCTCTAGTTGCATACTTAGGTTGTTTCTTCCATTTCTCTATTAAAGCTTTACGTGCCATATTTTTCCCTCCTTATCTTTGAGCAAATGGCATCCCGAGGAATTTAAGTAATTCCCTTGCTTCTTCATCAGTATTAGCCGTAGTAACAAAGACTACATCCATGCCCCTTACTTTATCTATTTTATCATACTCTATCTCAGGAAATATTAACTGTTCTTTAATTCCCAATGAATAATTTCCTCTGCCATCAAAAGATTTATCCGAAACTCCCGAAAAATCTCTAACTCTAGGCAGTGCAACATTTATTAATTTATCTGCAAACTCATACATATACTGCTTCCTCAAAGTAACTTTACATCCTATAGGCATATTTTCTCTTATCTTAAAATTTGCTATGGATTTCTTCGCTCTAGTCAATACTGGCTTTTGACCCGTAATTATAGCAAGATCATTTACTGCTGATTCTAAGACTTTCGGATTGTCTTTGGCTTCTCCTACACCCATATTAATAACCACTTTTTCAAGTCTTGGTACTTGCATAACATTGGTATATTTAAACTTCTCCATTAAAGCAGGAGCTACTTCTTTTTTATATTTTTCCTGTAATCTCGAACTCATATTTTTGCCCTCCTTTCAAAGATTAGAATGTTTCTCCGCACTTTTTACATACTCTTACCTTTGTTCCATCTTCCAATATTTTATGACTTATTCTAGTCACATTTTTACACTTGTCACAGTACAACATAACCTTAGAGCTGTATATGGGAGCTTCTTTATGAATTATACCACCTTCCATATTCTGCTTATTTGGTTTTTGATGTTTTGAAACTATATTGACACCCTTGACAATAACTTTTCCCACTTTAGGCATCACTGACAGAACTTCTCCTGTCTTTCCTTTGTCTTTACCTGATATTACCATAACCGTATCCTTTTTTCTAACATGCACTTTTGCCATTATAGCCACCTCCTCATCTATAAAACTTCAGGCGCTAACGATAATATTTTCGTAAAATCTTTATCCCTTAGCTCTCTTGCAACTGGTCCGAATATACGAGTCCCTCTTGGCTGCTTATCATCTTTTATTATAACAGCAGCATTTTCATCAAATTTTATATATGAACCGTCTGTTCTTCTAAGTCCTCTCACAGATCTCACAATAACAGCCCTCACAATTTCTCCTTTTTTAACAACACCGCCTGGTGTTGCATTTTTAACACTGGCAACTATTATATCGCCGATATTTCCCCATTTTCTATTGGAGCCGCCTAAAACTCTTACACACATAATTTCCTTAGCACCGGAATTATCTGCAACTTTCAATAATGTCTGTTGTTGAATCATTGAAAACCCTCCTTTCAGCTATTCTACTATTTAGCCTTTTCCACTATTTCTACAAGTCTCCATCTTTTATCTTTAGATAAAGGTCTTGTTTCCATTATCAATACTCTATCATTATTTTTAGCTTCATTTTTTTCATCATGAGCCTTAAATTTAGTAGTTCTGTTGACTGTTTTACCATATAACGGATGACGAACTTTTGTCTCAACTGCAACTACTATAGTCTTATCCATTTTATCGGAAATAACTCTTCCTACTCTTGTCTTTCTATATCCTCTTTCCACAGAATAAACCTCCTTTCAGCCTACTGTTCTAACGATCTTAGTTCTTCTTCTCTGAGAATGGTTTTAATTTGGGCTATAGACTTTTTAACTTCCTTTATCCTCATGGGATTTTCCAGCTGGCCTGTAGCTAATTGAAATCTCAAATTAAACAATTCAGATTTAAGATCCAGTACCTTAGCTTGTAAATCTTGAGGACTGTTTTCTCTCAATTCTTTCAATTCTCTAGCCTTCATTGCTTTCACCACCCACTTCTTCAAAATCTTTTCTTGTGACGAACTTAGTTTTTATAGGCAATTTATGTGATGCAAGTCTCATTGCTTCTCTTGCTATTTCTTCAGATACACCTGACAATTCAAACAATACTCTGCCTGGCTTAACAACTGCCACCCAATATTCCGGTGCTCCTTTACCAGAACCCATACGTGTCTCAGCAGGTTTTTGAGTAATTGGCTTATCTGGGAAAATCTTTATCCAAAGTTTTCCTCCTCTTTTTATATATCTATTTATAGCTACTCTGGCTGCTTCTATTTGGCTAGCAGTTATCCACGCACATTCTGTAGCCTGTATAGCATAATCACCATATGCTATAAAGTTGCCCCTTGTAGCTTTGCCTTTCATTCTACCACGCTGCACTTTACGATGCTTAACCCTTTTAGGCATTAACATAATCCTATTCCTCCTTCCTATGCATTAGCTTTTTTCTTATCCTCAACAGATTTTTTAGTTGGAAGTATCTCTCCTTTATATACCCATACTTTTACACCAATTTTCCCATATGTTGTATCTGCCTCTGCAAATCCATAATCTATATCAGCTCTTAATGTCTGAAGCGGAATTGTTCCATCATGGTAGGATTCAGCTCTTGCAATTTCAGCTCCCCCAAGCCTACCGGAACATGTAATTTTGACTCCCTTAACACCAGATTTCATTGATCTCTGTATAGTTTGCTTCATAGCTCTTCTAAAAGATATTCTCTTTTCCAGCTGTAGTGCTACATTTTCTGCCATAAGCTGGGCATCAGCTTCTGCAACTTTTACTTCAACTATATTTATCAATATAGTTTTACCTTCAACTATTTTCTGAAGCTGAGATTTTAAAGCTTCAATCCCTTGACCGCCTTTACCTATTATCATTCCAGGTTTAGCTGTAAATATATTTAATTTAACTCTTTTAGCTGCTCTTTCAATCTGAATTTTTGAAACTCCAGCTACAGCAGTTTTTTTCTTTACAAATGTCCTAATTTTATTATCTTCAATCAGATTATCTGCAAAATTTTTTTTATCTGCATACCATTTAGCATCCCAGTCTTTAATTACACCAACTCTTAAGCCATGTGGATGTACTTTCTGTCCCATCTAGTTCCCTCCTTTTTACTCTCTTTCCTTAACTATTAAAGTTATGTGACTGCTTCTTTTATTTATTCTAAATGCTCTTCCCTGAGCATGTGCTTGAAATCTCTTTAACGTTGGACCCTCGCAGGCATACGCTTCTGAAATATACAAATTATCCTTATCTAAATCCAAATTATTCTCTGCATTTGCAACTGCCGATTTCAAAAGCTTATTGACCACTACCGCTCCATCTTTTGGAGTATATTTCAATATGGCAAAAGCCTCATTTACATTTTTTCCTCTAATTAAATCAAGTACAATTCCTACTTTCATTGAGGACATTCTTACGTATCTAGCTATAGCCTTAGCTTCCATTTGTACACTACCTCCTTCCTAGTCCCCTATTGTTGAGCAACACTAGTTGTCTTTTCAGTCTTATCAACTTTTTCAGCAGAGTGTCCTCTGTATGTTCTGGTTAATGCAAATTCCCCTAATTTATGTCCAACCATATCTTCTGATATATACACTGGGACATGTTTCCTTCCATCATGCACTGCTATAGTATGGCCTATCATCTGAGGAAATATCGTTGAACTTCTCGACCATGTCTTTATAACCTTTTTTTCACCATTTTTATTTAACTCATTTATCTTCTTTAAAAGTGATTCCTGTACATAAGGTCCCTTTTTAACTGATCTACTCACTTTTTAGCCTCCCTTCATAAAATATATAACTAATTATGAAACTATTTTTATATTAAAATAAGCAATAAATTAAACCAGTGAAGAGAATGTACATTCTCTTCAAACTATTTACTATTTCTCCCTTTTACCATAAGTTTATCTGAATATTTATTATGCTTTCTGGTTTTAAATCCAAGAGCAGGTTTCCCCCAAGGAGTAAGTGGTCCTGGGTGTCCTACTGGTGCTTTACCTTCACCACCACCATGTGGATGGTCATTAGGATTCATTACAGAACCTCTGACTGTTGGCCTTATTCCCATATGTCTTTTTCTTCCTGCCTTACCTATGTTGACTATCTCATGAGTTAAATTGGAAACTGTTCCTATAGTCGCTCTACATTCTATTCTTACATGTCTCATCTCACCGCTTGGAAGTCTCAATGTAGCATACTTGCCTTCCTTAGCCATAAGTTGTGCAGAGGCACCTGCAGATCTTACAAGCTGTGCTCCTTTCCCAACTTGTAATTCTACGTTGTGAATTATCGTACCAACAGGTATATTTGAGAGTGGAAGACAATTTCCAATCTTTATATCCGCATCCGATCCAGATACTATTATATCTCCAACCTTTAAACCCACTGGAGCTATTATGTATCTTTTTTCTCCGTCCACATAGGCTACAAGAGCTATAAATGCTGATCTATTAGGATCATATTCTATTGTAGCTACCTTCGCTGGTATTCCATCCTTATTCCTTTTAAAATCTATTACTCTATATTTTTGTTTTGTACCGCCACCTATATGGCGAACTGTTATTTTACCGTAAGCATTTCTACCACCGCTTCTCTTTAAAGCCACTAGAAGTGATTTCTCTGGCATATCTGTAGTTATCTCCTCAAATGCATTTACTGTCATATGTCTTCTTGAAGGTGTGGTAGGCTTAAATCCTTTAATTGCCATAACGGTATTCCCTCCCTTTTTTCGCTTATCTGGATTTCTCCAATAACTGCTTCATTCATTGCTTTATTTACTGCTGCATTCCTTCAAAAAATTCTATAGTCTTACTGTCTTCTGTAAGTTTAACAATGGCCTTCTTATAATCAGGTCGTTTTCCAATATGAACACCAACTCTTTTTTTCTTTCCCACATATCTTGCTGTATTTACAGTTTCAACAGTCACATCAAATACATCTTCTACAGCCTTTTTTATCATTAATTTATTGGCATGTATATCAACTATAAAGGTATATTTTTTATCATTCATGCAGCCCATGCTTTTTTCTGTTATAACAGGTCTTTTTATGATATCATAATTAGTATATTTCATTATGCATACACCTCCTCAATCTTTGATACAGCATCCTTAGTTATCATAAGTTTGTCAAATTTTAATATATCATACACGTTTAAATTATTAACAGGAATAACTGATACTCCTGGTATATTTCTCGCTGATCTGTATACATTTTGATTTGATTCAACTGTAACAATCAATGTTTTTTTTGCGTCAAATACATTCAACAATTTTACTATTTCCTTTGTTTTTGGAACATCTATCTCCAAATTATCCAGGACTACCATTTCGTTCTCTTCAACCTTACTGGATAAAGCTGATTTCATAGCTACTTTTCTAACTGATTTTGGAACTGAAATTCTATAATCCCTTGGCTTCACTGCAAAAACTATACCACCGTGAATCCACTGAGGAGCTCTTATAGATCCCTGCCTTGCTCTACCAGTTCCTTTTTGTCTCCAAGGTTTAATTCCACCGCCAGAAACTTCAGCTCTAGTTTTCGCTGACTGTGTTCCCTGTCTCTTATTTGCAAGTTGTGCTACCACTACTTGATGGAGAGCATATTGATTCACTCTAGTTCCAAATACATTATCTGATAATTCAAATTCTCCAATTTTTTGTCCTTCTTTATTAAATAATCCTACATTAGGCATTCTGCATCCTCCTTTCTATTAAAATCAAGCCTTAACAGTATTTCTTATCATTACAAAACTTTTATTAGGCCCTGGTATTCCACCTTTTATTAAAATAACATTTTTTTCAGGAATAACTTTCGCAACTTGTAAATTTAATACCGTGACATTTTTATTGCCCATATGTCCCGGCATTTTCATATTTTTAAAAGTTCTAGATGGATCAGACGAAGCTCCCATCGAACCAACAGCCCTATGAAATTTTGAACCATGTGACATTGGCCCCCTTTGAGCATTCCATCTTCTTATAGTACCCTGAAATCCCTTACCTTTTGAAACTCCTGACACATCTACCTTATCACCTTCAACAAATACATCTACCTTTATTTCCTGTCCGGTTTCATATTTGTCTGCATCATCAACTTTAAACTCTTTTATAAATCTTTTTAGCGGAACACCTGCTTTAGCAAAATGACCCCTTAACGGTTTGTTAACAAGCTTTTCTCTTATATCATTAAATCCCACCTGTATAGCATTATATCCATCTTTTTCTACTGTTTTTTTCTGAACAACTACACAAGGACCTGCTTCAATAACTGTAACAGGAATTACCTTCCCACTTTCATCAAATATCTGGGTCATTCCGAGTTTTTTACCCAGTATAGCCTTCTTCATTTAAATACACCTCCTAAACGTATTAGCGGATCGCATAAACGGTCATAATAGTCAGTAATAATTCTTAATTTATAATTTAATCTCTATATCTACGCCCGCCGGTAAGTCCAATCTCATCAAAGCATCAACAGTTTTAGGTGATGGACTTATTATATCTATAAGCCTTTTGTGAGTCCTTATCTCAAACTGTTCTCTTGAATCCTTATATTTATGTGGAGCCCTTAAGATTGTAACTACATCTTTTTCAGTCGGCAGTGGTACTGGTCCCGCTACCTTTGCTCCCGTGGATTTAGCAGTTTCCACTATTCTCTCAGATGATTGATCCAATATGGTATGATCAAAAGCCTTCAATCTTATTCTTATTTTCTGTTTTGCCATTATTATTTCCCTCCTTTTCATGCACGCTATGCTCCTTACGTACAACAGCGGACACATTCTGTAAACTGTACCAGGCGTTTCATTTAATTTACGCAAAGTGACCTTTTACAAAAGCACCGTCACCTGGTTCAAGACCATGGCATACTCAATCAAGAATTACCCGGAAGTCCGGCAACCTCTTGCTTCATCGCTGTTATAACATCACAACCACTTAATTATACAATAAATTTCTATTTCTGACAAGTGACAAATATAAAATTTATAAAGAAGGGAAGGGCATTTATATACCCTTTCCTTCTTTGTTAAAAAACTACAGTAATTTACACCTATTACTCAACTATTTTAGTTACGACACCAGAACCAACTGTTCTTCCGCCTTCTCTTATTGCAAACCTCAACCCTTCATGCATTGCTACCGGTGTTATGA